>JBFJOD010000073.1:0-17073 GCA_041617795.1 Gemmatimonadota bacterium | reverse complement strand
GAAAAGCTCGAAGATCGACGCCGTACTGGTCTCGGAGGGTTGGCAAGTCGAGGCCGCCGCCATCGTCCGCGACTCGCGCGATGGGCGTTACCCGTCCGACCACTATCCAGTTAGCGCCCGGATTGTCTATCCGCGATCGCCTGACCGCTAGGTCTAAGCACTCCATGTGCCGGCCGGGGATTACTCGACGCGGAACGTGATGTCGACCATCCAGGTCGCGAAGTCCGGGTCTATCGTCTTGAGTGCCATGATGACCCGCTGCTTGAACGTTTCTTGGATCAGCGGTTCCTGGCCCGGCCAGAGCCGGAATTTGGCGCGGAGGTAGCGCCAGTCTCCCGGGCTGGCTTGCCGCACTCCGAAAATCTCGGGGTCACTCAGGATGATCGCTGGATGCTGGGCCCGCATGCCTCGCGCGATGCGTTCTACGATACCGATGACTTCGGCATCCTCCAGAGACTCCGGTATCTGGACGTCGGTGTAGGCGCGCACCACGCCGCCACGGTAGCGGCTGATCAGCGTGATGTTGCGGTTGGGTACGTAGACCCGCTGGCCCTTGAAGTTGATCAGCGTGGTGAAACGCAGCCCGATCTCATCGACGCGCCCGATCTGGCCGGGCACCTCGACCACATCGCCGATGTCGATGGCGTCGCTGAAGACGAGCGTCAATCCGACGACGACATCCTGAACCAGGCTCTGCGACCCGAAAGCGATGGCCAAGCCGACGACGGAAGCCGTGGCTAGATAAGTCGTCAGCGGCACCTTGAGCTCGATGAGGATCAGACCGAACGCCGCGAAATAGATGGTAAAGGTGAGCGCGCTGATAGTGAGGCTGGTGATCGTGGCGACCTTCGGATGCCGCCGCGCGATCGCCGTCTTTGCCGGCACCTCGGGTGAATGGGCCGGTGCTAGCACACGCTCGCCGGCGTTACGTATGAGTTGCACCATGTAATGCGCCACGACCGCCACCACGATCGTCAGACCAATACGTGGCAGGCCGTGCAGACGTTCGAACCATTCTAGAGGATTCATAGCAGTAAGCATGACACCGGCTTTCCGGATCTGGCAAGGCCGGTGCTGTCGCGCGCTATGTCCTCGGCCTACAATTGGGGATTCCCGACAGTGGTACCGTGACACATGAAGGAGGGACCGTGAGGCAGCTGTTGGCGGCTGGGTTGATTGCCCTTCTCTTGATGGGCGGTTGTCAAGCGCAAGAGGGGCGCCGGAGTATCGTGATCGGCGAGGGGACGGATTTCGGAGTTCTGCTGCCCGTGGCCGAGACAAGCGCATTGGATGGGGAGATCAATTCACAACTCTATCGCGCACTCAACTCGGCCCGCTGGGGTGAAGGTGCCATCGAATATGTCGTCGACGATCACTCGCTAGCGGAGAGCTGGTCGTACGGTCCGGACTCGACGACGTTGACCTACACACTGCGCAGTGATGCCGTATGGTCGGATGGACATCCGATCGACGCGCAAGATGTCGTTTTCACGTTCCGGCTCATCCGCAAACCAGAGATAGCGTCTCCGTACATCGATGTTTGGGATCAGCTCGATTCGCTGGTGGCCGGTGATTCGCGGCGCGTCACGTTCTTCTTCAAGCGGCCTTATCCCGGAATGTTGTTCGACACGGGAATCGGCATCATCCCCGCCCACGTTTTCGAAGGCTTCACCGACGACAACGCGACGCTGACCGGCCACGCTACTCTGGTTCGGCCGGATACGAATCTGGTCGTTAGCGGCGCCTACCGGGTAGCGGAGTGGATCCGTGGCGATCGGCTGGTTCTCCAGGCGAACCCGCGGTCGTTTGGCGCCGGACCCGCCACCGAGACCGTGATATTTCGGGTGTTGCCCGAGGAGACGACGAGGTTGGTGGAATTTGAGAACGGGGAGCTGGATGTCATGGGGCCGCTGCCCATGGGCAAGGCACGTGAACTGGGGGCAGACCCCCGATTCCGCATCGAGGCCATCCGCGACCGCTTCTTTGATTACATCGCTTGGAACGAATCGGGCTTCGAACCGTTCCACGATCCGGAAATCCGCAAAGCTCTCTCGCTGGCCATCGACAGAGGCGCTATCCTCGCCGGTCTCGGAATAACAGACTTTGCTCGGCCGGCCGCCGGTCCTTATCCCCCAATCTTCCGCCAGCTCAACGATCCTGGACTGACCGCCGACGCCTATCTGCCGGACAGCGCCCGCGCCATTCTTGCCGCCAAAGGCTGGAAAGACAGCGACGCCGACGGGGTCATCGACCGCGGCAATCTGCCGTTCCGCTTTACGTTACTGACCCAGGCGGAGAATCAGCGGCGGACTTCGGCCGCCGAGATCATTCAGGCGCAGCTCGCCGGCGTAGGTATCGACATGCAGATCCGCCTGGTGGAGTTCAACAGCCTCTTGGGTTTAGTGCTGGAGCAGCGAGACTTTCAGGCCGTTCTTCTGGGTTGGCAGGTGGCGCTGGAGCCTGACTACGTGGTCGGCTTCTTTTGGCCGGCCGATCATCCCTTCAACGTCACTGGTTACGCCAGCGCCCAGCTCGATAGCCTCGTCCCGCTGGCACTAGCGGCCGCCACCGCTGAGGATGCGGCCGATCACTGGCGCGCGGCGGCCCGTGTCATCGCGACGGATAGGCCCTACGCTTTTCTCTGGTTCTACGACGATCCCATAGTCGTGAACGAGCGGGTCAAGAACACGCGCATCGACACTTACGGGATCTACCAGAACCTCTATCAATGGAGATTGCAGAACTGAAGGCCTCCGTGCTAACTCAAGAACGCGAAAAGGGCGGTCGAGTGACCGCCCTTTTCTGCGTGAAGCTATTTGCCGGCGCAGGTATCTAGTCGTCTAGCTCATCGTCGTCATCGCCGTGGGGGATGCCGTCGCTGTCGTCATCCCGGAAGCCCTCGATCGACGCCCGGATGTTCTCCGTGACCAGGTTCTCGTTGGGCTCGCCTTTGTTGGCTGTGTGGGGATCCAGCAGCACGCTTCCCGGGCTGAGGAACCAGGTCGCCAGGTCGATCGTCAGCGTCACGTTGATCGGGCCCGAGTCCGGTGTCACGACCAGCGGCTCGGTCAGCGCGATCTCCTGCTCCTCGTTCAGGTCGGTCGTGTAGACGAAGCTCAACCCGTTGTAGGTGCCGGTCACGCGAATGCTGACGTCGGCGAAGTTCGGGTGCTGAGCGATGAAGTCGAGATCCTGCTGGTTGTCATCTTCCGGCTTGTGGATGTCGAACTCGATCTCGTCGTACCGACCGGTATCGACCTGGGCCGTGATTTCCTGCGCAACGCCACCGTCCAACGGCAACGCCAGCAGGAAGGGCCCGACCTCAAACTCCTCGCAGTCGTCGTTGTCCAGTTCCGAGTCGCAGCCGGGCGTCTCGACCCGCTCGAACTCGATCTCGCGTAACACCAGCTCGGCGCTCTCGATCACCAACGTGTTGGCGCCGTCCGTCAGCTCCAGCGCCTGGGCAAACAACGATCCGACGGGATTGGCCCCGGTCCCGCTCAGCGCCACCGATAGCCCCACCGGCCGTGACCCCGCCGAGCCGGCCGGAGCCGTGCTGTCATCACAACCGACCGCGAAGATGATCAATCCGGCCAATACCAGGTGGCCCAGCTTGGCCAGGTGCGAAGCGTACTTGAGTGTAGTGGATTTCATTCGTCTTCCTCCCTCGATCACAGTGATTCGTCCAAGTCTGCTGCCGCTGTGACAAGGCAATCGCGGTGCCGAAGCGCGCCTGGTCTCCTAATTGATTTCCCTGTAACCACATAGCTTGGCTGGTGCGACCAGCTGCGCCTTCGTCTCACCCGTCCTATTTCGCGACAGTATGGGCGTGGTGTAACGTATCGCTACAGTCCGGCGGGGGGCTGCAGCCCGAGCTGGACAGACCGCGCATTGACCCGTGGACACGCCAGAAGGCTGGCAGAACGGCGGTCTTGCGGGTTTGAGGCTGTGCTAATACGTGACAGTTGAGCTACTGGCCCGAAATCTGTATCATTTCGATCCATGTGAGAGGCCCGGCGGTAGGAGACTATGAAAAGCAAGATTCTCGTGTACAGCGAGTCGGAGTCGTTTCGCGACTACTTCCGTGAACTGGCGGAGGCGGCCGGCCTGGAGCTCGAATGGGGACGCGACCTGGGAGAAGCCGGGCGGGCCGCGACGGTCGTGATCTCGTGCCCCGGTTCGGAGGATCGAGCGCTTGAACGACTGCGCGATGCCTTGGCTTTGAGCCGGGTGGCGCCGGTGGTGGTGGGGACGCGGGCCGATCACCGGCTGGCTGTGGAACTGGTTCGAGCCGGTGCCGGCGACTACTTCGTGCTGCCACCTGAGGCGGACCGCTTGGCGGATTACATAAGGACCGGCAGCAAAGTGGCGCGGGGAGAGGTGGCGCGGGCCGAGCTTGCGGAGGCGGAGCGTCGGGATTTCGATTTTTCGCGGATCGTTGGGGACAGTGGCCCGATGCGCGACGCGCTGGCGCGCGCCTCGCGGATCATCCCACGGGGTACAGCCACGGTCCTGCTCACGGGCGAGACGGGTACGGGGAAGGAGCTACTGGCACAGGCGATTCACTACAACGGGCCGCGCGGGAGTGGTCCGTTCGTCGAGGTCAACTGCTCGGCAATACCGGCCAACCTGTTGGAGTCTGAACTATTCGGCCACGAGCGTGGCGCCTTCACGGATGCGCGTCACGCCAAACCGGGACTGCTGGAGGTTGCCGACGGGGGCACGCTGTTCCTCGACGAGGTCGGCGAGCTGCCGTTCGAGCTGCAGGGCAAGGTCTTGAAGGTGCTGGAGGACAAGCGTGTTCGCCGGGTCGGCGGCACCCGCAGCCAAGAAGTCGACATCCGCATCATTGCCGCGACCAACCGCGATCTGACCGCCGAGGTTCAAGCGGGAAGGTTTCGCGAGGATCTCTTCTATCGCCTGTCGGTCATCCCGATTCAGCTGCCGTCACTCCGCGAGCGGGGCGACGACATCCTGCTGCTGGTCGATCATTTCACCGATTCGCTGAGCGACCAGTACGGGTTACCACGACCGAATCTTTCAGCGACGACCAAAGACCGTCTGCTGACTTACTCATGGCCGGGTAATGTCCGGGAACTGAGAAACGCCATCGAACGGGCGCTATTGCTGAGCGAGGGCGGCAGCCTCGAGGCCGAGCACCTCTTCGTCGAAACGATCGCGGCGCCGGTGGCACGCGGCGGTGGAGATGTCTTGCCGTTCCCCGCTTCACTCGAGGAGATCGAGTTGGCCGCCGTCCGTGCCATGCTGGAGCGCTGCGAGGGTAACAAGAGTGCAGCGGCGCGCCGGTTGGGCATCTCCCGGTCGCGCCTACACCGGGCCCTCAAACGATTGGGCGAAGAAGAGAAGTGATGGATCGGAAGTTGTGGTGAGCGGTTGTAGCGAATCGATACACATGACCGGAATCGGGACAGGGCGGAAAGCCTTAACATGTTGTGTTCACAGTGTTTATGCGCGGAACGCCGCTTGCGAATCTGAAATTCTCGGACGAGTGCAGCTCCCGCTGACACGGTATGAGAGGGGGGTAGATAGTGATAAACGGTCTTAACAGAAAAATCCGGCTGGCGCTTGGTACGGCCGCGGTGCTGGCGATGAGTCTTGCTGCTTTTGGTTGTAACAACTCGAGCGAGGCCGAGCCCGACACCGTGCCCGAGTCGCAGCTCGAGTTCGTCCCCAGACGCACTGCAGCGCCGCCGCTGGAGACGATGGACACGTCGTTTTGGGCGGTGAAGGGACAGGATCGTCGGCTGGAGATCCGCTACCAGGGACAGGGCGGGCCCGGGACGGGCAAAGAATTCCTGGAGCTGAATATCGAGGAACAGACACTGCTTCGCCGTCCGGATGGCTCGCCGTTCGCGGATGGCGACTCCATCGAGATCCAGGTGATCGTCGACCCGGGTCTGTTCCTGGCCAGCTTCGAACCCAGTGGCCTGGCTTTCAACCCGAATGAGCCGGCCAAGTTGGAACTGGATTACGACGAAGCCGAAGCGGAATTCCTGGCGCGTGAGCAGGAGTTCGATCTGTGGCGCCAGGAGAGGGCGGGCGAGCCTTGGGAGCGCCTCGGCACCCTGCAGATCGAAGAACTGGATGAGATTGAAGTACTGCTCACCGGGTTCACCCGATATGCGCTGGCGGTGGGCCGGTAACTGCTGGGCTGATGAGCACCGTGCCTGGTGATCCGGCTGGTCTCCGAGCGGAGCTGGAGCGTCACGCGGCGAACCGCGCCTGGGGCGACATCCGGGATCGTGCGGCGACGTTCGAGGACGCAGAGCTGCTGGCAGATCCCAAGGTGGCCCACCTGGTGTCAGAGGCGCTGTTCTACCTCGGTAAGGTGGAACGCGCGCTGAATCTCGTGCTGGCGGCCGAAGCGGAATTCCGTGCCAAACACGATCGCGTCAATCTGCTTTCCGCCATAAACCTCGCCGGCGCCGTACTATTCGAGCTTGGTGACCTGATTGGAGCGGAAGATCGTTTCGCTGACCTGCTGGAACTGGCGCGTGAAGGCGGAGACGATGAGATGAGCGGGCGCGCAACGAACAATCTGGGTGCTATAGCCAGCCTGCGTGGCGAACACGAGCAGGCGCTTTCATTATTCCGACTGTCTATCCCTGCGTACCAGAAGGTCGGCTTCAGCGCTGGCCTGGCTCAGACCTCACACAACCTCGGGATCGTTCACCGCGACCTGGGCTACTGGCGCGAGGCTGAGCGCCACTACAGCGATGCACTGAGACGTGCCCGGCAGTTGGACGACCAGCGCCTCGCCGCGATGGCTCGCGCGGGCCGGGCGGAGGTATTCTATCGCCGCGGCGACTTCGAATACGCAACTGCCGAAGCGACGCACGCGTTGGGCGCATTCGTTGCGACGGGAGATGAACTCGGACGCGCCGATGCACTCCGCCTCTTGGGAGGCGTAGCGACGGCCCAGTCGGAATGGACGCGAGCTCGGCCCCTATTTGAAAATGCCCTGAACGTCGCCCGCGAGCACGGAAACCTGTTGCTCGAGGCCGAGATACTCGAGGGGCGAGCGGAGCTGCACATCGAGACAAAGCAGATCGCACTGGCACGCGCTGACCTGCAGCTCGCCGCTGCCACCTATCGCCGCTTGGGGGCCCTCAAACGTCTCGAGCAAGTGGAGACCTCGCTGGCCAACCTGTCCTAGGCCACGCTTGCCGCCGTTCGCCTCTCTGGACAACTTTCTCAATCACCTGGCCTCAACCCAGCACCTGACCCAGCCGGAGATCGGAAGATGAGAATCCTCGTGCTCATGCTGTTCAGCTCCTTTCTGCACCCGCAAGATGCCAGCTCTCAGGCGAAGACTGATGATCAAGAGATCGCAGAAGCCGTCAGCGCCCTGCCGCAGGCGTTGCGGGAAGGAGCGACGGTGCGCGCGTTTCGCGCGGGTCGCTTGGTCACGATCAGGGAGGGCTCCAACGGGCTTATCTGTCTCGGCGACGATCCGGCGGAGCAGCGCTGGCATGTCGCCTGCTATCACGAGTCGCTGGATCCCTTCATGGAACGGGGTCGCGCCTTGCGGGCTCAGGGCGTGACGGAGCGTGCTGCGATCGACTCGATCAGAATGGCGGAGGTCGAAGCGGGGCGCCTGAGCATGCCGAGCCAGCCGACTGCGCTTTATTCGCTTTTTGCGAACGATGGGGTCTTCGACCCGGCGAGCGGCGAGGCCGCGGGCGCGCGCGGGTTGTACGTCATCTACATGCCCTATGCGACCGAGGCCAGCAGCGGGATCTCTGCAGTTCCAGCGCAGGAACGGCCCTGGCTGATGTTTCCCGGCAAGCCGTGGGCGCACGTGATGATATCGCGGTGAGCGAAACCCGTCTGACGCAAGGCGCGTAGGGCGATGGGGGCGATACCCGACTAAGCGATGATAGACTCGAGGTTGCTGAAGAAGGTCAGCGCGACGCCTACGCCGGGAGCCAGCATCAGCCAGGCGTCGCTCAGCGCACTGCCCGCCGACCTGTTAGAAGAGGCGTCGCGCCGGCTTGGTTGGGCAGCGCTCATCTACGCAGGAACGTTCTTCCTTGCCTACTTCGGATCCCACTTCTTCTTCGCCGGCCAAACGGGAACGCCGATCGAGGATGTGGGACTGTGGTCTGACGAAAGAGCGACGCAGACCCTCGTCGCCGCTCTCTCTATAGCGCTGGCGCTGGCCGTCTTCCTGTTGTCGCGCTTTGGACGTTTCAATCCGCAAGCATTGCTGGACATCGGCCTCGTCTTCGAAGTCATCGGCGCTTTCGGCATCTCGATGTCCACGTATTGGGGCATCTTCGGAGAGTGGACCGGCGTCTTCATGGATGAGTTCCCGGGGATACCTTGGGAGTGCGTGTGGATAGTCATCTTCCCTCTCCTCGCGCCCAACACGCCCGGCAAGACCCTGCTCGCCTCCATAGCCGCTGCGTCCACGGGCCTTTTGACGGTGGTGCTTTCGAAAGCGGCTGGATACACCAGCCCGGACGCCCCGCTCCTACTGTTTGCCGGGTACTTCCTCTTCACGACCTATCTCTGCGCGTTGATCGCCTTCGTCGAGTCGCGCGTCGTCTTTCGTTTTGGAAGACGTCTGAGCCGGGCGCGCGAGGTTGGCAGCTACAAGCTGATAAAGCTTCTAGGTAAGGGCGGTATGGGTGAGGTCTGGGTCGCGCGGCACCGCATGCTGGCTCGGCCGGCAGCGGTAAAGTTGATACGACCCGAAGCCTTCGGTGCCGATGCTGACGCGAGGCTCACAATCCTGCGTCGCTTCGAGCGGGAGGCGCAAGCGACCGCCGGGCTCGATTCCTCGCATACCATCAAATTGTTCGATTTCGGGATCAGCGACGATGGGGCCTTCTACTACGTCATGGAGCTCCTGAAGGGATTGAGTGCGGAGTCGCTGGTTCGCCGCTTCGGTCCCGTTCCAGCCGCTCGTGCCGTCCAGCTGATGCGTCAGGTTTGTCATAGTTTGGGCGAAGCGCACGAGCAGAACATGATCCATCGCGATATCAAGCCGGCTAACATCTATATCTGTCGCATGGGTCCGGACTACGATTTCGTCAAAGTCCTCGACTTCGGTCTGGTCAAGTCGACGGACCGAATGGAGGCTGTATCGACTGAATTGACGGCGGAAGGCGTTACGACCGGGACTCCCGCCTTCATGGCGCCCGAGATGGCGTTGGGCAAGAGCGATATCGACCATCGAGCGGATCTTTATGCGCTGGGCTGTGTCGGTTACTGGCTGGTCACGGGTCAGTTGGTCTTTGAGGCCGAGAACGCTCTAGCGGCCATCGTCGCCCATGTGCAGGATCGTCCAATCCCACCCACGCAGCAGACGGAGTTGCCCATCCCCAGCGAACTCGAGCGCCTGCTCCTCGCCTGTTTGGAAAAAGAGCCAGAGCGAAGGCCACAGAGCGCCGCCGAGCTGGATGCTTGGCTGGCGCGAATCCCCGTGGCGGAGGCTTGGGATGCGGATGCGGCCAGACAATGGTGGGAGCTGCACATCCCCGAGGCCGATCTGTCGGCGGCGGAACTACTGGATGAGGAAACCGACCACCACAATATCCTAGCCGTCGGCGCCTGACACAGCCGGCCGTTCCACTCATTGCCCGGGTTAGCATTGGCCACAATGCCATACGGGGTTCGGCACGGTCCTTCCATAGTTGCCAAGATTGGCCGCTCTCGAGACGTCGCCAGAGTCCGCCGCTGCTGGTCCCGGGTAACGGTTGCCGTGCGAGTTCGGACCCTGCAGGCACAACCTGGAGGCAACTGAAGGTGTTGCGTGGCAGCGACGCACTCCTCGACTGCGGGGTCAGGCCGAACAATCAACTGGAGCGTTCTCTGAAGCGAATCGAGCCCGACCTCTCGGGAGTGGATCGGCCGGCCCACACGGCCCGGCGCCGGTGGCCTAGTCTCCAAATGCTGGGGCGTTGGGCCGGGACCTTGCTGCTGGGCGGCTACATCATTGCCCGGGCCGATTTGTCGGCGGTGCTCGAGCTGCTGGGGCGCGTGAGGCTGGAATGGCTCGGGCTAGCCCTGGTTCTTTACGCGCTGTTTCGCGTGCTGGCGGCGCTGCGATGGCAGTTGTTGCTCAATGCCGGTGGTGTCAAGCTGCCGTACCCAACGGTTCTGTCGGCACTGTTGAGGGGCACGTTCCTAGGTTGCGCACTGCCAGCGACGGTTGGTGTCGATCTCATCCGGGCAAAGCTCGTTACGCGCCGCGGCGGGGAGTACAGCCGGTCGCTGAGCTCGGTCATCGTTGAACGGATCCTGGGCGTAGTGTCGCTCATCCTTGCGGTGGTTCTTGGGGTGATACTGCTGGCGCCGGAACGCGCCTTCGACCGCATCTGGCCGTTCTTGGCGCTGGCCGTCGTGGCCCTGACGCTGGTCGTCGGGCTAGTCTTGGGTTTGAGGTCGTTGCCGCGATCCTCTGTCGTGCTCGCCGGGCGGTTGCGAGGGTGGTTGAATGCGCTGATCGGTTGGTTACAGGCGCTAAGGAGTAGGCTGGGCGAGTACCTGGACAAGAAAGTGGTCCTCCTAGTCGTATTCGGCGCTTCGCTGGGTCTGCACTACCTGCTTTCGGTCGTTAGTTGGCTATTGGCAGCCAGTCTCGCGGTCGGTATCCCATTGCTGACGATCCTTTGGGTATGGCCCATCGTGCTACTAGCCGTCCGCCTGCCGATCTCGGTGCTGGGGTTCGGGGTGCGGGAGGTGCTGCTGCTGGAGCTGCTTGGCATGGTTGGTCTTTCCGCCGAGTCTGCCGTGTCCCTGGGCTTACTGTCCGGAGCTTTTGATCTGCTGGTGATAAGCTTGGGCGGGCTCTTGATGTTGCGCCCCGCACAGGTATCAAGCGCAAAGTTGGGTTCACTTTAAGGGCTGAATAGAGATGAAACGATCCGAACTGGTAGCCGCAGACCTCGAGAAGCCGCATTGGGGTAATTACGAAGCTTGCATTCGGTTTTTGGATGACACCACGCTTCTCGACACGCCACGTAGAGTTCTCGAGATCGGCACCGGCAAAGGCGGGTTGATGAAGCACCTGCTCGATGACGACCATGCCGTGTTTGGTGTGGACTACGATCGTTATGTCGTGACGGAGGGAAGGAAGCTGTACGGAAACCTTCCGATCGTGATCGGCGACGGCAACAAGCTGCCGTTTCCGGACAACCACTTCGACATCGTGATGAGCTTCGATGTGTTCGAGCACATTCCGGACAGCGATGAGCATCTCAGTGAGATCAAGCGTGTGCTTAAAAACAACGGTTACTATCTCATCCAGACGCCCAACCGCTGGACCAACATGTTATTCGAGCCAATACGGTTTTCTCGTAAATATGGAATCCGAAACACTTTCTCCTTTCTCAAGTATCCGCACCACTGTTCATTACACAACTACTGGCAGCTCAGGCGCCGGTTCGAAAAGAATGGCTTTCAGGTGAAGTACTACGACATTCCCGTCGTCAACGAATTCTTTAAACGAAAGATGGAGAGGTTCTTGGGTAAGCCGGGTCTGTTTGCTTTGCGGGTATTCAATCCTGACAAGTTGCCGATGCCGTTGCGCACGAACTTCTTTCTCGAGGCACAAAAGGCATAAAGCCTCGGACTATCCTTCCAACACGACGACCGCGGCGGCGAGCCCTGGCTGGTGGGTCATACTGACGTGGAGGTTACGTACACCCAGTTCGCGAGCGCGAGCGGCCACATTTCGGTGAACCTTTAGCTGCGGCGCACCGCTCTCGAGGCGAAGTATCTCGACATCGGCCAGTGAGAAACTCGCGCCCCAGCCAATGCCGAGCGCCTTCACACAGGCTTCCTTGGCCGCGAAACGCGCCGCCAGCGCCAGAACCTTGTCAAAACGTTCGGCGCAATCCGAGCGCTCTGCCACCGTGAACACGCGCGCCTCGAAACGCTCCCCGTGCCGCTCGAGGGCCCGCGCCATCCGCTCCGTCTCCAGTACATCGAGTCCAACTCCAACGATCATCCCGCCTCCTCTCCCGCGACCGGCTTCTGCCTTCACTTCACCTCCGACTGTCTTCAGCGCCAACATATAGGCAGATGCGGCGTTGGGAAACTTGTAGCTTGTCACCCGGATCAGGCACTTTAATTTCGCAGGTGCGGCGCAGATGCGGCGATCGCAGGCGGAACGTTGGACTTGCGGGCCGTCGGCAGGCGCTGTTTGTGGCAGCAGAGCAACACTGCTGTTGCCCCGGCGCCGGTCGCTTGCCGCGCCTGGGCGGCTGCGAGCCGTATCTCAGAGCACAGCCGCTTGCGTTAGCCGGCTGGAAGTGGGGTCGAGGGGCAGAAACCGCTGAAAACACGGCTATTAGTCGAATCGCACCTGACGTTCGAGCGGCCCAAGCAGCACGACCTGTGCAGGGAACGGTTCTTGAAGATGCGCGGAGGGCGGATCCCCGGGGATTCCCTCCCGTTGCGGCCTCCCAGAGGGAAAGCCGGCTCGGCAGCTCAGGCGGGCGGATGTGGGCGGCTGACGCTCAGGGCGACCAACCTAACCATAGTGCGCAAAGGCAAGGAATGGCGAAGCCAATCGACCAGTTAACGCAGTCAACATCTGATAGAAACTTCGAGGCAGGCGCTGGCGCCGCGCCGACCGCTCAGTCGACAGGGCCGGTGGGCATTTGGGAACGATTGAGCACGTCAGATGCGGTCCGCTTCATCTCCCTCACCGCTCAGCTCGGTCTGGTGATGTTGGCGCTCTGGCGCTTCCGGATTGAGGACGACTACGGATTCATCCGTCTCCTGCCGCTGATCTTCGGTGGGTTCATCATACACTCGCTGTTGCCAATGCGTTATCGGCGAGCGTTCTTCCTGACGCTCTCGATTGCGGCAATCGGGGTCGTGCTGCCATTCCCTCAAAGCCTCGTGCTTGTGGGTATCGGTCTGGGGTTGATAGGTCTCTGCCACCTGCCGGTCGCGTTTGGCATCCGAGTTGGGCTGATCGTCATTGTGGCGCTGGGGCTGGCGACGCTGCGGACCGGGTGGATCTCCAATGCTCTGGTAAGCGACTTCCAGACGTTGATCCTGCCGGTGCTCGGCGCGATGTTCATGTTCCGCCTGGCGATCTATCTGTACGACATGCGGCATGAGAAGCAGCCAGCGTCGATCTCCGAGCGGCTATCCTATTTCTTCCTGCTGCCTAACATCTCTTTTCTGTTATTCCCGGTAGTGGACTACCGGACGTATCGGCGCACGTACTACAACGAGCAAGAGCACGCCATCTATCAGAAAGGCGTCCTGTGGATGGTGCGCGGTCTGACGCATCTGCTGCTCTATCGGCTGGTGTATCAGTACTTGGTCCCATCGCCGGGGGACGTTCAGAGCCTGACTGCCGTCATGCAGTTCATGGTCACGTCGTATCTGCTCTATCTGCGCATCTCCGGGCAGTTCCACATGATCATCGGCATTCTCTGCCTGTTCGGGTTCAATCTGCCGGAAACGCACCATCTCTATTACTTGGCTTCCAGCTTCAACGACTTTTGGCGCCGGATAAACATCTACTGGAAAGATTTCATGATGAAGATGGTTTATTATCCGGCGTTTATGCGGCTGCGAAAGTGGGGAGGGATGTCGACAGGCATCGTGCTCGCCACGGTGGTCGTGTTCATCGGAACGTGGTTGCTGCATTCCTACCAGTGGTTCTGGCTGCGCGGTTCTTTTCCGCTGGCGGCCACCGACGGTCTTTTTTGGGGCTTTCTGGGCGTGATGGTTGTGATCAACTCACTGCAGGAGGCGCGAGGCAAGAAGAAGAAGGCGGGAGCTCTCAATCTCCGGGTCGCCTTCGTGCGTTCGGCAAAGACCGTTGGCTTCTTTGCGCTCATGTCGTTGCTCTGGTCGTTCTGGAGTACGGCGACGCCGGGTGAATGGCTGGCCATCGTCTCCAACGCCGGGCGCAGCAGCCCGTCGGAGTTCGGCAAGTGGGCGCTCGTTTTTCTCGGCGCGATCGTCATCGGTATGCTCATCCAGTACGCGTTGCGGCGCGACGCACCCGCATCGCGAGTCGAAAAACGGCCGCTGGTCGCCCACCCCGGTTTCTACACGGCTGCTATGGCCTCGCTGCTCATACTGGTCAGTCTGCCCCAGGTCAGGGGCCTGGCGGGCTCCCGTCCTGAAGGGATGATCCAGTCGCTGCGCAACGATCGCCTGAACATGAGGGACCGGGAACTCGCTGACCGTGGCTACTACGAAGGTCTGCTCGATCACGGCAACTTTACGTCCGCTCTCTGGACCGCCCACAAGGGCCGCCCGCGCGGCCGTGAGTGGGCGGCAATCCGTAGCTCGAACGTCGTCGACCTGCGAGACGACTTCTTCGAGTACGAATTGAAGGCCTCCTGGGCGGGCACGTTCAAGGACGCGCCTTTCGTCACCAACAGCTGGAGAATGAGGGATAGCGAGTACGAGCAGGCGAAGCCTGCGGGCACCTACCGCATCGCCCTGCTCGGGGCATCGTACGAGATGGGAGCCGGCGTCGGTAACGACCAGACTTATGAGGCGGTGCTCGAGGAGCGGCTCAATCGAGAGGTGACCGGCCAACAGTATACGCATTACGAAATCCTGAACTTCGCGGTCGGTGGCTACAGCATGATCCAGAAGTTGATGGTCGCCCAAACCGGTGTACCAACCTTCGATCCGAATATCGTCGTCATGACGGTCTACAGCACCGAGGAGAACCGGGTGCTGAACCAAATGGGCAACACTGTGGAGAAGAAGCGGCCGATTCCTTATCCGTTTTTGGAAGACGTCGTTCGCCGCTCCGGTGCTAGGCCTGATATGGACAGGACCGAGATCAGGGACCGGCTACGGCCTTACCTTGATGAGATCATCGCCTGGTCGTTCCGCAAGCTGAGAGAAGACAGCGAGGCACAGGGTTATCCGCTACTAACGCTGTTCATGCCGGCGACCACAGACAAAGGAAACGAGGATGCGCAGGAGCGGCTGGCTGAGCTGTGGCAGATGGCTCGTGATGCCGGTCTCAATCCGGTGATGCTAGATAAGCCCTACGGCAAAGTGAAGATGGAGGAGATCCAGCTGGCACCTTGGGATCATCACTTGAATGTCAAAGGCAACCAGTTGGTGGCCAACGCAATGTTCGAGCAGTTCGTAAAGAACGAGCCGTTGCTCCTGGCACAAGGTGCATTGGCCGGTTCGGCGACAGCTACGAGTAGGTAGCGAATCAACACTCAGGAGAGGTCGAAGATGGCAAAAGAACATATCGCGCAGACTGTAAAGAGCTACATCTTGGAGCAGTTCCTACCCGGCGAGAATCCCGATGCGCTGATGGAAACGACGCCGCTGATCTCGGGTGGTATTCTGGATTCCATCTCCACGATCAAGCTCGTTTCGTTCCTCGAGGAACAGTACAAAATCGAATTCGATGCCCACGAGATCAACGCCGATCATCTTGATACGGTGGGCGATATCGTCAGCATCGTCGGTACAAAGGTGGAATCAGAGTGAGCCGTACGCTGCAACAACTTCTCGAAGTAAGCGCGGCGCGCCGCGCTAAGCACCCGGCCGTGGAAGATCCCGAGCGAGACGCCAGCGTAACCTACGAGGAGCTACACGACCTCTCGGACGGCCTCAAAGACATCCTCGCCGGCTGTGGTGTCCGGCCCGGCGACCGGGTCGGGATCTGCGCTCCGAAGTCGATCGGCACGGTCGCATCGATCTTCGGAATTCTTAAAGCGGGTGGCGCCTATGTGCCCGTGGACTACTCGGCCCCGGCGGCGCGGAACGCCTCGATCTTCGAGGACTGCTCGGTCCGGGCGATCATCGCCGCACGCGACCGGGTCGAGGGGCTGGTTGAAGCGCTGGGCGACCCGAGCCTTCAGCCGGGGGTCGAGCTGGAACAGCTGAAGCGACTCGGCGTCGATCTGGTGGTGATCGAAAGGCCGGGTGACGGAGCCACTGCAGCGGCGGATGCGCCGCTCGAGAACCTGGCTTATATACTCTACACGTCGGGGTCGACGGGCAAACCGAAGGGGGTCATTCACACGCATGACAGCGCACTGAGCTTCGTCGACTGGTGCTCGTCAGCGCTGGAGCCGAACGAGGACGATCGCTTTTCTTCACACGCGCCGTTCCATTTCGACCTCTCGATCCTCGACCTCTACGTGCCGCTGAAGCATGGCGGGACGGTCGTCCTGTTTGGTGAAGAGCTTGGAAAACTGCCGCCGCGTTTGGCTTCGGTTATCGCGGACCGCAGGATCTCGGTTTGGTACTCGACCCCGTCGGTGTTGCGGCTTCTGGTCGAATACGGACAACTTGGCAAATATGATTGGTCGGCGCTGCGAACCGTTCTGTTCGCCGGCGAAGTTTTCCCGATCAAGTACTTGCAGGCGCTGAAAGAGGCTTGGCCGGAACCCCGTTACTTCAACCTGTACGGCCCAACGGAGACCAACGTCTGTACCTATTTCGAGGTGCCGGCCGTCATCCCTGATCAGCGCGAGGCGCCGTTCCCGATCGGTGTGACCTGCGAGAATGACCGAAGCAAGGTCGTCGATGAGCATGGAAAACAGGTCGCCGTGGGCGAGGAGGGTGAGCTGCTGGTGAGCGGAGGTTCGGTGATGGTGGGGTATTGGAACTTGCCGGAGCGGACTGCGGTTGCCTTCGACGTCGACGCGGACGGCACGTCCTGGTACCGGACCGGTGATATAGTGAAAGAGATGCCGGACGGGAATTTCGATTTTCTCGGGCGGCGCGATCGCATGGTTAAGCGGCGGGGCTATCGCGTTGAGCTCGGCGAGATCGAGTCGGCGCTCTATCGACATCCAGCGGTTGCAGAAGCCGCGGCGGTAGCACTGCCGGACAAAGATGGCGGGGTTTTGATCAAAGCGTATCTCAGTTACTCGGGCGATGAAGCTCCATCGATGATCGAGCTGAAGAGCTATTGCGCTCGTAACTTGCCGCTCTACATGGTCCCGGATCGCTTTTCGTTTCGGGACGCTCTTCCCAAGACGTCAACCGACAAGATCGACTATCAGACCTTGAAGAGCTTGGGCTAATGGATTTCTCGTTCAGCGACGACCAGAAGCAACTCCGCAGCCAGATCATCGACTT
>JBFJOD010000072.1:0-17362 GCA_041617795.1 Gemmatimonadota bacterium | reverse complement strand
GCTTTTGGCCGGCCCTCGTCATCCAAGACCTCCAACTCCACGCTGTCCTCATCAAAACCTGAGGCGACGATCTCAATCCGGACATCCGCGCTGTCTCCAACCTCGACCCATGGTGTCGCGCTCAGTTGCGAGATGGCGATCTCAGGATAGAAAGAACCCAGAAGTCTGAACGAGATCGTCGCACCTTGTCGCTTGGCCTCGGCTCGTGCTTCAAGCGCATCGCTCAGCCGACCATCCGTGAACACAACGATGTCCGCGGCCGTCGACGCGGAAGCTCGCACGGCTGGCGTCAGTCGTGATTCCCTGAAGTAGGGTTCGAGTGGCAGTGAATCCGTCGCAACACGCCGAGGTGTCGTTCCTCCGAACAGCCAGATCTCCGGGTAACCAGCAACGGAGTCGCGCGACACATCCCACAGGCTCGCAGCTCCGACCCCGGCGTGTCTCGACATGCTCAAGGAGGCATCGAGTAGTGCGACGTCGCGGCGCGCTCGTTCCCCGGGTCGAGTGGGAATCGCCGGGTCCAGAAGTATCAGCCAAAGAAGAATCAGGGCCGCTGAACGCAGGCCGGCCGCCCATTTGCGGCCGACCCCAGGTTCTTCGCGCGTTCGATACCACCATGCGACGATCGCAAGGATAGTGGCAGTCCCGCCGACGAATAGGATCCATTTGAGCGGCGTCACATCAGTTTCGACTCAGCCAGGTTCTTTTAACGAACGGACCCGGATGCCGCGGTTCCTCACAACTTGGCTAATCAACCACTCGATTCGCGGCCTCGCGGTCGCGTTCCAACATCGCCGAGAGCCGCTCGCGCGTGCTGAGGAAAGAGGCGAGTTCGCTTTGCGGGACAGGATTTCCGGACGGCAAGTTGACGGTTCTTGGGTCGATGGCTTTTCCGTTACGCAACATTTCATAATGCAGATGGGGGCCGGTAGCCACACCGGACGAGCCGACACGGCCAATGACCTGTGCCTGCTTTACACGCACACCTTCCTTGATTCCGCTAGCGATGGCGCTCAGGTGCGCGTAGCGCGTGCGATAACCGTTTGCATGCCGGACCTCGATCGCTCGGCCGAAGCCACCCCACCAGCCGGCTCGGGTGACCGTTCCGTTCGCCGTCGAATAGACCGACGTACCCGTGGCCGCGGCGTAATCTGTTCCGAGGTGAGCGCGGTTGATCCCCAACTTCGGATGATGGCGGTTGCGGCTGAAACGCGACGAAATGCGGCGGAAGTCGACCGGCGCTTTCAGGAATACCCGTTTCATCGAGCCGCCCTCGTCGTCGTAGTATTCCTCGCGCGGGTTGAACCAGAAGGCCCGGTGTGTTTTTCCTCTATTAATGAACTGCGCAGCCAAAACCCTTGCCTGCCGAACGCTGCCATCGGCACGCACGTGCCGCTCGTAAACGGCCCTGTAGCTATCACCCTCCCGAATGTCGATACCGAAATCGATCGCCCACTGGAAGGGTCCGTAAATACCCCACATCAGTCGCTCGATTCGCTCTTCGGCACCGATCGACGGGAGCGGCAGGGCCATTATCGAGTTGTAGAGGCTGCTTTCTATATGTCCGGCAATTAGGACGGTATCGACCGTGAAGGCCAGTGCGCTCAATTCGCCCAGCCATCCCGGCCCATCGGGGGTGAGGCGAACTTCATGGTCGGGGTCAATTCGGATGGTGATGTCCAGCAAGCTGTCCCAGGCAGTCCGCCTGACCTGAAGCTGCAGGCCAGCTCGCAACCTGCGAAGGTCGGCGTAGTCAGACAGCACGCTCACCGCCTCAGCGACTTGCGGCGGGCTCAGGGATTGGCGAGCCAGAACCGTCGCCAGCACCTCCCCAGACTTCAGCGTATCTGCCAGACTAACGACTTCGGTCTGACCCTTGGAAATCACGATCGGGTCGAGATCCGCAGAACGTCGCTGTGAGTTTGCCGGATTGCCCAATATCAGCGTCAGGCCGGCGGTAACCAGCACAGCGAAGGCTAAGAGACCTTTACTCATTACACCACCCAGGAGGGGATTTACCCCTGTTAAGGATCGCCTCGGTTTTAATCGAAAAATGCCTTCTTGTCTAGTCCATCTGGCGGCGAATGAAAGTCGGGATCTCAAGATCCCGCGGATCGGTGAACTCGATAGGAACGACTTTTCGTTCCGCGACCACAGCGCTGACTGGGCTTTTGCTCCGTGCGGCGCTGAAGTCTGGCCGAATCACTTTCGCCGAACCACTGATCTCGCTGGAATCGAAGCCTGTGGCGATGACTGTCACCCGCAGCTCGTTCTCTAACGTCGGATCGTGGACCGTACCGAAGATGATCTCAGCCTCTTCACCCGCGGCCTCACCGATGATCGTGCTCACCGTGGTGACCTCATCGATGGTCAGATCGGAACCACCCGTGATATTGATGAGAACCGCCTTCGCGCCAGCGATCGAGATGTCGTCCAGCAGCGGGGACGAGATCGCCTCCTGTGCCGCTTCCTGAGCCCGGTTGTCGCCCTGGGCGCGCCCGGTCCCCATCAGCGCTGGCCCGCGATTGGCCATTACAGTTCTGACGTCGGCGAAGTCAACGTTGACATCACCGGTCACACTTATCAAGTCCGATATTCCCCGCGTTGCCTGCAGCAACACCTCGTCCGCCTTCTTCAACGCCTCCCGGAAGCTAGTGCCTTTCCCAACCACCGAGAGCAGACGCTGATTCGGCACGACAATTACGGTGTCGACGGCGCGGCGGATCTCGGCCAGCCCGATCTCCGATTGGTGCATCCGCTTCTTGCCCTCGAAATCGAACGGCTTCGTGACGATCGCAATGCTGAGCGCCCCCAGCTCGCGGGCAAGCTGCCCCACAACCGGCGCAGCACCGGTGCCGGTACCACCGCCTAGACCGGCGGTCACGAAGACCATGTCAGCGCCCTGCAGGACATCGAGGATTTCCTGCTTGTTCTCCTCGATCGCCTGGCGGCCGATCTCCGGACGAGCGCCGGCGCCCAGCCCGCGAGTGAGCTTCTTGCCGATCTGGATCTTGATCGCCGCTCGGCAATGGCTCAATGCTTGACTGTCGGTATTTACCGCGACGAAATCGACGCCCGGCAACTCTTCCTGAATCATTCGGTCGACGGCGTTGCTACCACCACCACCAACACCGATGACGCGCATCTTGGCGCTTCTCACGCCCGTGTCTGCAAGTTCGAATCGAATCATCGCCATCCCCTCCCGTCTAAAAGAACTCCTTCAACCAACCCCCGACTCTGGCGAGCGTCCGAAAAGTCTGACCTCGTCCATTTCCGAAATCATCTCGAATACGACCTGCCGCGAAGAGCAGCAAGCCAACCGCTGTCGCGAACTTGGGTCGACGCACTGAATCTGCCAGCCCCGAGAGGCCATCACCCGGCGAACCGCAGCGGACCGGCATCGTGAAGATCGAATGCGCCACGTCCAGCGTGCCATCCAGACTGGCTCCACCGCCCGTGAGCACAATGCCGCCACCCAGCCGATTACCGAAGCCGGCGCGTTCGATCTCTTGCAGCACCAGCGTCAAGACCTCATCCATCCGCTGCTCGATTATGTGTGCGACCAGTTCGCGTGGTATGTGCTTTCTGGCGCCCGGAGCTGGCCCGGGTATCTCGATCGTCTGCTGTCCATCCACGAGTCGTGTCGTCGCAACGCCATGCCGTTCTTTGACTTTCTCGGCTTCAGCGTAGGGCACACCCAGCCCTTTCACCAGATCGCTGGTGAAGCTCACGCCGCCGCACGGTATGACCGCCACGTGCCGGATCTTCCCTTCGAAGAAGATGGCAATCTCCGTCATCCGACCGCCTATCATGATGACCGCGCTGCCAACCTCTCGTTCCTCAGGCGTCAAAACAGCCAATCCTGCGGCCAGCGGATTAAGCACCAGCTGCGACACTTCATACCCGGCTCGGGAGACGGCCTTACGCACGTTCCGAGCTGCGGCTCCGGAACCCAAGACCATAAACACCTCGGCCTCCAGCCGTGTCCCCAGCATACCCACGGGATACTGGATTCCACCGCGATGGTCGACCGAGTAGTCCTGCGGGATGACGTGAAGCAGTTCTCTGTCTGGCGGCACGACTACTGCGCGCGCGACTTCATGGACACGCTCCACATCTTCGTCGCTGATCTCATCGGCGCCGATAGCAACGATGCCGTTCGATGAGCTCGTTTGAACATTCTCAGCGGCGATGCCAACATAGAGACCACGCGGCTGAACACCCGCCATCAACTCCGCTTGCTTCAACGCCTGGCGGATTTCTTCTGTGGTCTCTTCCAGATTGCTCACCGCATCGCGCCGAATCCCGTTCGGCTTGACCTGGCCGACCCCGAGTATCTTGACCTCTGCCGTTCGCTCGTCGTCGAGCACCAACTCGCCAAGCACGGCACATGTCTTGGTCGAACCGATATCAAGTGCACCGATTAGATAGGGTGTAGCAATCATGTCTGCTCTCTCCGCACTACGATGATGTTCGCGTAGCGCCCCTCGAGTGATTCAGCCACCACGCCGCGTTGTCTTAGATCGGCTAGCGTCGCTCGAACTCGCTCTGCCAGCTTCGCATCGACTACGCCAGGCAAAGCGAGACGCCGAGCCGGCTGCGACGCGATTAAGTTCATCTCCAGACCGTGTTCGTCGCTCAGACTGAAATCAGAAACGACGGCCGCCAGGCCGGGATCCAATTCCTGCAGCTTGGCAAAAACAGCCAATGCACTGAGCGCTGGTCCTTCAGCCAGCCGCGCCGAATCCTCGGCCAGCTCGGCATCCATCGTCAAAAGCGGCAGATCCAAGGCCGTATTTCTCGGGTCGATGGGTAACAGCTTGCCATCGGCATGCACCGCGCGCAGCTCGGGGATGCCGACGAACGCCAGCGGTTCTGTTTCCCGGACCACGATGCGCAACGCGCGCAGACCCGCACGGTGTACTTGCGCCTCCTCGATCAGCGGATGACCGGTCAGCCGGCGTTCGACAACATCGTAATCCTCCCAAACCGACTGCTCGCGGCCGATCGCGGCCAGACGTAGCAGCTCGTCGGGGGCAACCCAGCGCGCGCCGACTACCTCCACGCGTCGCACGTCAAAGAAGTTGATCTTCGCCAACAGACCGCGTCCCCAAAGCGTTCCAGCAATGCCCGCGGCGACTGCCACTAAGCCGAGGATAAAGGCTGCACGCGGTAAAGCGCTGCGGCCTTTCATTCTGCTGCCCCCAACTCTCGCAGCACATCGTCCGGGAAACCCCAGAAGTGAAGTTCCGGCTCGAGGGCGATTCCTGTTTCTGCCAAAACGCGTCGGCGCGTCTCGCCCATCAACGTCACGATGTCCTCTGCACAGGCATCTCCGAGATTGACGATGAAGTTGGCGTGTTTCGGCGATATCTGGGCTCCGCCTCGACGCGCCCCCCGCATTCCCGCCCTATCCACCAACTGCCAGGCAGAAGGCGCCGGCGGGCTCGGGTTCTTCCAGGTGGAGCCGCAGGTCGGTTGATCGTATACCTGCGCCGCCAGCTTGGCTTCCCGTCGCCGCCGGTGTTCTTCTTCAACCATGACGGGATCACCCACAGGCGCCCTGATCTCCGCCCGCAAGAATATCGCTGCGGGATCGAGATCGATGCCCCGATAGCGCGGTCGAACGTCCGCTTCCTTCAGGCGTTCTGTGCGGCCGTCCCGCCACATCACGTCGGCCCAGTTCACGCGGCTCCAAATACCCTCATCGCTGGTTCCGGCATTCATGCACAGTGCGCCACCCATCGTGCCGGGGACGGCTTCCAGTATCCACAGACCTGAACGGCCCTCACGTCGCGCCGCCTGAACCACCGCAGAGATCGATGCAGCAGCGCCGACTTCGATCGTCCGATCCAGAACGCGGAAGGCCCTGAACTCGCCGTCCAGAACGATGACCGGGCAGCCCGGTCCATCGTCCGCGACCAGCAGGTTCGCGCCGCGACCCAGAACGAGCACTTGCTCGCCGGCCACCTCAGCCAACAGCGCCCTGAGCTCGTCTTCCGAGCCCGCCTGCGCGAAAGCCGGGGCCGGGCCGCCGATCTTCCAGCGTGTGTGTTCCGCTAACCGCACATCACGCATCCACATGGCTCCGCTTCAGCTCAGCTAGCACATCGTGAGCAACACGACCGATGTCACCTGCTCCCAGAGTCAGCAGCACATCCCCTTCTCTCAGCTCCTGTCTGAGCCTCTGTACCAGGTCCGCGAGCGTATCAACTTGAACAACACATCCGCTACCCATTGCTTCGACCGCCGATCTAACGACGAGGTCTGCCGTCACGCCCGGTAGCGGACGCTCGCGCGCCGGATAAATGGCGGTGACGAAAACCATGTCGGCCGCGGCCAGCGAACGAGCGAAATCAGCGGCGAATGCCCGGGTCCGGCTGTAGAGGTGCGGTTGGAAAGCCACGACCAGCCGCCGCTCTCCAAAAACCTGCCGGGCCGCAGCCAGGGTCGCTCTGACTTCAGTTGGATGGTGCGCGTAATCGTCCACGACCGTGATGCCGCCAGATTCGCCCAGGCGTTGAAATCGTCGTTCGACCCCAGTGAAAGTCGCCAACGCCGGGGCCGCCGCCCGCGGTTCCAAGGCGAGAGCCAGCAACACTCCGAGCACGGCCAGAGCGTTCCGCAGATTGTGGTTTCCCCGCAAGGCAAGTTCGAACTCGCCCAACGGGCGATTCTCCCAGGTTGCCGAAAAACGCGTGCATTCTGGTGTGTTGGTCACGGCCTCGGCACGTAACTGCACATGGTCACTCAAGCCATACGACAAACGCTTTTCGTCACTGACCGCGGCGAGCCGGCGCGACGCTCCCGGATCATCACCACAGACGATCACGCGCCCGCCAGCGGGAACGCGGCTTACAAACTCGTCGAATGCTGCTTCTAGCTCGGCCTGGCTGCGGTAGGTGTCCAGATGCTCGGGCTCCACTGATGTCACCACCGCGACGAACGGCCGCAGCGCCAGAAAGGAGCGGTCGTACTCATCGGCCTCGACAACGAAAGTCTTACCGTCACCGATCAGAGCATTACCTCCCCAAACCGGAACGCGCCCACCCACCAAAGCCGTCGGTGCGACTCCGCAAGCCTCCAACGCCAGTGCGGCGAGAGCTGTTGTCGTCGTCTTGCCGTGGGTGCCAGCGATTGCCACCTGCTTTCCGGCGTTCGCAATCTCAGCCAGCGCCAAGCTGCGTTTCAAGACGGGCAATCCCGCCGTCCGGGCCGCGCGCAGTTCCGGATGATCCTCGGGAACCGCTGCGGTGTGAACGATGGCAGCCTGGTCGGCGACGTGATCAGGATCGTGCCCCGAGTAGACCACAATGCCGTGGCCTTCCAGGTCTGCCGTCGCTTCACTCTTCTGCCGGTCACAGCCACTGACTTTGGCTCCCCTGGCCTGCAGCAGCAGTGCGAGCCCGGACATTCCCGCTCCGCCGATCCCGACGAGATGAATCGCCGAGCCACGCGAGGCCAGAGAACTCAGGTCGCTGCCTTGTCTCACCGATCCTCCATCAACCGGAAGATGTCCGTCGCGATATCTGCTGCCGCGAGTGGATTACCTCGTGCTCGTGAGGCCGCGCCCATCTCCGACAGCAGCCTTGGCTCCGCCAGCAGGTGCAGTATCCTCTCCCAGAGGATCTGCGGATTCGCCCGGATGTCGGCTTCCTCGACCAGGACCGCGGCACCGTCGGCCGCCAAAGACCTTGCGTTGACGCGTTGGTGGTCTGCTGCAGCGTGAGGAAGCGGCACGAGGATCGCCGGGACGCCCCAAGCGCATAGTTCAGCCAGTGTGATCGCCCCGGCCCTGGACACCGCCAGCGTGGTCACTGACAGAGCCTTCTCCATCTCGACGACGTACGGAAGCGTCCGCACGCCGAGTTGGCCGCCTAGGCGCTCGAGCTCCAGGCTGACATCATCGTAGTGGGCCTGTCCCGTGGACCAGAGTAGCTGTGCGTCCACAGGTAACGGTGCCAGCTCGCCCTGCCTGACGCGCGACAGCGCAGCGAGCAATGCTGAATTCAACGAGACCGCCCCCTGGCTGCCTCCCACCACCAACACGACCCTACCGGGGCCGATACCGAGTTCCGCCCGCACGCTGGCGGAATTCGGCCTCTCTTCCGGCCAGCGTATCGGGTTTCCATGAACCCTGACCAGCGTGTTTGGACCTGGCCACAGCATCTTCACCGCCTCCTCATAGCCCAGGTGTAACTGATCGACGTACGGTGCCAGCCAGCGTGTCGTGAGTCCGGGACGGCTGTTCTGCTCCTGGATCGCGGTGGGGATATGGCTTGCCACCGCCAAGGCAACCACCGGACCTGCGGCGTAGCCACCGGTTCCAACCACGACGTGGGGTCCGAAACTCCGAAATACTTCGCGCACCTCTCGCACGCTTTTGATCGCTGATGGCAGCAGACGCCAATTGCGCCAGGGCCGGCTGCGATAGATCGGCTCGAACGGGAGTAGGCGAAACTCCCTTCCTTTGTTTGGCAGAACACGCGACTCGATCCCTCGATTCGCGCCGATGAGCAAGACATCGATTTCATTGCCTCCCAAACGCTCCAGTGCCTCGGCGATGTTGAGCGCGGGATAGAGATGTCCACCTGTGCCTCCACCCGCGATGATCGCCCGATAAGCCACGTCATCACGCTCGCCAGCTGCCGATGTTGAGCAAGATGCCGATCGCAGCCAGCGACACGACCAAACTCGACCCACCGTGACTAACGAACGGGAGCGTGATACCCGTCGTCGGCAGCAGTCCCATGCTGACGCCAATGTGAATCAGCGCGCTCGCTACGATCATCGCCGTTAGACCTACGGCCAACAGGAACCCGAAGGCATCGGGCGCACGCCGCGCGATGCGAAGACCGAGAAATCCCAGCAGGCCGAACGCCAACACCACCGTTGTCACGCCGACAAGGCCCCACTCTTCCGCGATAATCGCGAAGACGAAATCGTTGTGCGGCTCGGGTAGGAACGCGAACTTCTGAGCGCTTTCACCGTAGCCGACGCCGAACAATCCACCGGACCCCACGGCAATCAGCGATTGCTTCAGGTGATAGCCGGCCCCGGTGGGATCGGACCCGGCATTCATGAACGTTGCTAACCGGGCCACCCGGTAGCTGGCAGCCTGCACGTACTCCCAAAGCAATGGGGTCGCCAGCAGACCCAACAGGATGAAATGGCCGATCCGTGCACCGGCGGCGAACAGCACGATGGCGCCAAGCAGGCCGATCAACATCATCGATGAGAGATCCGGCTCGAGCATGATGAGAAGTGCAACAACCACATACACCACCGCAAAAGCGGCAAGGCCCCAACGCAGGCTCCTCACCTGCTCGCCTTTCTTGGCGGCTAGCGACGCCGTCCAAATCACCAGCACCAGCTTGGCGGCTTCTGAAGGCTGAATCCGAACGCCGATGTCCAACCACCGCCGCGCGCCATTGACCTTTGGCGCGATCCGCTCCGTGCCCGGCATTACCAGCAAGAGCAGCGCGAGGATCGTCACTCCCAACAAAGGCCAGGCAAGCTGCCGTAATACCCGGTAATCGATGCGTGCCAACACATAGAGGATCAGCAATCCGATCAGTCCCCTGCTGGCCTGTTGTCGCAAGTAGTAGTGATCCGGCAGACCGTCTGCCTGAGCCATGAACGAACTTGCGCTGTAGACGGTGAGCAGGCCCACCAGAACCAGAAACACCGCAATAGCCAACACGATACTGGCGTCGCGCCGGGCGCTGCCCGCAACCGGCACGTAAGCATCGACGGTAACCGCCGCAGCAAGATCTCTCATGACGCCAGGCCGCCTACCAGTTCCATGAATTGCTGCCCTCGCTCTTCGTAGTCCCGGAACATGTCGAAGCTGGCGCAAGCCGGGGAAAGCAGAACTGCGTCACCCGGCTGGGCCAAGGTTGCTGCCTTCCTCACGACGTCCTCAAACGGGCCATCAACCCGGGTTACCGAAACGTTGTTTGCAAGCTCCGATATGATCTGATCAACCGCTTCACCGTAAGCGATGATCGCACGCACTCGACCGGTCAACTCCGGGATCAACGGCGAAAAAGACTGACCCTTCGAGCGGCCGCCGAGTAGGAGGATCAGCGGTCGCGTTAGCGCCTGCAGAGCGACGCGCGTCGAAGCCACGTTTGTCGCTTTGGAGTCGTTGATCCAAAGGACGCCGGATTCCTCACGGACCGGCTGCAGCCGGTGTGGCAAGGGCTCGAAATCGCTGAGGCTCTCGCGCAGTGCCCCAAGCGGCACGTGGGCATAGAGCGCAGCGAGAACCGTTGCCAGCGCGTTAGCGACATTGTGGGCGCCCAGAAGTCTGAGATCGCGTCGCGCAATCAGCTCGACCTCTTCGCCTTCGGAGCGGCACATCAAGAAGCCGTCTGCCGCCAAGTAGGCTCCCTCTTCGCCGTGCCGAAGCTGCGAGCCGACTCGGAAATAGCGCGCCTGGCCAGGTTGACCTGAAGCCAGCCGCAGAACACCTTCGTCCTCGCCGTTGAGCACCCAACGGCTGGAGGGGATGGCATTCTCGAATAGGCGCGCCTTGTCGGCGTAGTATTGCTCCACATCCACGTACCGATCGAGGTGATCCGGACAGAGGTTGAGAAGAACACCGATCGCCGGTCTGAAATGAACGATCTGAGCCAACTGAAACGAGCTGACCTCGGCCACGATCCACTCGTAGCGTCCGCTGCTCTCCGCGGCCAACTCTGAAAGAGCACGTCCGATATTCCCGCCCACGCCTACCCGCAGCCCGGCACGCTCGAGCGTCGCGCCGATCCAGGCCGTCGTCGTCGTCTTGCCGTTGGTCCCCGTGACAGCGATCACCGGTGCATCGAGAAAGCCAAACGCCAGCTCCAACTCCGAGATCATCGGGCGTGAACTCACCCGCGTTTCTCGAAACACCTGCGCCGTCGGCGGGATGCCCGGGCTGACCACCAGCAATTCGCAGTCGGCAAGCCGGTCGCTGTCATGGCGGCCCAAATCGACGTCAGCGCCGCGGTCCCGCAGATCCGCCGCCGCCGAGCGAAGTTCCTGAGTATCCGCAACATCGCTGGCGTACACCGAGGCCCCCGCCTCGACAAGCAGTCGTGCCGCAGCACGACCACTTCGGCCGAGCCCGAGAACTCCGATTCGACGCTCGCTCCACGATTCCGCGATCATCACCGTACTTTCAGCGTGCTCATGGCGATCAGTGCGGCCAGCACTCCCGCAATCCAGAAGCGTATGACGACTTTTGTCTCCGGCCAGCCCAACTGTTCGAAGTGATGATGAAGCGGCGCCATTCGGAACACGCGCCGACCCTCGCCAAACCGCTTGCGCGTGAACTTGAACCAGGTCGTCTGCAAGATCACCGACATCGCTTCGGCCACGAAGACCGCCCCGATGATCAGCAGTAAGAACTCGCCCTTGATCAGCACGGCAACGCCGCCCAACGCACCGCCCAGTGCCAGCGAACCCGTATCGCCCATGAACACCTCGGCGGGATGGCTGTTGAACCAGAGAAATCCCAGAGCACCGCCGGCTAGTGCGGCGCAAAAGACCGACAACTCTCCAACGCCGGGCAGGTAAAACAGGCCGAGGTACTGCGATGCATCGACGCGGCCGATCAGATAGGCAAACAGACCAAACGTCCCACCGGCGATAGCGGCGAGCCCCGCAGCAAGCCCGTCCAGGCCGTCCGTCAAATTGACGGCGTTGGCACTGCCACTCACCACCACGGCCACGAAGGGAATGAAAACCGGTGCCCAGATCACCAAGCGCCATTCCTTGAAGAAGGGCAGCGTAGTGTGGTTGACCGGGTATTCACTCAAGGGATTGACCCACAGCAAGTAGCCAAGCAGAAGACCCAGCGCGAACTGGCCGATCAACTTGTAGCGCGCCACCAGGCCGCGTGATTCGCGTCGGACGACTTTCAGATAATCATCGATAAAGCCCAGCAGCCCCATCCCGGCGGTCAAGCCGAGTGCTGTCAACACGTAGGCGTTGTCCAATCGGGCCCAGAGAACCGTCGGAACGAGAACCGCCGCCAGGATGATCAGGCCTCCCATCGTCGGCGTACCGGCTTTCGTCAGGTGCGCGTGCGGGCCGTCGAGCCGGATCACTTGCCCGATTCCGCGTCCTTGCAACCACGCCAGGATGGGTGGCCCTGATACGAATGCGATGACCAGCGCCGTAAACATGGCTGCGCCCGCCCTGAACGTGATGTACTGGAACAGGTTGAACGCGATATGCTTGTCCGCCAGCGGAAACAGGAACTCGTAAAGCACGTTTAGACCTCGTTATCCGACGATTCCTGGACAGTCCGCTTCTTCCCGCCGAAGTCACGCTCGAACCAAGTAATGGCCCGCTCGAACTTCATCCCACGCGAAGCTTTGATCAGAACGCATTCATCGCCGCGCAAACGCGTCGCCAAACCCCGGTATGCCATATCCAAGTCGCTTGCCAGTATCAGTCTCTCTGCTCGCTCGCTGGAAAGGCGCTCGAACGCGGACCTGAATTCTCCCGTCGCAGCGACCAGCTCGATTCCCGAGTCAATTATCTGCTGCGCGACTTGCTCATGTAGTTCTGCGGTCTTCGCGCCCAGTTCCAGCATTGTTCCCACCAGCACGGCGCGACGCCGCTTGCCAGCCAAACCACTCAAGGCTTCGATGGCAGCAGCAAAGGAAGCGGGATTGGCGTTATAGCAGTCGACCAAGAGCTTGATCTGCCCAACCCGGCGAACTTCACCGCGCATTGCAGGCAGCTTCGCAGCTGCCAGGCGCTCGGCAGCGACCTGCGGTTCCACTTCAAGATCCGCAGCCGTGACCACAGCAAACAACGCGTCCACAATCAGATGGGCGCCGAAACCCTCCATTCGGAAATCGGTGCCACGCCACTTCCACGAGATACCCTCCGACGAAAGCGTCCAAGCCTCTGGGTGTTCGTCTGCCTTGCTGCTCAAACCAACGGTTCGAACGTCGGAGCAAGTCGCGCGGGCGCGACCTGCCAGTTCTGCCGGCTGGTCGGCCAGCAGCGCACGTCCGTTCGTCCCGAGTGTTGACACCAACCCCAGCTTCTCCTGGAGCACACCAGCCAGATCCCTGAAACCTTCGAGATGCCCTTCGCTCACCGAAGTGATGATCGCATAATCCGGTGCCGCTACCCGACCCAGCCGCTCCACTTCGCCAGGCTGGTTCGACGCGACCTCGAGCACCCAGATTCCCACGTGCTCCGGAGCTTGCAGTATTGACAGAGGCAGTCCAACCAGGTTGTTGTAGTTTCCCGGACTACCGTAAGCCGCCGCTCCCAACGCGGCTGTTGTCAGCTCGCGCGTCGTTGTCTTCCCGTTGGTACCGGTGATCGCCACAACCGTGGGGCTCAGAGCCTGGCGCCGCGCCGCTGCCAACTTGCCAAGTCCCTCCAGCGCGTCGCGCACGAGAAACAACTCGAAGCCCTCAGGCACATCTCGGGGCCGCCGTTCCACGAGCGCCCCCGCGGCGCCTGCGTCTGCTGCCGCCGCAACGAAATCAGCGCCATCGAAGTTTTCGCCGGTGAGTCCGACGAATAGTTCACCAGGACGCAGGCTGCGCGAGTCCGTTGAGACTCCCGTGTAGACACGCGGGTCGAAGCCCTCGGTGGAGACCCCGAGAACGTCGCATATCCGCTCGCTGGTCCAGGCAAATCGCGCTAGCATGTCTAGCTGGGCTCCTTGCTCAGCAACTCTCTCACGATCACGGCTTCATCGAACGGCCTTCGCTCATCGCCGATGACTTGGTAGGTTTCGTGGCCTTTTCCCGCCAATAGAACGATATCGTCGGGACTGGCCATCCTCAGCGCCCGAGCGATCGCCTCACGCCGGTCGGCGATCCGTGCAAACGGAGCAGACCCCAGACCCGGGACGATATCGTCGATGATCGACTCCGGTTGCTCCGAGCGCGGATTGTCCGATGTGACGATCGCGTAGTCAGCTCCTTCAGCGACTGCCCGACCCATCGGCGCCCGTTTCCCTCGATCCCGGTCACCGCCACAACCGAATACGGCGATCAGCCGCCCCCGCGCTAAAGGGCGCAAGGCCGTTAGCGCATTCTCGAGCGCGTCCGGCGTATGCGCATAGTCGCGCAACACCAGCGGTGCCTGTGCCAGCGGCTCCAGCCGACCGGGCACCTGCGGCACTGTCGTCAGCGCCGCAACGGCCGCTTTCACATCCAGTTCCAGCGCGCCTACAACCGCCGCAGCGGCGAGCGCGTTCGCGACATTGAACAAGCCGAGCAGCGGCAACTTCACCGCCTGTGACTTCCCGTCTTCCACCAGCACCCAGCTCGAACCGGCGGGTCCCAACTGGATGTCGCGTGCCTCGAAGTCCGCTCGCGCTGTCAGACCGAAGCTGACGGTACGACGACCCGCCGCGAGGCCGCTCCACGCCGGTTCGTCTGCGTTGATTACCAAAACGCCATTCGGTCCCAGCAGCTCGGCCAGGCGCCGCTTGGCCGAGCGATAATCTTCGTAATCCGAGTGATAGTCGAGGTGATCCCGCGTCAGATTCGTGAACACCGCGACGGCGAATTCCGCACCATCAACGCGACCTTGCGAGAGCGCGTGTGATGAGACCTCCGTGACGACACACTCGGCACCGCCACGCTCCAGTTCGGCCAAACGACGCGCAAACTCCACGGGTCCCGGCGTTGTAAGCCCCAACTCGGCTGATCGGCCCGCAGTATCAACCACGCCCAGCGTGCCCAGGGAAGCCGTTGACAGCTGCCGGGATAGTAGATGACGGGCGATGTGCACCGTCGTCGTCTTTCCGTTCGTACCGGTCACGCCTACCAGCTTCAGACGCGCGGCCGGCTCTCCGTATACGACTTGCGCCGCGATAGCCGCGGCGCGCCGAGAGTCCTTTACGCGAATCTGCGTTAGCGCCAGTTGCTCCTGCGGTGCCGCGACCAGCGCCGCGACCGCCCCGGCGGCAGCCGCGTCAGCCAAGAAACGGTGGCCGTCGTGTACGTGCCCGCGTATCGCACAATAGAGGTCACCGGCGCGAACCTGCCGCGAATCATCGCTGATGCCCGATACTGTCAGGCCGTCTGTGTCGGGTTCGTCCGCTGCCAAAAGTCCCGCCGACCGCAGGCGGGCCAAGATCGCGACGATCGGTATCACCTCGCACCCGATTTCGTGTGCCGCTGGCCGGGAGGACCACGCTCGTTGCCCACCAGGACCACAGGCTCGCCAAGGCGAAGTCGGACACCCACAGCTGGCTCCGTTGAGACAACACGCCCACCTCCCCGCACAACGACACGCCAGCCCGCCTGATGTAACCGCTGGGCGGCTGCGCGTAGCGTTTGACCGCGCAGATCAGGAACCGCGCCGCTCTGCGTCCCTTCGCCCGATCGGACATCTTCTGCGGCTCTCAGCAACGGCGTGTCGAGTGCAAATACATATGGGCCACCGGCCGGCACCTGACCCGCTGGAACTCCCGCCTGCGCGTCCGGAATATCCGGCTCCCCCAACAGCGGCGGCGCCGACCAGTAGCTTCCCGCAAGTGCAGCCCGTACGGCTGTGCGCATCACCGGTGCGGCCGTCGCACCGCCGTAGTACGGCCCGCTCGGGGCATCCAACTTGACCAGAATGACCATCTTCGGATCGTCGGACGGTATCAGTCCTACGAAGGATGACGTGTAGGAGTTGCCTCCATAGCCGAGGCGCCGATCGAATCGCCAGGCGGTACCTGTTTTGCCAGCGACGCTCAGCCCGCGCAGGTCGGCACTTCGCCCCGTACCCTGTGTCACCGCCCGGGCGAGCACCGCCCGCAACTGAGACGATACAGATTCCGTAAGAGCCCGCCGGATCACTTCTGGCTCGCGTCGCCAACGCACAACACCACTGGCAAACCGCGCCTCGCGCACGAATTGCGGACGCATGAGCAGTCCGCCGTTAGCCAAGACACCGTAAGCCATCGCCAGCTGCAGCGGAGTGACCGCCACCTCATAGCCGATCGCGACTGACGCTTTGCTTTGTGCTGACCACTCAGACGGCCGCCGCAGCCGGCCGCCCGACTCCGACGGGTACGTCAGGCCGGTTGGCGTGCCGAAGCCGAAATCGCGTAGATACGTGTACTGAACACCCGCTGACAACCGCTCGGCGAATTTGGCCATGCCGACGTTACTCGATACAGCCAGCACCTGACTCAAGCTCAAACGACCGTGAGGGCTTCCGTCGCGAATGGTCCGTCCCGCGAAGCGATACAGACCCTGACCCGTATCGACGCTGTCGTTCAGCGAGGCCAGATCCTCCGCCAAGAGGGCGGCTGCCGTGAACGGCTTGAGCGTCGATCCCGCCTCGTACGGATCGGTAGCCGCCGTCAGGGTCGGAAACCGCTGGTCGTTCCTGCGGCTGGCCGCAGCCAGCAGCTCGCCGGTCTTTGGTTCCAGAATCAGCAGATCACCGCCGCTCGCGGCAGATTCCACGATCGCGTCCTCGAGCACCGATTCGGCCAGCGCCTGGTATTCCGCATCGATCGTCAGGTATAGATCACTGCCGGACGACGGCGCGACTATTGGGATGGTGAGCCAGCCTGCCGATGCGCCGTTCGCATCGCGCTGGCGCACACCGACGCCAGGCTGCCCGGTCAGTAGCGAGTCGTAGGTCAACTCCAGACCGCTCTGTCCGCGGCCCCTGATGTCGACTCCGCCGATGACCTCAGCTGCAAGACGGCCCCGCGGGTAGAAGCGCTTGATGGCCGCTTCAAGATGCAAACCTCGCGGAACCAACTTTTCCAGCTGCTCTTTCTCAACGGCCGAAAACCGCCCAACCGGAATCCAGGCTCGCTTATCTGTCTCTCTAATTCGGCGAGCGGTCTTCGCATCCAAATTGGCGAAGCGACGCAGCGCTTCGATCGCAGCCGGCTGATCTTTAAGCTCCACTGGGTCGACGAATACATCGTAGTCCGTGCGACTGACCACCAGTTCGCGACCGGAACGGTCATAGATCGTGCCGCGGGGAGCCGGGAGAACCACTTTCTCCTCTTGCTGGCTGATCGCCGCGTCCTGCCAGCGTGCCGCCTGAATTACCTGGAGCTGAAACGCCCGCACCAGCAGCACCGCGACCGCCAGCATCAGCGAAATCTGCAGGAGCTTGTGCCGAAGATGGCGCCTCCGCGCCTGACGCGCCGCCGACCTCATCGCGACCCTCCCGGAGTCTGCGCCGGCAGGCGGCGCAGCTCTAGATAGACAAGCTCTTCCTCACTGGGCGTATGCAGGCCCAGTCGTCCGGCAGCGCGACTGATGCGAGATCTACTCCTTAGGTGCGACAGCTGACTCTCGAGCTCCCCACGCTGAACCTCCGCCGCCTCCTGCCGGTCGCTCAACTCACTCAGGTGCGTAGCGATCTCGTG
>JBFJOD010000071.1:0-17520 GCA_041617795.1 Gemmatimonadota bacterium | reverse complement strand
GGAAGCGCTCTACGAGGCTGCCGGCCCCCGGAATGACCGCCGCCTCACCAAACAGTGAGCGGAGGAACGGGATCAACAAGATCATTGTGAACCCGTCCAGCAGCGAGCCCAGCGCCATTGCCAACAGGCTGGCGATGAATATCAGCCGATAGGGGCGAAGATAGCGAAGCAAGCGCCTGTAGAGCTTCAATCAGCCTCCCCGCGAGGCTTCAGCAGAGCCACCGGCAATATCAGTTCATCGGGGCTGATGCCACCGTGCAAGAAGCTGTCTCGATAGCGTGACTGGTACTCACGCAGCTTGGTCGGGTAAACAAAGAAGAAGTCTTCACGCGCGATCAAGTAGTTGGTCTTCAAGCCGCCGGCAGGAAGCCGTATCGACGCCCCATTAGAGACAGCGAAGACCGTCGTCGGGTTTTCGGCCCGCAAGTCGTCACCGTACTTGTAGCGTAGGCTCGAGGTCGCGTCCCTCTTTGCGAAAACCGTCGTTGGACGGTGACAGTGGACCGACCCGTGGTCGGTTGTCAGCAACGCTCGAATCCCGCGTGCGTGGATGATGCGGAGCGCTTTTCGAAGATCCGAACCCTCGTACCAGGCTGTCGTCAACCGCCTCAGCGCTTCCGCATCACGCGCCATCTCGAACAGCAGTTGAGACTCGCCGCGCCCATGCGTCAACAGATCTACGAAATTGAATACCAGCGCGACCGCACGGGGCTCTTTTAACAAGTCAGGCAGCCGCCGGAGCATCGCTTCACCGTCGCTCGCGGAATTGATCTTCTCATAGTGGGTCGTGACCTTACCGTCGGTCAGATTCTTGATCTGCTGTGCAAAGAGCTCGTCTTCGAACGAATTTAGTCCAGCCTCCTCCCACGTATCGGGCCAGCCGGGCCGCTGCTTTGCCAGCTCATCCGGAAAATACCCACTGAAGATCGCGTTCCGCGCATACGGTGTTGCACTTGGCAAGATGGAAAGGTGAAGATCCGCTTCGACCTCGAAATCCCCAGCCAAGACGGATCGCAGCGCCCGCCATTGGTCGAGCCGCAGACAATCGACAACGATGAGAACCGCTGGCTCGCCATGTGCCAGTAGCGGCAGGAAGAACTGAGGAACCACGTCTACCGATAGGGACGGCCGCTCGTTTGGCGCGCCGGTCACCCAGCTGCTGTAGTTTGCGACAACAAAAGCGGTGAACTCCCTTCTCACTTCGCCGATCAAGGAACGCAGCGAATCGATCAGGCCGGGATCACCGACTTCGCTGAGTTCTAGATCCCAATCGACCAACTCCGAGTAGACATCCGCCCAATCGCGCCAGGTCGTCGCCGAATCGATCCGGCCTCGCAGATCGGTAAAGGCGCGGACAAAATCCCTTGCCAGATGCTCGTGCCGGAGACTCGGACCCTCGAGGATGCGGGCTACGACAGAAGCGACCTGCCGGGGGCTCGTCGGTTTGACGATGTACTCGTCCGCACGGCGGGCGATTGCTTCCTGCAGCGTTGTCTCTTCTTGGCTCTTCGTTACCATGACGATCGAGACGTGGGAATCGACGCCGCGGATCTCACGAAGCATGTCCGTGCCGGTGCGGCCAGGCATTTCCTGGTCGAGCAATACGAGGTCGTAGCTGCGCCGACGCAGCTGGCTCAGCGCGTCGTCTCCGTTGGGGAGCGTATCGACCTCGTAACCGCGCTGCTCGAGCACGAGTCGATGAGGAAGTAGCATCTCCACTTCATCATCGACCCATAGTATGCGCCCCTTAACCGTCTTCCGCTCTTCGACCATTACAGTTTCCAAGTATAACTCCACCAGGTGGCGACGGGCCGGCCAGCGCGGACTGCAGGCTCGAAGACCCAATCCCGGGCCTCGCGCATCAGATCAGCGTTGTAGCCGCCGTTCGGCGTCGGCGGTTCGAGTCGGACACTGTCAACGGCTCCAGCCTGATTAATGAAGACCCAGACGGTTACGTCTCGGCCTCGCACCGCGGCCGGCCGGTCGAGCGGCGCAAAGATGACACCACGCGGGGTCGGAGGGATCAAACGCCTCAACCCGGTCCTGGCGTTACCGGCATCACCGGCGCCCTCCCCGCCCGGCAATCCTGAGCCGGACTCCGGGCCTTCCCGCTGGCCTTCGCCCGGATCGCGCAGCTCGATCTCGTTAAACGCGAGTTGCGGCTCTTCCTGCAACTCGATGGGTACCGGGTCGATCACCGGGACCTCCGGACGGGGTGGAATCGTCACTTCCTGCGGTTGCCTGAGAACCATCGCCCTCATCCCTCCACCCGCCGACGCAGCCAGCGGACTGCCACTGGCCGGTCCCGCAGCTGCGTAAGGGGTCAGCCGCTCCGCTGATTGATATGAGAGGATGAGAAACAACAGGTGCAGAAAGAGCGAAAGGAGCAGCGCGATACGCCACACCTTGCGCTCTTGGCGCATCCGTTCTCCAATCCGCTCCGCAGCCATCGCAATCCAATCTTGCTGGACGCCTAACGCTTCGCGCCCGCCTTACCAGCCGCGGTCTGAAGTCCAAACTCGGCGATCTGGACGCTGCGCCCGTCGCGATCCAGAATCCAAATCTCACCACCTTCGGTCACCACGACATCGGTAGCGAAACGTGGGTGGCGCGCAACGCCCACCACGCGCGGCTCGGACCCGCTTATGTCCACGACCGCCACGCCCTCCGGCCCCGCAGCGACATACAATAAGTCGCCGTGGATATCCGCAGCGTAGGCGAACCTTACTCCTTCATAGGTTAATACCACCCGTGCGGCGCTCGGATCCGCTACATCCAATACGAAGGCACCGTGAGTCCCGGCCGCTACGACCAACCGGCTGCCGCGCGCCCGCACCTTACGGCCGGCCGCGGGCAGTTCCGTCACGCCGATCATCTCCAAGTCTGACGTGTACGAGGTCAACCTGCCCTCCGCCAAAACCCAGCCGATGCGGCCGAAGTCGCTGAAGGCCATGTCGGTGACGAAGTCCCTCTGTTCGACACCCAACAAGGTTTCGATAGACAGCTCGCTTCCCCGGCCCTTGAAGTTCAGCAGACGGAGGGTGTCGAGGCCGGCCACGGCAAGTCGATTGCTGAACACCTCCATCGAACCGCCCCCACGCTCGTCGACCACCTGGCCCTGTGCGGAACTGTCCCTGACCGGAAAGGTGATGAGGTTGGAGAATGTGCTCAGAACCAGTAGATCCTGCTCCGCCAGCACGGCGATATCCTCGATCCCCCGCACGCCCCAGGCCCGCTGCTGCACTGTTCCGTCTCGGAAGACGATTCGCGCGCCGCCCAGACCGGCGACCGCCACGCCTCCGGGAAAATCTGTGAGTCGATCCGGAACCAGATCCAACGGGATGTTACGGAACGAGTACTTGAGGTTCGGTCCTGCCTCCATTCGCCGCGAATAGCGCGAATCCAACTCAGCGCCGACCAAAAAGCCGATTCCGGCTCCGATGATGCCGGCCACAATCGCCGCGCAACCTTTGCTGCTACAGGAGGATTGGAACCCCTCGTCGGCCGTGAAAGCGTAGGCGGGTATAGCGGCTCCGACTCCGAACGCCAGACCGAACAGCCAGCGACGGTTCTTTTTTACGGCATCCTGCGCTAATCCAGAACTCGGAAGGGCAACCAGAAACGCCAGCAACAGGGTCAGCGCGCGCGACTGGCCCGACAGACCCGGACGAAAAGTCTTACTCGCGCTCATCCGACTCGATGACCTGGAAGCCACGCAACCTGCTGGCCAAACGCTCGGCCTGCCCGTCCCATATTCGAAGCCGGATTTCGTATTCGCCGAGCGGCAACTCCTGGGGATCCAGCGACAGGTATTCCGTAACACGATCGCGTCCGTCCAAGCGGACCTGCCGGCTGAATTGCAGTTCGAGTCGATCGTCACCCTTGATGCTGAAACCCCACGCGTCGGCCAGCGCGCCAATCAGTGCTGCGATACCTCCCCCACGCTTCAAACGCTTGACCCTGAGCTGCAGAGACACATCGAAATGCGCGTAGCCTTCCACGTCCGTTGCCAACCCATAAACCTCGTAATAGACGTGAATGGCATCTCCGGGCTCGTAACGCAGCCCGGCGTTGGGGAATACCTCATAATCCGCCCGTCGCTGCGGATCATCGATCAGCGGCCTGGCCGCATCGGCCATCAAGATATCGCTGATCGAGAGGGAGTCGGCCGGGAACGCCGTGGCGATGAAGGGCTCGCGGGCCGCTGCCGCGCGCCAGGTTACCGCGTCACGAGTCTCGACCGCCGCGACGAGCTCGTCGCCCGGTGGCAGAATGACCCGCCAGCTGCGGTACTCGTTCAAGTCCTCCGATTCGGCATAGGTGACGAGTTCGGTCGTGACGTCTCGCACGACCTCGACGCCGAGGGAATTAAGCAAGAACATGCCCGTCTCGAATTCTCCCGTTTCCAAGTCGAGATCCCGGGCCAGGCTAACCAGCGGCAGCGCCGCATGGACCTCCAGCGCGACCTCCTCCGGCGTCGAACCCCTGAAGCGAGCAACCTGGATCGGCAGGTCGAGCAGCTCGGGTATCGAGGGTATGTTGTTGTAGACTGCCGGCTGCAGGTGGCGGTAGTTATCGGCAATGAACTTGTAGTCGCCCGCAAATCGCGCGTTCAAGTAGCCAGGCATCTGGCTGAACACGAAGACGGGGCCGTTGTCGCCGTAGCTCCAGATTATCGAACGGCGCCCCACCGTATAAGGGTTGCCAGCATCGTAGGTCTGCGGCGCGAAGCTCGCGATCTGCCTCGGTGGGCCGTAACGAACGTAGATCACACCTTGATCCGTCTCCCAGCCACGCAGCGCTGCCTCTGGCGCCGCGAATCGCAAATCAGCATACGCGACCCGCGCCAGATGCTCGAGACGCTTCTCGTTGGCCGTGGTCAGGATGAGCGGATCGGCAAGTTGCCAGTACGTTCTCTCGAAGTCTTCGCGCTCTTCGTCGCTGAGATCGAGGTACTGCTCCGCCTGCTCGCGCCGCATAACCTCGGCAAGGCTTTCTACCGCTGCGCGGGCGCGATCGGGCAGCCTCTCCAACCCCTGACTGAAGGCCTCCGCTGCCTCCTCCTCCCGGCCGGCGACATGCATCCCCAAACCCATATACAGGTACGGTTCGGGTCGCTCGGGGTGAGCGGCCGACAGTCTGCGAGCGTGTGCGAGGTATTCGGCCAGACGGTGCTCATCGAGCAGTTGGCCCATCAGTCGCACATTGGCGCCCACGTGCGCCGGACTATAGCGCAAGGCCGCCCGATAGTGCTCGACCATTTCCTCTCGGTAGAGCTGTCCGGCACCCTGGATCGGCTGGGTCTCGTTCAGGTATTCGTTGCCGTAACGAGCCGGCCCCTGAACACCCATCATCCCGAACAGCGACCCGAATTGGTCGTGCGGCGGACCTTTGAAGAAGGGCGTGAAGCGGCGATTCTCCAACGCCCGATAACGCAGTTCTCTGATGTAGCCAATGTGGAAGTGAACGTCGGCGAGGACATCGGCGTCACCGAGCTTCTCCGCTTCACTGAGCGCGCGATCGAAGAGGCGTGCCGCATCGATCCGCATATGCTGCTTGAGGCGCAATCGCGCCAACTCCAACAGGTAGCGTGGGTCGTAAGGGCTGAGCCGCAACGCCTCGAGTAAAGCACCTTCGGCCTTCACTCGGTCCGAGTAGTCGGTCTCTACAACACTGGCGATTTCGGTGTAGAGGCGCCCTAGTTGGTAATGGGCGTCAGCAAACCGCGGCGCGATATCCACGGCTCTCTCGAATTCCGAGATTGCCCGGATCGTGTCGCCCGCCGAAACGTAGGCGATACCCTGCTGGATATGCTGTCGCGCAACATCTTCCTGTCCAAAGGCAGTTGCCACCGACACGACCAGCAAGGCCGCTAGCGATAATGTGAAGCGTTGCCGCACGGCGTAGCCCTCAAGCGCGTATTATCGAGAACCGTCGCAAGGCTAAAGTTACGGATGCCCCCTATTGGGGAAAAGCCCCCAGACGCGAGTCAAGGCCATAACTCTATTCATAGCAAGTGATTAACGTCGGTGTGCCACAAAGCGAACCGCCGGCGCCGCCGGGCTCTCAGCCGGATGGTGCCCGTCCCCAGTCGACTCTTGCCGCCCACTCGGCCGCCGGCCATGTTTGCGGCAGCACGACAGGTGCCGGTCGGCCGTGCGCTTCATAACAAGGAGTAAGCTGAAATGACGGGACTCGAGGGGGCCGTACTCGTTCCACTTCTGATACTCGGTGGCGCCTGGATCCTCTACTTCGGGCTGATCAGCACGCGGTCGCGACAGCTGGAGGCGCGGCGCAGATCGGACACGCCGGACGCTCGGTCTCAGAGTTGACCACGAAGACGGAGGGCAAATGAGCAGTCTGTTCGAGCGGCTGGGAGACGAGCTCCGCGCGATGCAGGAGCAGGGAGTCTACAAGCAGCTCATCCACCTCGATTCGCCGCAGGACGCCGTTGTGAAGCTGGAAGAGACCGGCGGCGAGGTCATCAATCTCTGCTCGAACAATTACCTTGGCCTCTGTAGTACGCCGGAGGTGGTGGCGGCGGGCCGTGCAGCGTATGAGGAGTACGGGGCAGGCACGTCATCCGTGCGGTTCATCTGCGGCACGTTCACGCTTCACCGCAAGCTCGAAGAGCGGATCGCGGAGTTTCTCGGCCTTGAGTCGGCGCTCACCTATGTCTCGTGTTGGAACGCCAACACGGGCCTGACGCCGACGTTCCTTGAAGAAGAGGATGTGCTGATCTCCGACGAGCTGAATCACGCTTCGATCATCGACGGCGTTCGAATGACCAAAGCGCAGCGCAAGATCTACAAGCATTCGGACATGAAGGCGCTCGAGCAGGTGCTGGAGAGCAGTAGCGACGCCCGGCATCGTTTCATCATCAGCGACGGCGTCTTCTCCATGGAGGGCGACATCTGCAAGCTGCCCGACATCGTTGCGCTTGCCGAAAAACACGATGCCGTGGTCGCTATCGATGACTCGCACGCAACAGGTGTGCTGGGCGATACGGGACGCGGTACACCCGAGCACTTCGGGCTACACGGAAAGGTGCCAGTCATTACCAGTACGCTCGGCAAGGCGCTGGGCGGCGCCGCCGGTGGTTTCACGGCGGGACCGGCGGAGCTGACGGATTATCTCACGCAGCGTTCACGGCCCATGCTTTTCTCGAATGCCCTGCCACCCGCCACGACTGCACACTCGCTGGCGGCCATCGACTACCTGGACAGCCACCCCGAGCTGATTACCAAGCTGCGGCGGAATACGGCATACTTCCGCGGGAAGCTCCAAGAAGCAGGCTTCAAACCGATTCCCGGCGAAACGCCTATTGTGCCGATCATTATCGGTGAGACGGCCGAAGCGATCCGGATGAGCAAAATGCTTCTCGACGAGGGGGTCTTCGTCATCGGGTTTGGCTATCCGGTCGTTCCGCACGGGTCTGCACGTATCCGCTGCCAGATCTCGGCGGCCCATGAGATGGAGCACCTCGATACCGTGCTGGCCGCGATGAAGAAAGTCGGCTCTAAACTTGGCATAGTCTGAGCGAGTACAATGACGCGGATCGCCCCCTCGATACTCAGCGCTGATTTCACACGCCTGGGCGAACAAATCTCTGAAGCCGAAGCGGGCGGCGCCGATTGGATTCACGTCGACGTCATGGACGGACATTTCGTACCCAACATCACCATCGGCCCACTCATCGTCGAGGCCGCCCGACGCGCGACCCAACTCCCACTCGATGTCCATTTGATGATCGAGGCGCCAGATCGTTATCTGCGCGATTTCGTGAACGCAGGCGCGAACTTGCTCACGGTTCATCAGGAGACGTGCCCGCATCTTCACAGGACCGTACAGGCGATCCGCGAGTTGGGCGCCGGAGCGGGCGTCGCGATCAACCCGGCCACGCCGGTGGAAACACTCGCCGAAATCTTGCCTTTCGTAGACCTGATCCTCGTGATGACCGTTAATCCCGGATTCGGCGGTCAGAAGTTCATCAACGAGTGCCTCGACAAAGTCTCGCGAGTCGCCGCCAAGCTCGAAGCCGCCGGCTTGATGCAAGTCGAGATCGAGGTGGACGGCGGGATCGACCCGACGACAGCGCAGGCGGCTGTCGCTGCAGGCGCCACCGTGCTGGTCGCGGGTTCGGCGGTATTTTCGCGAGGCCCGGTCGCGGAGAACGTCCGGGCGATTCGCCGCAGCCTGGCCGTCGAGGTTTGATCCGGGGAACCGGATCCCGCAGCCACGAGTATTCAAGCTTAACTCGTAAGCGAGCGATGGCACTGCAGCAAACGTCGGCCGCGACCATCCAGGCGCGGCCGTTATCGTTATTGAGGTAGTCATGCGTGAACTGCAGATCAGCCCTAGTGCTCTGCTGGTATTGCGACACCACGTGGAGTCGCTGTACCCGGACGAGGCCTGCGGCGGGTTGTTGGGCTCGAAGGACAGCCCTGAGAATCTCACGGTGAACGAATCAGCACCTCTTGCAAACGCAGAGCTCGCCGAGCGCCGACGGCGCTACTTGCTCGAGCCAGAAGATGTCTTGCAGCTGGAACGTCACGCCGCTGCCGCCGGCTTGCGGGTCGTCGGTTTCTACCATTCTCATCCCGATGCAGCCGCCCGGCCGTCGGCATTCGATCTTGAACAGGCGTGGCCGTGGTATGTCTATCTTATAATTAAGGTCGATCAGGGGCGGGCTGACGAATTGAGCGCCTGGCGATTGGCGGACGATCGTGGGTCGTTCGAGTCGCTGGCTATCGGCTCGGACGAATCGCTGGAACCAGAAGGCAGAGCAAGATGACACGCATCCGCGTCTTCGTTCCAACACCGCTTAGACAGTATTCCGACGGTCTCGATTTCATCGAGGTCGATGCGCGTACGGTTGGCGAGGCGCTCGGCAAGCTGACCGCCCGCTACGAGGCTTTGCAGCGGCACCTCTATGCCGAAAACGGCAATCTGCGCAGCTTTGTCAATATCTATCTCAACGACGATGACATCCGCTACCTTGAAAGCGGAGTGGCGACCGGTGTGAAGAAGGGTGACGAAATACGCATCGTGCCATCTATTGCAGGTGGCGTCTCCCAAGCCCCAGGAACGATGAACATGGAATTCTCGCCGGATGAAATGCGCCGTTATGCGCGGCACTTGATCATGCCGGAGGTCGGACCGGCGGGACAGAGGAAGCTCCGGCAGGCCCGCGTCCTGCTCATCGGCGCGGGGGGGTTGGGCTCTCCCGCGTCGCTTTATCTGGCAGCCGCTGGCGTCGGAACGCTCGGGCTAGTCGACTTCGACTCCGTCGATTACAGCAACCTGCAGCGACAGATTCTTCATGGCACCAGTGACGTCGGTCGCTCAAAACTCGAATCGGCACGCGACCGGCTGCTTGACATCAATCCCGACGTGAAATTCGAGGGACACGAGCTGCGCCTCACATCGCAGAACGCGCTGGATGTCTTAGATGACTACGACATCATCGTGGACGGGACCGACAATTTTCCTACGCGCTACCTGGTGAACGACGCCTGTGTCTTGCTGGGGAAACCCAACGTGTACGGCTCGATCTTTCGGTTCGAGGGCCAGGCTTCCGTCTTCTACGCTAAGGACGGACCCTGCTATCGCTGTCTTTATCCCGAGCCGCCTCCACCCGGCCTCGTTCCGTCGTGTGCCGAGGGCGGCGTGCTGGGCGTGTTGCCGGGCATCATCGGGGCCCTGCAGGCAAACGAGACGATCAAACTTATCATCGGCCAAGGCGAGACACTGATCGGGCGGCTACTCTTATTCGATGCATTGCGGCTGCGCTTTCGTGAGCTGAAGCTGCGCAAGGACCCGGCGTGCCCGATCTGCGGCGACAACCCGACCCTTCGCGGGCTGATCGACTATGACGCGTTTTGCGGTGTTGGACAGGCGGACGCTCAGCAGAGCCAGCAGACGGTTCCGGTCATCACAGCGACCCAACTGAAGGCACGGCTGGATGCGGGAGAGCGGTTGCGCATCATCGATGTTCGCGAGCCGCACGAGTGGAACATCTGCAATCTCCCGATGGCCGAACTCGTCCCGCTGGCCAAGTTTCCATCGCAGATGACCAGTTTCGACCAAGATGATGATATCGTCGTCATCTGTCGGAGTGGCCGGCGCAGCGCTCACGCTGTTCGGCTTCTACAGGAAGCGGGCTTCCGGAAATCCTACAATCTGACGGGTGGGCTGCTGGCCTGGTCGGACGAGGTCGATCCCGCAATGCCGAAGTACTAGAGTGCGGCAGCGGTCTGAAGCTGGACACTGTGGCTGTCAGCACGGAAACACTATCTTAGCACTCAGGCGTTCACATTCCGGGTCGAACTCTATATGTCACACCCCTACTTCGCTCAAGCGCCGATGGTGCTCGCTCATCGCGGGGCGTCCGCCTACGCGCCGGACCATACCTTAGCGGCGCTTCGCATTGCCCTCGAGCAAGGGGCCGATGCAATCGAGGCCGATGTTCACCTTTCCCGCGATGGTCACCCCGTTTTCCATCACAGCGGTGAACTGTCGGAGAACACCGACGGGCAAGGCCGCTTGAAGACCCACACGCTCGATGAGCTGAAGAGCCTCGATGCGGGCTATCGCTGGTCAGCGGACGGCGGAGCCACCTATCCGTACCGCGGCAAAGGCCAGCGCATCACCACGCTGGAAGAAGCGCTGGCGGCTTTCCCCGGCGTTCGCTTCAACCTGGACATCAAGGAACGCCGGGCAGCCGAGCCGGTCCGCAAGCTGATCGATGACCACAACGCCGGCGACCATGTGCTGTTGGCTTCCTGGTACTCGTGGCGCCGCGCCCCGGCGCTGCGCGGTTACCGCGGTCCCAGCAGCATCACGCTGGATCAGATGCTGGCGTTCATGTTGCTTCACTGGACGCGACTCGACCGTTTCTGGAGACGCAAGGTCGATGCCCTCCAGGTACCTGAGACACACTGGGGCCTACGCCTGGTAACTCCGCGCCTGGTGGAGCGGGCCCACGAACTCGGTGCCAAAGTCCACGTTTGGACAGTCGACCACGAGCCAGACATGGAACGTCTATTGAGCTGGGGCGTCGATGGCATCGTCACCAAGAAGCCCGACGTTGCCGTACGGGCTCGAACGCGCCTCCTTAGCGGCTGACTACCCATGCGCACGGCAAGACCGCTTCTCGCCCTAACTTTCTCGATCGTCAGCGTGACCCTCATGGCCAAACAGACCTTAGCTCAATCCGACCGTCCCCGGGCCAGAGACATCGGAATCGTGCCGGGGATCTTCGCGACCGGCCAACACAACTCGATTACCGACGTCGCCGGTGTTCGAGTCGGCCACGCCACGGTCCGCGAAGGCGATTCGATCCGCACCGGCGTAACGGTAATCCTCCCACATAACGGCAACCTCCACAGCGATCGGGTGGCCGCCGCGATCCACGTGATCAACGGATACGGAAAGCTGATCGGTCTGACGCAAGTCCGTGAATTGGGCGAGCTGGAGACGCCGATCGCGCTGACATGCACGCTCTGCGTCTGGAAGGTGGCGGATGCGCTGGTGCAGCTGCTGCTGGATCAGCCTGGAATGGAGTCGGTCCGATCCATCAACCCGGTTGTCGGTGAGACCAACGATGGATACCTAAACGACATTCGCGCCCGGGCGGTCAGAGCCGAGCACGTCGCCGCCGCGCTGGCGTCAGCCACTTCTGGTCCCGTCGAGGAGGGCGCCGTAGGCGCAGGAACAGGGACGATGGCCTTCGGTTGGAAGGGCGGCATCGGGACCAGTTCGCGGGCGTTGCCCGAAGTACTTGGTGGCTGGACTGTCGGCGTACTGGTGCAATCGAACTTCGGAGGCATCCTCGAGATCATGGGAGCCCCAGTCGGTCGTGAGCTGGGGCGATACATCTTTCGCGACTACGTGGAGCCCGCCAAGGCTGGCGGTAGAGTCGACCCGGGCGACGGTTCGCTCATGATAGTGGTTGCTACCGATGCGCCCTTGTCGACCAGAAACCTCCAACGCCTGGCCGCCCGCGCCGCTCACGGGCTTGCCCGCACCGGTTCACCGAGCACCAACGGCAGCGGTGATTACGTCATCGCGTTCTCCACCGCTGAAAGCATCCGCAGAAGTGCCGGGGACCGGCAACCTCGAACGCTCGCTGACCTGCCAAACGATGGCATGTCACCGCTGTTTCAAGCTGTGGTAGAAGCGACGGAAGAGGCGATCTACAATTCGTTGCTCAGGGCAGTGACCGTGAACGGGCACCGCGGTACTGCGGAGGCGCTGCCGATCGATGCGACGCTGGAGATCCTACGTCGCCACGGCAAGCTCGGCAAGAAACGCTAGAGGCTGTTCGGCGAGAAGAAACTAGGGCGCGCGCTGCAGCGCTTCTTCGCCGACTTCCGAGTTGAGCGACCCATCTGATTTGTCGGGGAGCTCGATCTGCCAGACGCCACGGATCTCCTCCATTGCGGCCAAGCGATCAATGACCGAGCGGGCCACGCTGCCATCGACAGAGATGGCTGCAATAGCCTCACCGCCCGCCTCACGGCGCGACTGGTGGTATTCCGCGATATTCACTCCCGCCGCGCCCAGGATGCTGCCAACCTTGCCGACAACACCCGGCACATCCCGGTTACGCATGACGATGATCGTGCCACGCGGTTGGATATCGACCCGGTGCTCGCCGATCCTGATGATGCGCGCGTGGTTCTCGGCAAGCAGCACACCAGCGACGCTCAGCGAATCGTCCGCGGTCTCTAACCGCAGTTCCACCAACTCGCTAGTTGCGGCGGTAGCACCAAGCCAGACGCTGCTGACCGAAAGCCCGCGCTGTGAAGCCACATGCAGCGCGTTCACTACCGTCAACGGTCCTGCTACGATGTCGCAGAGCAGCCCCTGTGCTCCAGCCGCAGTCACGGCACGCAACGCCTGCTCATGGGCGCCAGCATAGCGGACTTGCAGGGCGCGATAACTGCCACGCGTCAGTCCACACAGCAACCTGCCCAACCGCTGGGCGAGGTCCATCAGCGGGGCGATGTCTGCGTAGCGCTGAACGGCCAGTTCCGGCAGGTTCACAGCGGAACGGAAGTCGCCGCTGACCAGGGCATCACGAACCGCCTCGCAGATCTCGATACCGACACTGGTCTGAGCCTCACGTGTTGCGGCACCGAGGTGTGGCACAGCGACGACGTTATCGAGCTGCAGCAAGGGGTGGTTGGCGGATACAGGTTCCTTTTCGAATACATCGAGGGCGGCGCCAGCTAGCCGTTTTTCCTTGAGCGCGGCGAACAATGCCGCTTCGTCGACCACCCCACCCCGGGCCGCGTTGATCAAATACGCGCCGGGTTTCATCATGGCCAGCTCTTTGACGCCGATCAGCCCCTGCGTCTCCTCGGTAAGCGGCACGTGGACGGATACCAGATCTGCGGTCTCGAGTAGATCGGGAAGCGTCACCAGCTCCATCCCAACCTGCTGAGCACGTTCCCGGGAAAGGTAGGGGTCATAAGCCACGACACGCATGCCGAAGGCCCGCGCGCGCCGGGCAACCTCCGATCCAATTCGTCCGGCGCCGGCCAGTCCCAGAGTCTTTCCGTGCAGCTCGATACCCCGAAAACGCCCGCGCTCCCACTCGCCGCGCCGTAGCGAGGCATCGGCCCGTGCGATGTGCCGCACCGCGGCGAGCATCAGCGCAATTGCGTGCTCGGCCGCCGAGATCACGTTTCCGCCCGGCGCGTTGAGTACGACGATTCCGCGGCGCGTGGCGCTCTCGACGTCGATGTTGTCCACACCGACCCCCGCTCTGCCAACTACTTTCAACGAGCCCGCCGCTTCCAGTATCTCGGCGGAGACTTTGGTGCGGCTCCGCACGATCAAAGCATGATAACCGTCGATGATCGACCTCAACTCCGGAGCGCTGATCCCGGACTTTACATCCACCTCCAGGATGTCTGCTTTCCGCAGTGCCTCGATGCCCTCGGCCGCGATATCATCCGCCAGCAGTACGCGATACCTTAACCCATTCCCACCCATCATCACTCCTTGGCTAGCCCTTCAATCACGGAACCGAGAACTTCGAGAAGCTGCTCGAGCTCCTCGATCGTGTGGTCCCCCATATGGCCAATTCGAAATGTTCGCTCTTTGAGCTTTGAGTAACCCGACGCGATCGTATACCCTTGCTCCCGCATGCGGCGCGTAATCTCCACCCCGTTCAACCCCTCCGGCAGAGCGACACAGGTCACTGACGGCGAGCGCCGGCCCGCCGCCGCCAGAACGCGGAGATCGAGCCCCAGCCGACCGCGCAGCTCGTCGACCCAACTCCAGGTGCGCTCCGCCATCGCCTGATGCCGGGCCCAGCGGGCTTCGAGACCCTCGGCTTCGATCCGCTCCAGCTGCGTGTCGAGAGAGAAGAGCAGCGATACGGCCGGCGTGTTTGCTGTCTGGTTGTTGAGCACGGCTTTCTCGAGCGCTTCGAAGCTGAAATACAGACCGCGCCCCGGCATTTGCCTCGACCGCTCATAGGCGCGCTCCGAGGCCACACCGAGGGCAAGACCAGGCGGAAGCGCCAGCCCTTTTTGCGATCCCGTCAGCGCAAAATCGAGCGCCCACTCATCGACCTCGACCGGCGCCGATGCCAGTGAGGTGACGCAATCCACGAGCACCAAGGTCCCGGGTGAAGTCTTGTGGACCGCCGCCGTGATCTCTGCGACGGGGTTGAGGACACCGGTCGACGTCTCCGAGTGGACCACGGTGACGGCGTCATAATCATCCCTGGCAAGCGCTTCGGTTACTTTGTCGGGCTCGTTCGACATTCCCAGATCGACGTCCAAACGATCGGCTTCCTTTCCGCAAGCGCGGGCGATGTGGAAGAAGCGTTCACTGAAGGCACCGCAAATCAAGGATAGCACGCGCCGGTTGGCGCAGTTGCGTATGGCGGCCTCCATGAGCCCCGTGGCGGAGGAGGTTGAGACATAAACTGGCCGCTCCGTACGGAAAAGCCGGCGCAGGCGGGGCGCCACGCGCTCCATGAGCGCGACCATCTCGGCGCCGCGGTGCCCGAACACCGGCCGCAGCATGGCCTCAAGAACCTCCGGCCGCACCTCAGTGGGGCCAGGTAGGAAGAACTTGCCGAAGCTCTGCAACGTCTTGGTCTATTGCGAATCTTACGTTTTTACCATGCCGGCCCACCCCTCCCCTCAACCGGCCACCGCCACTAGATTATCGCCCGTTCTCCGCTCGATGCAACTACTGGCCGACTGCGTCCGATAAACCGCCGAATATCATGAGTAAACAACGTAACAAGAAAACTGCCGCTCAACGCTCCCGCTGCCCGAATTGCGGAGCCAATCGCGACCAGAGCGACGTCTTCTGTCGCAAGTGCGGAAACCGCTTCGACAGCGCCGCAAAACCCAATGGGAAGATGCGCGGCCTCAAGGGACTCCGGGCCTTCGGGTTAACCGTGGTGGCAATCGCGCTGGTCGTTGCGCTGCTCCAGTATGGGCGCGGAGGTCTGGACAGCAGTCAGCCCCCCGCTCAACCGATCTCGATCACCGACGTCGGCCTCGGCAACGACTTCGGAGCAGGCGGCCAGCCCACTCCACAGCCGCTGAGCGCACGCGGCACCGCTGATGCGCTGTTCAATCAAGGCATGACCGCTTACGAGAGCGGCGATTCCGCCAACGCCCGTCAGTTCGTGCCGATGGCAATCACAGCCTACCGGGGGCTCAGCGACTTGGATCCCGACGCCCGTTACCACCTGGCGCTGCTCAGCCTGGCTGCCGGTCGTCCCGATGACGCCCTGGCTCAGGCCGACACGATGCTGGCCGAGGTGCCGAACCACTTGCTCGCCTTGTCGGTTTCGGCACGCGCACATGCTGAGCGCGGCGAGACCGCTGCGGCCGCAGACTTTTACCGCCGCTACCTGGAAGCGTACACGCCCGATATTGCCGCTACCCGGCCCGAGTATATCGACCACGGGCGCGCCCTTCCGGCGCGGCGCGACGAGGCACAACGCTATCTTCAGGAGCGCGGACTGCTTCGTCAGTGATCGTGGCCGGACTGAGCACCCGAGAGTAGCGAGCCGAGAGATTAGCGATGAAATCACATACCGAGTACCGAACATTCAACACGCGGAAGCAGCAGGAGATCGTTCATATCACCCCGTGGGTGGAAACCGAGCTAGCGAAGAGTGGGATCAAGGAAGGGATGTGCCTGGTGAGCGCCATGCACATCACCGCGTCCGTATTCATCAACGACAACGAGCCCGGCCTGCATCAGGACATCTTCGATTGGCTGGAGGGCGACGTCGCGCCATGGGCGGCACACCCAGCGCGCGGCGACGATTACTTGCATAATCGAACTGGCGAGGATAATGGCGCCGCGCATCTCCGCAATCTGACGGTTGGCCATGAGGTTATCATCCCGGTAACGGACGGCAAGCTCGATCTTGGACCCTGGCAGCGCGTCTTTTACGGTGAATGGGATGGCCGCCGGCCAAAACGCGTGGTTCTAAAGGTGATTGGGGCTTAGCGCAGCGCTGCGACCGGCAGCCTTTCCTGACCCGAGCATCCGCCCTATCTTGCCTCGCGATGATAAAGGACCGCCTCAACCAACGTGCGGTGGCGCTGCGCGAGTGGCTCTACCCCGAAAAGATCACACCTGGGCATCGGGTCCGTTGCCAGATGCCGGGGTGCCACACGTTCATCGGCCGGAGCGGCCACCATCTCCGTTTTCGTTCTCTCCGGCGTTCCGATGCCGCTCTGCCGCCCGAATGGGTCGGCTGGCACTGCAACCGCTGTGGCCACCTCAACGTCTACTGTCCGATCAACGGGTCCAACTCGCGCCTTTAACCGCAATACTCATAACCACGCTTGTCGGCTGCCTCGCCGCGCTGGGGTGCGCCAACGTCGTGACTCCACCCGCCGCGCCGGCCAAGCCTCGCGCTGTCTACCTGTTGGATCACGGCCGCCACGCCAGTCTGGTGCTCCCTGCAACCGAAGTCGGGGTGGTACGCTACTCATACGGTGATTGGACCTACTACGCCCTACGAGAAACAGGTACAGTCGAAACGTCGAGCGCCGCCCTCTGGTCGACTCAGGCGGCGTTCGGACGACGCGCTTTGGACAGCCCAGCCGATCCCGAAGAAGTCCGCCGCGCGCTGAAGGTCGGCATAGAAGAACTGTACGAGATTGTTGTCAATTCGGATGACGTCGACCAGCTGCGCCGCAGGCTGGATGGGCTTTACCACGCCAACCAGGACACTCGTATCTACAATTCGGCCTACGACCTCGAGTTCGTTCACCACCCTCAGCCCTACACTCTGTTCCACAATTCCAATCGCGTCATCGCGGAGTGGCTCAGAGAGCTTGGCTGCCGAGTGCGCGGTCTGTTGCTCTTCTCGAATTGGAAGGTGAAATCGAGGCAGAAGCATCGATGAGCGTGGGACCCGTCGCTCGGAAGCACTGCCGCGCTGCCGAGCCCAGGCGGCGTGAGCCCTCGATCTCAGGATAAGCGAACCGGAAGTCCGTGCTCGGCGATGTACAGCTTTAT
>JBFJOD010000070.1:0-17591 GCA_041617795.1 Gemmatimonadota bacterium | reverse complement strand
TTGATCTGGTGTGCTAAAGCTGCCGAATGACGGGTTTTACCGCTACCCATTAGGCCGGCAAACAGTATCAGGCGCGGCCGCAGCTTTCGCGCGTCGGCCAAGGACAACTCGAAGAAACGTTGAGCTTCCGCGGTCGCCGCACGCTTTTCGTCGGCGCTCGGGCCTTCCTGATCGATGACAAAGGAGCGAACCTTGCCGCGCACGTAGGCGCGGTACGATTCATAGAAGCGCAACAGGGAGGGTAACCGCTCATCTGGCGAGTTCTCGTAGTAGGCATCGAGAAAAGCTAGGGCAAGATTTTCACGACCGCGCAATTTGAGGTCCATGGAAAGGAACGCGGTATCAGCGAGTGTGTCCGAATAGCGAAAGCGACGGTTGAATTCGATGCAGTCGAGTACGTGTGCGGTACCGGTACTTGGATCGATGAAGATGTCATCCGTCTGCAGATCGCCGTGGCAGTCGCGCACCCAGCCGCCGCGTACACGCTCTTCGAACAAATCGGAATAGGCGCGCATATACCGCTCGATCTCGGTCTTGCATGTCTCCCACGTCGCCCGAGTCAGCGTTCGGCCAATGAACGGTTCGGTCTGCTCGAAGTTCTCGTCCCAGTTGTGGCGAACCGTTTCCAGCGATCCATACTGGGCGATCTCCGGTGAACCTTCGGCACGCTTGTGGAATTCGGCGACCAGGCTTCCGAGGCCGTGCATCAACTCGGGATTGACGGAACCGGATTCGATCAGCTTTGAGAGGCGTTGCTCCTCCGGCAGTCGCTTCATCACGACGGCGACCTCTTGCACGAGGGCGGGGGCGCTGAAGCTCAGCCGGCCGCTTTCGTCGCGATGAACCGCAGCGAGGTCAAGGTAGACGTCGGGTGCGACGCGGCGGTTTAGCTCGAGTTCGGCGATCGCAGCGGTGCGCCGTTTCTCGATCGTGGAGAAATCGAGAAACCCCATGTTGACAGGTTTCTTCAGCTTATACACGTAGTCGCCGGCAAAGAACAGGTGCGAGACATGGGTCTGTCGATGCACGACATCATCGACCGGGTGATTGTAATTCCCGGGGTCACGGAAGAAGTCGATGATCTCCTGAGGTGTCGTGTCCTGGCTCACTCCGGCCCTTCTTCCCAATGAGTCTCGAATCGCTCGAGCCGCTCGAGCGTTCGCTCGCGAATGTCGGCTGGACCAAGCTGCGGCCCGGTTGCCTGACCACCTTTGATCCAGGGCACCAAAAGCGGCTCCAGATCGGAGGCGCATTCCGGACAGCGTTCCGGCCAGTCTTCGGACTGGTGGAGAGGCACGATGTCATCGGCGCCGCAGCCGACGCAGCGCAGCACCTGTTTGGCGCCCGACCATTTGCCTCGTTTAGCCAGCGGTTTGCCCTCGAGTTCGACGATATCCATGCTGAAGTCAACGACCGGGGCGCCGCTGATCCAGGTTCCGATGCCGTAGCCATCGACTACGGGGTTGAGCTCGCGGATCGCATCCTCATCGATGCCGCCGCTGACGAAGAGGTCGAGGTCGGCGAATCCGCGCAGATCCAGCTCCCAGCGCACCTCGCTAAGAATGTCGAAGAAGTCGCCGCGCCGGCTGCTGGGGGTATCGAGACGCAGGGCCGTCAGCTTCGGGCCAAGAGCCTCCGCCACCTCGATTGCCGCGATCTTCTCGTCTTGGAAGGTATCGATGAGAGAGATGCGCGGCACTTCCTTGTCGATCACCTCATCGAAGGCTTCCGTCGCGCGGACGGTGTCACCGAGCAGCAAGACTAAGGCGTGCGGAATGGTACCCACGGGTTCCGTTTCGAGCAGTCGGGCGCTGGCCACGACCGCAACTCCATCGCAGCCGCCCAGGTAGGCTGCGCGCTCGATCATCGGCGCGATCGCCGGGTGCATGCGGCGCGCGCCAAAGCTGATCAACTTGCGGTCAGGGCCTGCCGCCAGGCGGCAGCGCGCCGCGCGGGTTGCGATCCCCGAAGCCTGGCAAATTAGACCGAGTATCGCGGTTTCGAAGATGCCGAAATCCCGATAACTACCTTCGATTTCGAGGACCGGCTCGAGCGGCCGGTAGATAGCCCCCTCTTCCATCGCGCGGACGTTCACGTCAACACCCTCGAGCAGGTGAGTCACCTCGGCGAGTCCGGCGAAAACTGACCAATCCCAGTAGTCTGGCAGAGACTTGGCGATGAACTCCGCCCGCACGTAGGCATCGACACCCTTGGCGTCGAGGATCTCGACAGTCCGCTCGAAGTATACATCGGTGACTGCGCCGCGTTTGATCTCTTCAGAAGTGGCAACGTGAAAACCCTTCACGGCCTCAACTCTTCTTCTCGGTCTTGGCGAAGAACGAGCTGTACTTCTGCATCAGCTTGCGGCTTCCACATTTGGGGCACTTGGGACGTTTCTTGTCATGCTCGTCAATGTGTAACCGCAGGCTGAAGGTCTTGTCGCAGTCTTTGCATTGATACTCGTAAAGCGGCATGGTGGACCCCTTGTCCCCGGCTGGAGACCGTATTCTAAGGTGTTCGGCGTTGGGGCAGCTTGCGGAAGCTAAACTAACACTCGGCCTGCCGATGCGGGAGGGAAATCGCGAGAGCCCGTGTGGCGCCGGGTCGGTGACGTGGAGCGGTGCGAGCGTTAGCTTTCAGCTAGTGTTGACGAGCCTAAGGGAGGGCAAATGAACGACGCCGCCTGGCGCTGGCGGACCGTCGAGCATACGGCCGATTTGGCCATGGAACTCGAAGCGCCGTCGTTGGAGGAACTATTCTTGGGCGCTGCCGGCGGCATGCTGGGTGTGCTGCTGGGCAGCGAGGGAGGGCGGCGCGTGGAGCCGTCCAAGGCAGTGAGCCAGCGGCGAACTCTCGAGCTGGAGGCGCCCGATCGGGAGGCCCTGTTGGTGGAATGGCTCCGCGAGCTTCTCTACCTGCATGCGGCGGAGGGTCTCCTTTACCGGGATGCCGAGATCCAGCGATTGGGCGATACGCGGCTTGTCGCTCAGGTCAGCTTCGAAACGGAGTCGGGGGTCGGAGCGGTGGAGCGTGAGCTCAAAGGCGTCACCTACCACGATCTCGCGGTCAGCCGCCGGGGTAATGGATGGTATGCGAGGGTCGTGTTCGATCTATAGGCGCTCAGTGCGAATGCCGTCGAGGTAGCTATGGCTGTCGAAGGGTATCGTCTCGAAAAGGTCGATGATTATCGTTGGCGCGTTCCGCGCACGGGACCGATGCTCACCGACGGTTTGGTGTTTGCCGACGACGAGCTGATCCCACACATCGAGAACGACAAGAGCCTACAGCAGGTGGCGAACGTCGCCTGCCTTCCCGGAATTCTCGGCCCTTCCATCGCCATGCCCGATATCCACTGGGGCTACGGATTCCCGATCGGTGGCGTGGCCGCCTTCGATTTGGACGACGGCGTCGTCTCGCCCGGCGGTGTCGGATACGACATCAACTGCGGTGTGCGGCTGCTGCGCTCTAACCTCACGGCAAAAGATCTGCGGCCCCGACTCTCGAAACTGATGGACCGCCTCTACGCGAACGTGCCGTCGGGGGTGGGCGCCGCGCGCTCGGATCTGAAGCTCAGCGCCAAGGAAGTCAGCCGGGTCTTGCAGGACGGAGCGGCCTGGGCTGTCGAGCACGGTTACGGTTGGCCTCAGGACCTCGAACGAGTCGAAGCCGGTGGTCGGTTGGAGGGGGCCGACCCGGATAACATCTCGCAACGGGCGTTGGAGCGGGGCCGGGCGCAGGTTGGCACTCTGGGCTCCGGCAACCATTTCATCGAGATCGGCTATGTCGGCGAGGTTTACGACGAGGAGGCGGCGACGGCCTTGGGGCTGTTGCCCGGTACGGTAACGGCCTTCATCCACTCGGGTTCGCGAGGCCTGGGCTACCAGGTGTGCGACGACTACCTGAAGACGATGCTGCGTGCATCCGAGAAGTACGGGATCGTTCTCCAGGACCGTCAGCTGTGTTCGGCACCGCTCAAGTCCGACGAGGCGCGCCGTTATCTTGGCGCCATGCGTGGTGCCGCGAACTACGCGTTCTGCAACCGGCAGATGATGGCCCACCGCGTTAGGGAGACGTTCGAGGAGGTTCTGGGGCAGAGCGCTGAGCGCCTCGGGCTCAATCAGGTATATGATGTAGCCCATAACATCGCCAAGCTCGAAACTCACAAGGTAGACGGCAGCGAGAGAAAGGTCTGCGTGCACCGCAAAGGGGCAACGCGCGCCTTTCCGCCCGGTCACCCGGAAGTCCCGGCAGCTTACCGCGCGATCGGTCAGCCGATCTTCATTCCCGGCGATATGGGACGCTACAGCTTTGTCCTGGTTGGGACGCAGGGAGCGTACGATGAGACGTTCGGTTCTAGCTGTCATGGCGCCGGCCGGATGATGAGTCGAAAACAGGCCAAGCGCACGGCAAAAGGACGGGCAATCGTGCGGGAGTTGGAGGATCAGGGAATCCTCATCCGCGCCGCATCACGGGCGACGGTAGACGAGGAGATTTCCGAAGCCTACAAAGACGTGAAGAACGTCGTCGAGGTGGTTCATCGTGCCGGTATCGGGAAGATGGTAGTCCAGCTCAAACCGATGGGTGTGTTGAAAGGATAGCGATGGAGGAGCTGAAGAGGGTTCTGGCGGCAACCGATGGCACGGAGCACGGCCTTGCGGCAGTTGTGACCGGGGCCAGCTGGGCTCGGCGGGCGAACTCGAGCTTCGAGATCGCCACGGTGGTGGAGGTATTGATGATTCCGCCTGCCTATGCTCCACCGGGGCTGAACGCAGGCGAGTTCGAACCAGCCTTCATCGGGGAGGCGCGCGAGAGCGCGGCGGCGCAGGCGCGTGATGCGGGCGTGTCGGACGCTGTGATCCACGTTCGCGCCGGCCTCGCGCCACAGCTGGTCGCCAAGATCGCCGAGGAGATGAAAGCCGATCTCATCGTCGTTGGAGCCACACCGCAGCCTGCTCTGGCGCGAAGTCTCGTAGGTTCGACGGGACGTCGAATACTCTACCTGTCGCACCGGCCGGTGTTGGTGGCGAACGAGCCGCGTCGCGAGCCGTTCCGGCGCGTGCTGGCGGCTGTCGATTTGTCGGAGGAATCGGGCCGGGTACTGGAGAGCGCGTGGGCGATCGCACGTGCAGACCGGGCGGAACTGCGAGTCCTTTACGTACTCGAACCGCTGCCACTGATGCTGGCCCGTGCGGCCTCCTACGATGAGTCGGAACGCATGCGCCATGGCCGAGAGCAAATGGAGCGGGTACTGGCCGAGGTGGGCCTGTTGGAAGAATTAGCGGTACACGGTCGCATGCGGCAGGGGCCATCCGGCAAGGAGATCCTCGAGGAGGCCCAGGATTGGGATGCTGATTTGATTGTGGTCGGTACTCACGGGTTCGGCTTCTTCGATCGATTCCTCATGGGGAGCACGTCGCTGTACGTATTGCGGCACGGGCATAGGGCGACGCTTCTGGTCCCGCGCAGTGATATCGGAAGCTGAGTGATCTAGGGGGATACAATGGTTAGCCTGAAGCGTGTGTTGGCGGCTACGGATGGCAGCGAACACGGCCTCAGCGCCGTCGTCAGCGGAGCGGGCTTCGCCCGGCGGGCGGGCGCGAGCTTCGAAGTGATAAGCGTAGTCGAGTCGCGGCTGTTCCCGCTGGAGGTCGAGGCGAAGCGGTACTACGAGGCCGTCAGCGAGGAGCTACGCCGCAAGGTCGAGGAACAGACCGCGGGCGCCGAGGCGTCCGACGCGCCGATTCATGTGCGCGGTGGCCTGGCCGCACCGCTGATCACCGAGGTTGCCGGGGAGCTGAACACCGACGTGATCGTGGTCGGCGCGCACCCTCGGCCGGCGGTGGCCCGGTTCTTGGTCGGCTCCACCGCTGAGCGGATCATTCGCCTTGCCCACCGGCCCGTTCTGGTAGCGACCGAGCCACGGCGCGAGTCGTTTCGCCGCATCCTCACGGCGGTCGACCTCTCCGCTCAGTCGCGCCAGGTGCTGGAGACCGCGGCGGCCATGGCGTTGCTGGAAGGGGCCGAACTCCGGGCGCTCTATGTTCAGGATCGGCTGACGCCGATGTTGCTCGAGGCAGCGTTGTTCGACGAACGAGAGTCGCGCCACCATGCGGGCCTGCAGTTCGAGCGCGCCATTGCAGAAACGAAGTTGCCGGCGAACTTAGGGCTGAGCCACGAATTGCGCGAGGGACATGCCGGCCATGAGATACTTCACGAGGCGAAGGACTGGAACGCCGATCTGATCGTAATGGGAAGCCATGGATTTGGCTTCTTCAATCGGCTGCTGTTGGGTAGCGTCTCACTTCACGTATTGCGTCATGGACACCTCGCCACACTGGTCGTGCCGCGGCGGGACGTCAGTTAGCGAGTCGCATTGCGGTAGTCGACCAACTACAGCTTTTCGAGTCGGTATAGCCGTATGTGCTCGACATCCAGCTCGTCCGTCCAGCGACCGAGGACGAAGTCGGCTCCGATCTCGTAGATCCTGAAGCGGTCGGGCGCTTCCACGACTCCGAGCATCTGCCCTTCGCCATCGAACACTGTCCAGCGTGGTTTGTTATCGCCGGGCAACCGATACTCCTCAACCCAGAGGTTGCCATCCGAGTCAACGACAAACCGATCGAAGGCGGGTAGCGCCTCCGGGAACGGCATTGCCTCCAGACGACGCTCCATCATGATACGCTGGTTCTTATCATCTACAGTTTCAAGCCGGCGTTGCTTGTAATGCGTTATGTCATCAGCCGTAACGGCGCGATTAGGCCGCCTGAGCCGAACGAGCCGTTTCAACACTCCCTCTATATTGTAGTAGCTAATCTCGTACGAATCGCCGGCACCGAAGTAGAAACCGTTCTGAAACACGGCCGATTGCGCTTGTAAACCCATTACTCTCTGGCCGATGATGATACCCATAGTCGCCCCGTCGCCTTGAGTCTGGATGAACCACTCCGTGCCCGGGTGGTGGCCCAGCGTGTCGATCAAAGCGCCGTCACGGTCGCAGTGCAGAAAAACGACGGGCTCGCGCCGCAGCCCGGACTTCATCTCCTCGGCGGTGGTTGGACTCTCGAGGCCCAAGAATATCGAGCCATCGGCGAAGGGCGCGACGTAGGTGGGAAACGCGACCGCGCCCGTCAGGGGCGCCGGTGTGAAAGAGCGGACGAACCTGCCGTCCAGAGTGAAGATCGAGAATCTGCGGTTACGGAAGTCATAGGTCAGGAGAGAGTCGCCGGCATAAGCGTGCAAGAACTGCAAGCCTCTGAACTCACCCGGTCCCTCGCCTTCCCGGCCGACGGAAGCTAGGAATGCGCCGGATGAATCGTAGAAACGCAGTTCGTGGGTGCCGTTATTGGCAACCACGATGCGACCGTCCAGCAGCTTGCTGGCGCTGAACGCCCGGTAAAGCTGGTATTCAGGCTCGCCCTCCAACGTCCCAATATCGAGGGTCGCTGAATCGGCCAGGCGCCAGCCCTCGCCCTCCGGCCAAAGTGGACCTGTGTTCTCGACGATCCGGACGCCCGAGCTGTCGCGGACGGCGGCGGTTGCGGTACGGTCGGGTACGGACTCGCAGTCAGCGAGGGACCACGCGAGCGCAACGACGAAAAACAGGGATGGCCCGGGTCGGCCAGGCGATGTGAGCCTCCTGCTTCCCATGGCGAACCTTCTCGATCCGACGTGTTGATTTGCTGGCGATGAGGGGCATTAATGTACGGTCAAACTAGAGAACGGCAGTTGGGGATGCGAGCCAGAGGCCGGGCCGGCAGGCCTCGGTCCGGCGGTCGTGTAAACGGTCGTCTGCCTGGCAGCGTCTCAGTATCGGAATGTGTCACCGGGAGCACTCTTGAGCGAGCCGACGCCAATCGATGAGGGTATGTCTGCACTGGTTCGAGCTGCCCAGACTGGAGACGAGGCGGCGTTCGAGCGGTTGGTGCGCCGCTTCCACCGTCAAATCCACCGCTGGGCGCTGGTGCGGACCGGCGACCGGGATGATGCGGACGACGTGACTCAAGAAGCGCTGATACGACTCCACCGGCACATCGGTTCCTTCGACGGGCGCTCGCGGTTCACGACCTGGCTTTATCGCGTCACGCAGACCGCCAGTCTGGACCTGCACCGCAAACGCGTGCGACGCGAACGGCTCGCCCGCAAGCTCCGCCGTGAACCGAAGATAGAGGCACAAGATCCGCAAGCTGAGCGGCTCACCAGCGACGAGCGGCGTGTGAGCGGATTGATCCGAACGTTCACTGCTGAATTGTCGGACCGACAGCGGGAAGTCTTTGATCTGGTTGACCTGCAAGGCTTCGCAGCAGCAGAGGTCAGTGAGCTGCTTGGCTTGGAAGCGGTCACTGTGCGGTCGCATCTGTTTCGGGCACGGAAGACGATTCGCAAGAAGATCCTGGAGAGCGCTCCAGAACTGGTGGAGGGTTACGGACCATAGACTGCAAAGCGGCATTCGAGCGGCTGCTGGAAGCGGATCCGGCGGAGCTAGCTGGCCGAGGTGACTCGGAGCTGGCGCGTCACGTTCGTGAATGTGGGCGCTGTTCCAGTATCGCCGCGCGGCTCCTGGAGGGTCAGACGGAGCTGGCTGGCGCCCTCGCGGCTATGGATCCGCGGGTCGATGTGGAGCGTGCGTTGAGCGCCATCGGAACTCGACCAACGGCGCTTCGGTGGCGGGGGAAGGTGTGGCGGTGGTCAATTCCTCTGGCCGCGGCTGCGGCTGTGGGAGCACTGCTCATTCTGCGATCGCTGAACCAACAGCCGATGATGCGTGGGGTCATCGTGCCGTTGCCGGTGCCGCGGATCGAAGCTCTGGTCGAAGCTCCTGTGGCCCGGAACGTCATGGTGTTCGAGACGCGAGACGAATCTGTGAAGGTCGTTTGGTTCTACTAATGGAGACCAGGGAAATGAAGAAGTTGATTGTGACGGCGATGCTCGGTGCGGTGCTCTTTATGGGGTGCGACAATAACGGTGCGGCCGGTCTCGACGTGCGGACGTTCCAGCTCGAGTACATCGAGCCGGGAGCGGCGAACCGGATCATCGACCCTTACGTGTTTGCCGATCGTGGCGGAATGGTCAGCATCGAACAGGAAACGGGACTGATCACGGTGCGCGAGACGCCTGAGATGCTTTCGCGAATCGAGGAGGTCTTGCGCAAATACGACCAGCCGGAACCCAGTGTAAGGCTGCACTTCCGGATCATTGAGGCCAACGGGGGCGGCGAGACTGATCCGGAACTTGCGGAGATCGCGGATGCACTGCCAAAGGAGGTCTTCCGCTTCAAAAACTATCGCCTGATCGGTGAGACGGTGATATCGGGTCTGGAGTGGAGCGAGGTCGCGCAGCGTGTCGTTGCTGTTGATCGCGTCTACTGGATCCGCGGCATGATCGGCGAAGTGCGCGCAGCCGACGATTCGGGCACGGTCAAGCTGGTAGTTGGACTGCACACGGATGAGGGCCAGATCTTTCAGACAGCCGTTAACGCACGGGTGAATCAGACGCTCGTCCTCGGCTCTGCACAAGCGAACCCGCAAAGCGGTGCTCTGATCCTTGCGGTGCAAGCGGAGCTGGACCGGCCCTAGACTAGGAAGCGTGCGACCTGGGCGACCGCGAAAGTGACCGCGAAGGCGATGGCCAGCGGCATCAACGCACCCAGCGTGGTCCACTTGGCGCTGCCCGTCTCCTTGTACATCGTCCAGATCGTCGTGGAGCAGGGATTGTGGAGCAGCGAGAACAGCATTAAGCAGGCGGCGGTCAGGAGGGTCCAGCCCTCCTGACCGACCAGTAGCTGCTGTAGCTCAGCGAGGCTGTCGATCTCGATCATCATCCCCGCTCCTGTGTAGGCCATCAACATCGTCGGCACGACGATCTCGTTGGCGGGGATAGCGATGATGTAGGCCAGCAGGATGACGCCATCGAGGCCGATGGCGTGGCCAAGCGGATCGAGATAACCGGACACCCAGCCGGTTAGAGAAGTGCCCGATACCGAGATATTGCTCAGCAGCCAGATCGCGCCGCCGGCCGGGGCGGCCATCAGCACAGCGCGCCAGAGCACGAACAGCGTTCGATCGATGATCGACGTGTAGAGTATCTGTCCGATGTTGGGTCGGCGGTACGGCGGCAGCTCCAGCGTAAAGCTGCTAGCCTCTCCCTTCAGGATCGTCCGCGATAACAGCCACGAGACCGCCAGCGTGAAGACTACTCCGACCAGTACGACGCTGACGACCGAGCCTGCGGCAGCCAACGAGGCCACCACGGGTGGAAACGCAGCAGCGACGAACACGACGCTCAACATGATCAGCGTGGGGAAACGACCGTTACAGGGCACGAAGTTGTTCGTGAGGATGGCGATCAGGCGCTCACGCGGCGAGTCGATGACGCGGGCCGAGATGACGCCGGCCGCGTTGCAACCAAACCCCATGCTCATGGTCAGTGCCTGCTTGCCATGCGCCCCGACGCGTTTGAACAGCCAGTCCATGTTGAAAGCGACGCGCGGCAGGTAGCCCAAGTTTTCCAAGATCGTGAACAGCGGGAAGAAGATCGCCATGGGCGGCAGCATTACCGCTATGACCCAGGCGAGCCCCCGATAGACGCCGTGCCAGAGGAATCCGGTCAGCCAGCCGGGAGCGCCCAGCGCTGAGAACAGCCCGGCAGCCGCGTCTTCGAAGCTGAAGAGCAGCGAGGCGATGGCCTGTGAGGGGATGTTGGCGCCGACGATGGTGATCCAGAAGACCGCCGCCAGGCCAACCAGCATGATAGGTAATCCCCAGATTCGAGACGTGAGGATCTTGTCGAGTTTCTCGTCCCATGTCGGGCCTGCGGCTCTACCAAGCTGGACGGCGCGGCTGGCGATGTCCTCGGCGTCGTCATAGATCGCTTCGACGATCTGATCGCGGAAGGACACGTCGAGACCGCGCCGCAGCTGTTCGGCTCGGTCCAGAATCTGGTCGGGAGCGGTAGCCGTTGTGGGCGTCATCGTTCACCAGTCGTGCCCGCCGCCGCGGCTTGGTTCAGCGAATTGGCCGACGACTCAGCGAGCTCACCGCGGCGGATCGCGTTCTCGACCCGCTTGTCACCTTCCAGCAGGCGCATCGCGACCCAGCGCGCGTTGGGCAGACCCGGGTACTTGTTCTCGATCAAGGCGACCAGCTCGTCGACGGAGCGGGCCGCATCGCCCTTGGCTCCAATCCGGTGCGGCTGCGTTCGGATGGCGCCGGCCGACACGCCTGCCACCGCCTCGATTAGCCGCTCGATGCCGCGGCCGGTTCGCGCGACGGTGGGTACGACAGGAACGCCAAGGTCACGCTCCAGCGCTTCCGGGTCGATCAGAATCCCTTTACGCCGTGCCTCGTCCATCAGGTTGACACAAACCACGGCTCGCTCGGTGATCTCGAGGATCTGCAACGCCAGATTCAGATTGCGCTCCAGCACCGTCGCGTCCATTACGATCACGGTGCAGTCGGGCCGCCCGAACAGGATGAAGTCGCGGGCGATCTCCTCGTCGGTGGAAGCGCTCAGCAGCGAGTACGTGCCGGGCAGGTCCACCAGTTTGTAGCGCTTTCCCTGGAACTCGAAGCCGCCTTCGGCTCGCGCCACCGTCTTGCCCGGCCAATTGCCCACATGCTGCCTGAGCCCGGTCAGCGTGTTGAAGACGGTGCTCTTCCCGGTGTTCGGGTTGCCCGCGAGGGCGACCACGTAATCCCAGTCGCTGGCATCTATCCCCAGCTGCCGCAGTCCCATGTGGCAGGAGCCGCACGCCTCATCGGCCGGCGGCCGTGGTTTGCGGATCGAAAGCGGCCTCTTTGTTGTCACTGACCCACCTCCGATTCGCTGGCGCTGAGCGGCTCGATCTCGATCTCGTCACCCTGTTCGCGTCGAAGTGCTACCAGCGCGCCCCGCACACGATACGCCGTCGACTCACCCATCGGTCCCGGAAAGGCACATTCGACAACCGTACCCGATGTGAGACCCAGATCCAGTAGCCGCCGCCGATTGAACCCCTCGCAGCGAAGCGCCACCACCCGGCCCGACTGACCGGGCTCGAGCGATGACAATTTGACGGGCGGTCGTACCGGGTGTGGCAAGCCGCTCACGAAGACGTTGCTCGCCACCACTGGCGCCAGCACGCGCTCATTCTCGCCATCCCAGACGACCAGCGCCTGATCGCTGGCTTCGAATACCTCGATGTGCATGCCCAGCCCGAAACCGGCGGCCACGATCTGTGCAAAAACCTCCGGCGGTTCATCCTCCAGATGAACGATCTTGGCGGGAACGCCCGCCGGCCAATCCGTCAGCGCCGTGGCCTCTAGTTTCTCCAGCGTACCGCTGCTGGTCGGGATGGGATCGCCGTGCGGGTCCTGCTGGGGGTAGCCGAGGCGCGCCTCGAGGGCGTCCACTTCTTCAGCGCTCAGCGTGTGCTCGCGACGGTCGGCGGTGGCGTGAATGCGGTCGAGCGGCATGCGCAGCTCGTCGGCAAGAAAGCGTTCGAGCAGCCGGTGAGCGCGGATGACCTGTAGGGCCAGCGTGTGCCCGGAGGCCGAAAGGCGCAGCCCGGCTCCCGTCGACTGGGTGAGCCCACCCTCCTCCATCTCGGCGATCAGCTCCAGCGCCCGGCGGACGGTCAAGCCGAGCTTGCCAGCCAGCGACTCGGGGGTCGCCAGGGCACCGCGCAGCTCGCAGGCGTGAATGTGTTTGAGGGCGTCCTCGACGCGGACGCGCGCTGCCAGCTCACGGCTGCGCCTCCAGCGAGCGACGAGTCCACGGCGGGGCCAGAAGAGACCAGCGACGAGGCCAACGAGAGCGGCGACGGCGAGAAAGGAGAGGCTGTTCATTTTTAGGTATACCTAATTCATCTTTTAGCCACCACTAAATTATAGCGCTGAGCCGCGCTGGGCAAGTGGGCAGGGACTCAGCGGTCCGCGTTGTCGGCGGCCGAGCGGCAAAAACGCCGGGCCGCGTCGCTGAGGACCTCGGCGGTCGCGACCACGGAATCGAGGTCGACCCACTCAACGGCGGCATGGGCTCCTTCACCGCTGGGCCCGAAGTTGAGGCTGGGGATGCCGGCGGCGTCAAAGATCGCCGCATCGGTCCAGTAGGCGACTCCGGTTTCCTGAGGTGCCTGGCCACGGACGGCGCGGACGGCCGCGCGGGCGCAGCGGGCGATGGCTGAATCGGGATCACAAACCAGCGGCGTGCGATGAAAGTAACAATCCAGTTGCGCTTCCTCACCGCAGTCGCGTAGGATCTCCTCGAATTCGCCGCGAACCTGCTCGAGCGTCTCACCGGGCAAGGTGCGGCGCTCGACTTTGAGGCGGCACTCCGGCGCGTAGGTGCTGAGTCCTGCGCCGCCACTGATGGTAGCGCAGTGGAGCGATGCCGGGCCAACGTCGGGGTGTAACCGTTTTCGCAGAGCCTCCCGGTCGAAGCGCTCGAGGGCGGAGACGATGCGACCCATCTTGCCGATAGCGCTGATGCCCAAGTCCCAGCGGCTGCCGTGAGCCGCCACGCCGTGGGTGACAAACTTGGTCCAGACGAAACCCTTGTGGGTGAGGATCAGACGTCCCTCGGTGGGTTCTGTGACGATGCAGGCGTCCGCTTTATGATGCGCCACGAAGTAGTCGGCTCCGATACTCGAGTGCTCCTCATCCGCCACCAGGGCGAGCAAGACGCGACCGTCCAATTGAGATCCGCGCAGAGCGGCCACGGCGGCCATGGCGGCGGCGACGCCGCCTTTCATGTCGTAACTTCCGCGACCGTAGAGCCGTCCGTCTTTTAAGCGCGGCTCGTAAGGCGCGATCGTCATACCGCCGGCGCTCACCGTATCGAGATGCCCGCAGAACACGAGCGTCGGTCCGGCGCCCGACCCGATCTCGGCGACCACGTTCGGGCGTCCCGCTGCCGGGAATTCCAGCCGCGCTTCGACCCCGTGATCCGTCAGCCAGTCAAGCGCGACTTTGGCGATGTCGGATTCACCGGTCGCTTCCTGCGGGGCGAGGGATGGATTGACGGAAGGGGTGCGAACGAGCGTCTGCAGCAGCTCGAGTACGGATCGACGCGAGATTTCGCTAGTCACGGTAAAGGGGTCCGGATTGACGTTCAGGCGTATTGGACTCAGGTTCTTCCGCATCCCAATCACCGTCTATGATCGAGCGAGAAGTGGATGGATACAAGTAGCGTGGCTGCGTCGCGTAAAGTAGCGATCATCGGTGTGCCGATGGACCTGGGGTCCAACTTGCGTGGCGTGGACATGGGTCCCAGTGCGATTCGCATAGCCGGCGCGGTGGAACGCTTGGAGGGGCTGGGGTGCGAGATCAAGGACCTTGGCAACCTCGCGGTGCCCCACGCTTCGGTGGCGGGTGAGGGTTCCACCAAGCGGCGGTTCGCGGACGCAATCTGCGCGGCTTGCGAGGATCTCGCCTCCGCGGTCGAGGACGTCCTGTCGAAGCGGTACCGACCGGTTGTTTTGGGTGGTGACCATTCCGTCGCGATGGGAACCCTGGCGGGCCTGAAGCGCTACGGCAACCGGCCCAAGACCGCCAAGAGTTGGGGGCTGTTGTGGGTGGACGCCCACGCCGATTGCAACACGCCGGAGACGTCGCCGAGCGGCAACGTACATGGAATGGCGTTGGCGGCCGCTTTGGGCCTTGGGGACCGGTGCTTCACGCACCTTGCGAGCGCTGCGCCGATGGTCGATCCGCATAACGCTGTGCTGCTAGGTGTCCGTGATGTCGACGCGCAGGAGCGTGACAACATCCGCAAGCTGGGCTTACGCGTCTACACGATGCGTGACATCGACGAGCGGGGAATATTCAACGTGATGCAAGAAGCGTTGGCGACGGTCTGTACCGGCACCGACGGCTTCCATGTCTCGTTCGACATCGACTCGCTCGATCCGCGCCTCGCGCCCGGTGTCGGCACACCCGCCGCCGGTGGCCTGACGGTACGGGAGGCGCACCTTATCATGGAGCACGTAGCGGATTCTGGCGCCATGGTGTCCTGCGAGGTGGTCGAGGTGAATACCGTGCTCGATCAGCGGAATGCGACTGCCGAACTGGCTGCCGGGCTGATCCACTCCGCGCTCGGTGCGAAGATTCTGTAAGGGAAAGAGAAGACAGTGAGAAAGATATTCATTCATGGACTAATGGCGTCTGCCGTGCTGCTGATGGGCTGTCGAGAAGACGCTGGCTGGGGTAGCATCACTGTGGATTCGGCCGGCGGTGTACTGACGGTCAACAATCCGGACCGAGGACTGACGGGCGACACGTTAGCCTGGACCTTCGACCAGTATCTGTTGGTGGCCGGTGATCAGTTGTACGACCGGCGGCCGGCTACCTACGCGCTGGACGCCGGCATAATGGCGAACGGCAACGTCGTCGTACTGGACGCTGGGAATCGCCGCGTGCTGCGCTTCGGGCCGGATGGTGAATATCTCGGTGCGTTCGGCGGACCGGGTCAGGAGCCTGGCCAGTTCGCGACACCGGTCTTCCTCGAGGTGGCCGGCGACCGGGTGTACGTGATGGACACCGGCCTCAACCGGGTCACGACTTTCGATTCGGCGGGCGTGTTCGTCTCGCGGTTCGAGGTCGACTTAAGAGGCTTGGCGGCGACGACGCCGCTGTTCGCGGTGGGAGGGGTGGACGAACTCTACCTGGCGGCCGAGCCGGTGCCGTTCCTCGAAGCGGTGCGCGATACAGGTGCCGCAGTCATCTACCGGATGAGTCAATCCGGTGCGATCGTCGACAGCGTTGCGACGTTCCTGCCGGCGCGCTGGAACCAGCTGCAAGCACCCGACGGCAAGGCGTCCTATGTGAAGGTTCGGCTCGCGCCGCGGCCGCGGCTTTCAGCTGCCGCCGGCATGGTCGCTGTCAGCACGGGTGCTGGCTATTCGATCGACATTCGACGTCCAGATGGCACCATTATCCGACGCGTGACCCGGCGTTACCAGAACGTGCCAGTGACCGAAGCGATTCGAGATAGTGTGCTGACGCGGTTGGCAAAAGGCCCCAATGCGCTGGCCAGGGAGATTCTCGATCTTGTGAGCTTTGCCGCCGTTGTCCCCGCCATCGATGATCTGCTGGTCGATGATCTACAGCAGGTGTGGGTCGACCCCTACACGCCGGAGCCGAGGCGCCGCGACATCTTCGACGCTGAAGGGCGCTATCTGGGCGCGCTGTACCTGCCGCAACCCGTGCAGCTCGAGGACGTCCGTGGAGACCGTGCCTGCGGCGTCATGAGTGAGGTGACCGGTCAGGCGGCGGTGGTTTGCTACCGGCTCAGCACACGTAGGCGCTAGTTGGTCCTCTCCTTCGGTTCACCACGCGATGAGTCGCCACCATGCTTCATGTGACCAACGGCGACAGCGCCGCCTCTCTACTCGAGCGATCGAGAATTCCGGGTCGCGTGCTGCCTTGGCGCGACGTCTTGCATGAGGGTCCTGTGCCGGCCGGGCTATCCCTAACCGAGCTGAGCGATGTGCGTGCTCGCTTCATCGCCGAGCGAGGCTGGGCCGGCGGAGAAGATGTACGAAAGGAATTCACCGCCCGCGATGCAGTGCTTGACGATTGTGGAAAGCACGTAGAGGTCGTCCTCTGGTTCGAGCACGACCTCTACGATCAGCTTCAGCTTTTGCAGCTGCTGGACTGGTTTGCCGATCACTCCGGCATCGTTGCCCGTCTCAGCCTGATCTGCGTCGGCGAGTACCTCAGCCAACTGGATGAGAAGCGCTTGCGCTCGCTGTACGAGCTGCGCAGCGATGTCTCAGCGACGGAACTCGAGCTGGGGAAGATGGCCTGGGCTGCGTTTCGTTCGCCGAATCCTGAAGACATCGCCGCACTGATTCGCACCGACACTTCGGCGCTGCCGTTCGTCGGCGCTGCGCTCGGCAGGCATCTCGAAGAGTTTCCATCAGTGGACAACGGACTTTCGCGGTCCGAACGCCAGGTCCTGGAAGCGCTAAACGAGGGGAAGAAGAAACTTCGAGAGCTTTTCTCTGCCGCGCACCACGAGCGCGAGGAGGCGGCTTTTCTGGGTGACAGCGTATTCGCTTATTACCTCCAGCGGCTCAACCGTGTCGCCCGGCCGCTCGTACAGCTGGCTGGCGGTGGCGGGATCACTGCACCGCCCGCTCCAGCAGAACGCGCTTATTGGGACGCAGCGGTCGAGCTGACGGACGACGGCCGGGACGTCATGGCAGGCAGGCAGGACTGGGTGAAGCTAAACGGCATCGATCGCTGGCTGGGCGGAGTACACCTGATCGGGACCGAGAGCGAGTGGCGCTGGAATGTGGGTAGACAGAAGATTCAAAGGCGCGCCAGCCAGCGAGAGCCGAGTTGGCTCAAGCCAGATTAGCGACTTGCTCGTAGCGGAAACAGTCGATCACGTGATCGTTGACGAGCCCCGCGGCCTGCATGAAGGCGTAACAGATTGTCGGGCCAACGAACTTGAAGCCGCGTCGCTTGAGATCTTTGCTCAGCGCTTCCGATTCCGGAGTCTTGGCGGGCAGCTGCTTCAGGCTGCGCCATGAGTTCCGCTTGGGCCGCCCACCGACGAAGCGCCACACGTAGGAATCGAAGCTTGCGAACTCCGCCTGCACCTCTGCTAGG
>JBFJOD010000069.1:0-17688 GCA_041617795.1 Gemmatimonadota bacterium | reverse complement strand
TGGCGCGGACGCCGTCTCACCAAGAAGCTTGCCCGATTCCGCCCTCCGACATAGCATATAGCTTCGCCCATTTCACTGCATTCCAAGGGCGAGTTGAGCGCTGTTCATCTCGCGAGTTCTGGTGCGCGGCTCCCCGTGTGCCTGGACCGTATTTCCAAACGGGGCTTATCCCGTCATACGCAGCTACAAGGAATCTGCCTATGTCGCCCGAACCATCGGAATCATCAGGCAGCGGCACTGGCCGTCATGGCACGCTCCGGGATGATATCGCCGTCGCTGATCGAATTCTCGGCCCGGCATTCCGCGACGCCGACGCGCGCGCCGGCTCATATCAGAAGAAGCACCGCTTCGCCGAACTTTCGATCATCTATGGTGGCGTGATCGCGGTGGGGCTGGGAATCGCGGCTACTCAACTGCGCACCTTCGGTCTGGTGGAAGCGTTGCTGGCCGCCGGCCTCGGCGCGCTGGCTTTCATCTCTCGGGGGCTGAAGTGGCAACGCCGCTGGTTAAAGAACCGTTGGGTGGCTGAGACGCTCCGCGGCGAGCGGTTCCTGTTCATCGGCCGTCTAGGAGAGTATGCAGAGTCCCCGGAACCGGATCGCGTGCTTCGGCGTCGACTGGTCGATATCGAGCGCACGGCGCGGGAGGCTAAGACAGATGCCTGACCGCGATAGGGAATTCCTGGACTTCTACGAGCAGCAGCGCGTCGAGGACCAACTCGACTACTATCGCCGGCAGTCAAGCTGGCACGGCCGCCGCGACGATTTGTTGATCATCGTGACCGGAATCCTGATGTTCGTAGCCTCAGCCTGCGCCGCGCTCGTAGGCTTCGGCGGCGAAGAGATTGGCTCGGTATGGGTCTGGACCTTGGTTGCAGCGCTTGCACCGGCCCTGTCTGCGGCAATTGCCGCCACCCGCGCGCTGTATGAGCATGAACGCAATCACCAGCGCTACGAGAACACTTACCTTGACCTCGAGTATCTACGAGCCTATCGGGCACCATCGTCTTCCGCCGCGCCGGAGGAGTACCATGGAGCGTTGGCCGAGTACGTCACCGAAGTCGAAGGCCTGCTGTCACGGGAGCATCGCCAGTGGGTCCAGATGACCGAGGCGGCCGAACAGGCCGAGCCACCTGAAAGCACGCTAGGTCAGCAGGGCGAGGCGTGATCGAGCCTCGCCAGCTTGAGCATCTCACGGGCGCTGGAGAATGGGATGGATAGAAACTTGAACGGGTCGCCTCGGCTACGGCTACTTGCCTGTCTGGCCGTAGTGACGCACACCATATCTTGCGCGTCGATACCCAACGAATCGGTGGAACTCTCCTTGGTAGTAGGTGAGAGAATCACTGACATGCAGGCTTCGCACGAAGCTTTCGTCCAGGAGTACTTCCGCCTCTCGCAGGATCGCGTTGAAGATTTCTTGATCAACCGTTGGGTTCCGCGATTCCTTGATAACTTCGTCCGCGATGCTCAGCTGATGACCTTGCTGGATACGCCCGAACCTCTTCCGCCCGAGGCGCTAAATGACATACGGCGCGAACTTGGCCAGTCGGTACGCATATCACCGGAAATCACTGACCAGGTATTAGCAGCCATTCAGCGGTCGCTGGGTGGTGCGGAGCGTGGGCAGATCGTGCTCGAGTTTGCGGAGGCGGCGACGATCGCGATCGAGCGCCAGCGGGCCGAGTTGCTTGGTCCAATCAAGGCCCAAGAAGCTGCGGTAATAAGGGAACTGCGCTCTGCGTATGGCGAGCTTCGCGCGCTGCAGGATGCTGTCACCAACAATCTCCGCTCGATTCGTAAGGTCCAGGTGCAGCAGGATCTGGTGCTTGCCCGCTTGAATGTTCTCGAGGCACGGGACAAGGCAATCGAATCGGCGATTGCGGTCAACGATCGCATCGTCGGACTGTTGGCCGAAACAGGCGACCCCGACGGTGTCGTGACGAAGATCCGTGAGTTGAAGGAGAATTTCTAGATCGGAGTGCCGTCTATGCCGAATAGGTTCGAGCAGATCGCCGAGAGCGTCAGAGAGAAAACGAATGCCGAGTTGGCGGAGGACCTCGCCAAGCTCACGCCGCTGACGCAGGAGAAGCTGGCGCGAATGCTGCCGACAAAGGCCGACAAAGAAAACATGGCGCGCCTGATGGCTATCGTCACGGCCTCGACAAGCCACAACCAGAAGATCACGGCCCTACGTGACAACATAGGAGACCTGGGCGGGGTCGTGCTCAAGGTCCTCGGAGCGGTTCTCTAGTGCCCGCCGATGACACGCGACTGGTTGTCAGCGCGCTACTCTGATCTTGCCAGTCGCTTGATGCTGCCGTACCACAGAAACAGCTTGTCGAACACGTGCAGATGGAGACGGACGAAGATCCAGCCGATCAGAGCCATCGCAAATCCCAAACCGACCTTGACGATAGTATAGCGAGAGCGGGTAATCTTCATCAGCAGCTTGCCCCCCGCTATCAGCAAGGCGGCGCCCGCAACCACCAGGCCGATCATCCCCAGCGTCAAACCGATCGCCCCCTGCATGGTCAGGCCGAGCGCGGGGACCGGCAGCACCGGGCTCTGTCGCCAGGCGTAGAACAGCCAGCCCAGCCCTGCAAGTCCGGCCAAGCCAAAAAGCAGCGATGCGACCTTCAGAACGGGCGACATACGAAAGACCTTGAAGGCTCGCTGGCCTGCCACATCCAGAAGCTTGGCGAATCGGCTCGATTCCTGCCGGCCGCTCAGGAATGGTTCTATCTGTAGGAAGCGCCAATCGGGCCTATCAGCGTATGGGACGGGGAAGCTCGTGATTGAGCGGGCGAGCTCGAACTCCGTCATGCGGTAACCGCTCGCCATTAGCGAGAAGGCTTCCGCATCAGAGAAAGAGTCCAAATCGGTGCGGATTGCAGCCAACTTGCGCTGCATGTCTTTGAGAATTCCGTAGCGAGTAAGCGGTCCGCGTCGCTCGGCGGGTCGGGCCTCCTCCGAGGCCTCGATCGGATCCTTACAGTCGATCCAGTCGATAGGGTCGACGTCGAGGTCCTTCTTGAGATGGACGAACATCAAGCCGCGCAGCCTTTCGCTGGCGCGGCGCGCGACGAGATCATCGTATTCGGCCTCGCGCACCCGTGCCATGAGGATGCTGTTCGAGCGGAGCGGCACGGAAAGCGGGCCACTACCGGGATTGTCGATCGCTCCCATCTGCCCACTGGCATCGCTGACCAACAGCACGTTGCAATCTTGTTCCAGCAGACCGACGATTCCCTGGTTGTCGTGCACTCCGCCGTCTGCGAGCTGGACCGTAATATCTGGATAGAGACCGCTTAGGCTGATGGGCTCGAACAACCCTGGGACCGCGGCGGAGGCGGCAACGGCGTGACCCAGTCGGATTTTGCGGTGAGCCTTTGGCGCCTCCGAGTAGTACATGCGGCGTAAGCGGTAGTTACCATCGATGTCGGGATCGATGGTTGTGGGTGGTTCGCCCATCCATGAGGCGGTGAATTGCCAGTTGTGACCGGTGTTCAACGTCGTGGCGTTCAAGATGAGGATCGGTACCTTGGCCTTTCGCCGCCAGTTGTCGTACTTAGGTCTGAAACTCGCAGCTTCATCTGTCGGATGGACGTATAGATCGGTAAGCCAGCGCCGGGTGCCGCCCTCGTCTTCGACGCCCGAGTAGAGAAATTTCTCGTACAGCTCACCACCGCGCTTGGTCGGCGAGTAATTCCGGTCCCAGATCATCCTCAGGTTGGTCAAGAATTCCGCCGCAACTCGTGTCCGAATGTTCTTTTGCACACCGCTTAAGAAAGCCTTTTCCACGTTCTTCACGCACTGGATGTAATCCTCGCGAGTGACTTCGTTGTCCGGCTTGCTCTCGAGCAGCCGTCGCACCTCCAGGTAGTAGTGGGCACCCAAAATGGAGCCGCCGGATACACATGACAGCACTTCGACGTGACGGAGTACATCAAGTTCCGCGAGCCGGGCCAACACACCGATATGGAAGAGCGAGGCCCGGAAACCGCCGCCGGACAGAGCGAGTCCGACCTTGCCGATAAACGCAGTGCGCGCGCCGTCGGCCCACTCTCCGAGGAATTCACGCAACACGACGCCAGCCTCGGATTTGTCAAACAAGGCCGTTGTATCGAGTGCCGGCTCCTGTAGCCGTGCCAGCGAGGCGAGCTGGCGAGCCGTGCTCTCATATTCCCAGGGTGGGACGTCTTTCAGCTCTGACGCTTTCTTCAACCAGCGCAGGGCATCACCATACTGCTTGAGGCCGAAATAGGCTTCCGCAACCGTGACCAGGAACCACCATTGGTCTAGCAGAGCTTCGTTGCCGGGTTTCTTCGCATGTGCCGGAAGTGTTTTCACCAGCTGCTCGCGAATCTCACGTGCCTGTTGGCGACGTGCATCGGCGACCGCAGAGTTCGATCCAGCTTCCTTGGCAGCGGACGCTTCGAGGCTTGCCAGCAGGTCGAGCACGTAGGCGGCGTTGATGCCCGTATAGCCTTGATCGGTCTCTGGGCCTTGCTGATATCCGCGCAGGTAATAATTCAGCGAGCGCTCAAGGTGCCGCTTCTGTCCGTCCACTTCCCATTTGCGCTTGAAGATCGCGCCGGCGAGACCCAACGTCTCCTGGTCAGTGGTCGTTCGTAGGTCCTCGCCGTCGCCGAGTATCTCCAGAGCGAGGGAGAGGCGATTGTCGACGGGGAGGTCGGGATCCTTGTACGTGCAAAGGGCGTGTTGCTGGCGCACCTTTCGGGCCAGCTGGGCATCGTCGATCTGCAGCTTGCGAGCGCGACCCAAGAGCTTACGAGCGTGTCCAAAGGCCTTGTCCGCCTTCAGTTGCTTGGCAAGCTGGAACATCTCTGACGCCGAAGCCGCCCGTCCGCGGAGAATGGCTTCAGCGAGCTCTTTGGCCTGGCTTTTCTGGTCACCCATAGCTGTTCTTCCGGTTGATCAAGATGTGGTGTAGTAAGGCTGTCGAGACTGTCTACTTGAGAAAGCCATCGAGGACGCTTCGAAGGCTGTCTAGCCCGTCCTCGAGACCGTACTCGTGAACCCTGAGCTTCGCGAGGGCCGGGAAAAGCCGCCCGACTGTATCTTCCTGGCCGACGATCAGCGTGTTGCGTCCGAGCGTGTGGGCGATGCCGAGTTCGAGCACGACGTTGGCATTGAACTCCGTGAGGTCGACGATGACGTGGGAGGCCCGGCAAATCTCATCCCAGATCGAGCGAATTATCCTGGAATCCTTCACTGCGTCTCCCCTGACGTACTCGACTCCGCTGTCATCACAGGCCATGGCCGTAATACCCATTACTTTGTTCGACCATTCCTGGCTGAAAGGCATTATGTGGAAGCAACGACGCGAATCGGGTTGAGGGTAGTCTCCCGGCCAGGCGGATAGAACTGGCACGGGCGCTTCAGGTCCCGCAAAACCGAGGAGGCTGTCGATCAGGTAACGCACCTTTATCGGATCGCCTTGCGTCTCTTGCAACAGGTTCAGGGTCAGCTGGACCTCGAAGCCGAGTTGTTCGGAAGAGAGCGCTCTTCGCGCATAGGCGACGGTTTCCGGGATCGATGAATCACCGCCGCCTCGCTGTTGTCCGTACAAGACCTCATCTAAGGCATTGCCCAACACTTCCGCATCCTCGTCCCCACCAGTCATGAACACCGGCATCACATCGATGTCGAAGGGCAGTTTGTCTCCGCGTTTTGCGGCTACGATCAACGACCTGCCGAGTGCCAGCGCCATCCCCAGCTCGTAGCAGACAGCCGCCCGTTCGATCTCGTCGTCGACGGTCAAATCGAACAGGGCGACATTCGATCGGCGCAAATAGTCCCAGCGAGCCTGAGCATGATCCAGTCCGATGCTCCCTTTGAGGACCGTGAGTTCGCGGGGATCGCAGGCTAGGGAAAGCGCCCGGCTCAACGAGTTTCCGCCGGAGAAGAAAACGGTGTTGGGATCCTGGGCGATTGGCGGCGAAGACCAGATCGGTTGGGTGAGCGTGAGGTGATGCCGGAGCGCGTAGTTTCTCACGTCGAGCGCCAGTTTGCGGAAGCTTTCCTTCTCCCGGGCCGTCACTGCGGCTTGGTCACCGCCCGTTTCATGGAGCTCGGTGCCTGCCGTGGCGCAGCGGACGAACAGGTTCTCGGCTGTCTTTTGCTCTTCCTCCGCTTTTTGCGAGCGGCTGCCTTCGATGAATAGATACCGCTTCACGCCCTGGAGTAACTGGTTGACTCTGCCGCCGCGCGAATCCGCGGGGAGCGTCTCTCCTTCGTGCGTCGGCTCGCTCACTGCCGTGGTCATCCGGCTCATCAGCTCACGAACGCGCGAAACTCGGGCCATCATTCCGGCGACGTCTTGCGGTTTCTCCTTCATGATGTCGCCGAGTTCCTGGAGAACAGGAGCCAGAGCCCGCTGACGCTCCGGAGTGAACTCTCCGGCCTCGACTTTCTGGTTGAACAGGCCGAGCAGCGTCTGGTAGCCCGCCATCAAGGTGGAATCCTCCGATTCGCCGGGCCGCTCGGCGGCGGCAGACTCCGGATCAGCCAGCGGCGTCGGGATTGCCGGCGGGCTCATGAACCCCATCGACTTGATTGAATCGGGCAGCAGATCGAACAAACCGCCGTTGTCCGATGACGGGTCGCTGACCGGCAACGTTCCGGCGTAGCCCGTCAAGCCGTGGAAAGCCCGCTGAAGATTGGACTGCTGCAGGGTGGACTCGATGGCCAGATCGAGCTGGGAGGCCTGGGGCTCACCGATCAGGTCACGTATAACGGCGTTGGCCGGGGCCAAGTTGATCGGTAGCAGGGGGTTGCCGGTCCAGACTTCGTAAGCGTCGGAGATCGATTGGAGCAGGCGCTGCGAGAAGTAGGCATCGTCCATCAGGCCGATCAGGCCAAAATGGTCGAAGATGACATCGAGAGGAGAGACGAAGTACTGCTGTGCGGCCTCGAGGATCGGCAGAGCATACTCCGCTATCCCGACTTGAGCCGCAGCACCGGCGCACTCATCAAGCAGTTCCGGCACCTGCTCGACATAGCTGCGAATGAAATGCACTGTCTGGGCAATCTCCGATTGCGTCGAGGGTAGGCCGCGGATAAACGCGGCCTGCCTCAGCGCCTGGGCTGCGCTGCCGCTGAATTGCTCATGTGCGATGGCTTTCGCGATCATCTCGCGAATTACTTGCGTTTGCATCAGCTCGACGACTCCTGCAAAAGAGCCCGCTCAATCTCATTCGCCCAGGAGACCTCTTCTCCCCGCTTCTTACGGGCCTCGCGGATCATACCGAGGTTATTGGCGGTCGATTCCGTTTGCCAGTCTTTAGGATTCTCGGCCAGCGCGTCATCCAATGCGTTATCAGCTGTCTCTTGGTCTTTGGCCAGGACGGCCAGCTCCAGGCGTGTGACATGGTCCCAATAGTCAGGCTCACCGCCCGCGACTCGACGTTCGACTGCGTAGGCGACGACCGGTAGGAGAGTGAGTCGCCTCGGGTCCGGCGGTTCCAGTAGCTCCATGAGTGTAACCGCGTTGATGCCAGGGTAGGCGTCTCGCCAATCTGCCTCGAAGCCCTGCAGATAAGCGTCGATGGCTTTCTTGAGAAACCCGCGGGCCTTGCGCTCGTCGCCGGCTTTGAGAGCTGCCTGCCAGCGATCCTTGTAAACACGACCCAGGATGCCGTAGGTCTCGCTACTTGGACCGCGTCGCTTGATTAGATCCAGCAAGACGCGCTCGGCCTGATCGCCACGTCCGGCGCGGTTCAGGGCAAGCCCGAGCTGTTCCTGCACCATCACGGTCTCGGCCAGTGGGGGCGACATCTTGTCGACCAGCTCGATCATCGCATCCCACGCCTTCACATCCCGATAAGAGAGGAACAGGTCAATCACAACACCAGCTTCGGCATCGCTGACCGGCACGAGCTGCGCTTCGATCTCGCTCAGCGCCGCGCGTCCGGCGTTTCGAGCCTCGGCCAGACGTTGCTTGGTTTCGCTGGAGTAGCGAACACGGTCGCGAAAAACGTCGGTCTTGAGGCGCGCGATGTCCGGCGGGCTGAATCCGTCCAGCATCTGGAAAAGCGGGCTGTCTGTGCTGGCGTCGCGCGCTTCCCGCAGACGGCTCGCCAGCGTCGCGCGTGACGCTTCGACGTCGTCCGGTGTGCCGCCTGCCGCCAGCCGGTAAGGCAGCGCTCGCATCGGCGCGACATCAAAAGGCAAACGTGTGTTCTCGGAGAATATCAAGACGGTGCTCCACGGCCGGGCTGCGTGTCTGATCCCCAGCTCGTAGAACACGTTGGCGTTCGCTGTAGTGAGGTCGGCCACGGCGTACTCGCAGAGCAACAGGCGTTCGTACATCGCTTTGTGGATCACGCCGCCGACCACCTCTTCGTCGGCACGGATCGGCTCGAGCTCAGCGGCCTCGATGGCAGGAGCGATCAGCTCGCCGTACACAGCGTCGAAATCGACCAGCGCGCCGGCAGGGTCCGGTTTCTTCCCGAACGGCATCAGCACGAAGCAGAGTGGGCGGGCCACGCGAAAAGCCTCTCGATTGAGGTTCCCGGGAGCGCAAAGCGTCGAGATTGATGGAGACTAAGATAGGGTGGCGAGCCGGCCGGGAAAACGCTGGGTCTGGAAGCGCGGGTAGGGTAGGGGTTGACGCGAGTGAGCGGCGGGGGCATGATACGAGCGTATGAATAGAGTCATACGTATGAATGATACCCCCGGCACTGCCGCCGCGCTGCTCCACGCCGCTCGCCAGCTCTTCGCTCGCCATGGCTACGACGGGACCTCCGTCCGCGCCATCACCCGGGCCGCCGGCGCCAATCTCGGCGCCATCACGTATCACTACGGCTCGAAGCGGGATCTCTACGAGGCCGTGATCGCTGCGGCCATGGCCCCCTCGCGAGAGCGACTGGCGGGCGCCGCGCAGACACCCGGCGCCCCGCTCGATCGCATCGAGGCTGTCGTCAGAGAGTTCTTCGCGTTTCTCCACGACACGCCCGACCTGCCGTCATTGATGATGCAGCAGCTGATCGGCGACCGGCCCCTGGCCAAGGCGGCGCTCGCCACCGTCGCAGCTAACATGGGCACGCTGGCCACGCTGATCGCCGAGGGACAGCGTGCGGGGACGATCCGGCCTGGGGACCCGCGACTGCTGGCGCTCAGCATCGGTTCGCAGCCCATCTGGTTGACGGCGGCCCGGCGCGTCCTGCGTGAGGGCGTCTCCATCGATCCAGCGGATCCCACGACCCGCGGCGAATTGGTGGACAGCGTTGTGGGTTTTGTGCGGGCGGGCCTCGTCGCGCATTCGGAGAAGCCAAGATGAAGAGAGTGTTAAGACGCAGGCTGCGCTTCAGCCTCGCCCTGGTCGTCGGGCTGGGTCCGTGGACAATGAGCGTCGCCTACGGGCAGGCTGAAGTGGAGCGGCCGCGATTGATGTTGAGCGATGCGGTGAGACTGGCGCTCGAGGTGTATCCCAGCGTTTGGGCGGCCCGGGCAGGTGAGGAGGCGGCTTTCGCCGCCGTTGGCCAGGCCACCGCCGCACGCTGGCCGCGATTGAGCACGAGTGCCACCCTCACCCACTTCGAAGAGCCGATGCTGGTGCGTCCGCTGCACCGGCTGGATATCTCGGCAGTCGAGTTCGATGAGACTTTGATCCAGGGTAACGTGGGGCTGGCTTGGACGCTTTTCGATGGCGGTGCTCGCGGGGCGCGAATCAGGGGCGCACGGGCAGAGGCGGCGAGCACACGGGCCGGTCGTGTTGCGACCGAGATGACGCTGACGGCGCAAGTCGCACGTTCCTATCTAGAGGTGCTGACAGCTCAGGGTGTGCTGGAAGCCGAGGATAGCCGGATCGCGGCGCTGGCGGCGGAGCGGCGCCGTGTGGAACAACTGCTCGAACAGGGTCGCGCGGCCCGCGTAGATCTCCTGCGAGTTGACGCGGCGCTAGCGCAGGCCGAGGCCGAGCGGGTGGCCAAAGCTGCACGTTTGGATTTGGCGGAGCGCGATCTGGCGCGCCGCCTCGGGATGGCGACAGAGGGTACCCGGGCGTCGCTGCTGGTCCCGGTACACCTGCGTGAACGGGCGCTACTGGAAGAGCGGTCGCTGCTGGTCGAACGCGCCCAGCAAGCCAACCCGGAGCTGGAAGGCATGCGTCATCGTCTTGCAGCAGCGGAGGCTGGCCGCCGGCTAGCGGTATCCGGGTGGATCCCGCGGCTCGACTTCAACTCGGCTTACCTCGGCTTCAGCAGTCCCGGCAAGGATGTGACGCTGGAATGGCAGACCGGCGTCAGCTTTTCGTGGCCGCTATTCACCGGGGGTGCGCGGAGCAGCGCGGTAAGCACAGCCACGGCCCGGACCGAACTAGCGCGCCAAGAGCTCCGCCTAGCGGAGTTGATGCTTGAGGCGGGTTTGGACCGGGCGCTCTCGGACGCGCGTCAGACTCAGGCTCTGGTCGATGCCATCGCCCGCGCCGTCTTGCATCAGTCTGAGGTAGCACGAATAGAGCTGCTGTCGCTGGAGGCCGGAGCCGGCACACAAACGGATTACCTGCGCGCCGAGGCCGAGAATCTCCGTATTCGCTCGGCCCTTATAGAGGCTCAACACGCGGAAGTCGCAGCCAGCATCGAGCTGGCGCGAGTCGTCGGCATCCTGACACCCGACTGGCTCAACAGCAATCTGGAGAATACGCGATGAACAGGAGACTGAGGGTGGCCCTCCCGGTTGCCGCGCTGGTCGTGGTCGTTGTCGTGTTGCTGGTCGTCTTTCGCCCCGATGCTTCCGACGTCGTCGCTGCTTCGGGAACGGTCGAGGCGACTGAAGCGGATCTGGGTTTCCAGGTTGCCGGGCGCATCGAAGCTGTGGGCGCAAGGGAAGGGGAGCGGGTGACGCAGGGCCAGGAGCTAGCCCGGCTGGATCGCAGTGAACTGCAAGCGCGTCAGCGGGCGGCGCTGGCGCAGGCGGAAGCTGCGCGGGCCGTTCTTCTCGAGTTGGAGCGGGGCTTTCGGAGTGAGGAGGTGGCGCAAGGGCAAGCGGCGCTGCGTGCCGCGCAGCAGCAGATGAGCGACGCAGAGCGTGACCTGGAGCGCACACGCCGTCTCTTCGAAGGCGGTGCGGTCAGCCAGCAAGCGCTCGACAATGCGAAGACGGCCCATGAGCTGGCTAAAGCGAGCTACGCGAGCGCCGAGGAGGCGCTGCAGATCCTGCGGACCGGTCCGCGGGAGGAACGCATCACAGCACAGCGGGCAGCACTGGCCCAAGCGGAGGCTGCGGTCGCGCAGGTCGAGGCCGCGCTCGACTACGCGCTGATCCGGGCGCCGTTCGCTGGACTGATTACCGTCCGCCACCGGGAGCCTGGCGAAGCGGTTGGTGCCGGAGCGCCGGTGCTGACGCTAATGAACCCCGACGATCGTTGGGTGCGGATTTACGTTCGCGAAAATGAAGTAGGGCGAATCTCGATCGATCAGGCGGTAGCGATCAGCGGTGATGCCGATCCGTCTCGGACTTACGAGGGCAAGGTCGTTTTCATCGCTAGCGAGGCCGAGTTCACACCGCGCAATGTCCAGACGACCGAGGAGCGAGTGAAGCTCGTTTACCGGGTCAAGGTGCAGATCACCGGTGATCCCGGCCTTGACCTCAAGCCGGGCCTGGCGGCCGACGTCCGCATCGATCGCCATGGGCCCTGACCTCTCCGCTCAGCCTGCCGTTTCCCTGAACGGCTTGACGCGCCGGTTCGGCGAAGTGCGGGCGGTAGAGGGGTTGAGTTTCGATATCTCCGCTGGCGAGCTGTTCGGAATCGTCGGTCCGGATGGCGCCGGCAAGACCACCACACTGCGGATGTTGGCCGGCGTGCTCCGCCCGACGTCCGGCGACGCGACGCTGGCTGGTTTAAGCGTTGCCCGCGACCCCGAGGCTGTGAAGCACCACGTGGCCTACATGTCGCAGCGTTTCGGTCTTTACACCGACCTCACCGTTCGTGAGAACCTAGACTTCTACGCCGACCTCTTTCGGGTGCCGCGCCCGGAACGGCGCAAGCGGTTGGAGCGCCTTCATTCGTTTTCGGGATTGGGGCCTTTCGAAAATAGACTGGCAGGACAACTGTCCGGCGGCATGAAGCAGAAGCTCGGGTTGAGCTGTGCCTTGATTCACGAGCCGGAGATTCTCCTACTCGATGAACCGACGTTCGGCGTCGATCCCATATCGCGCCGTGACCTGTGGCTCATCGTCCACGAGATGGTGTCGCGGGGAGTGACGGTCATCGTCTCTACGGCGTATCTCGATGAAGCCGAGCGCTGCGATCGTGTGGTGTTTCTGCATGAGGGTCGTGCGGCGGCCCTCGATACGCCAGTTGGATTACAGGGGCGGTTGAGTCAGCAGGTGGTCGCCGTGCGCACCGATCAACCACGCCGGGGTCGGGACTTGTTGCGGGCTCATCCCGCGGTCAGCTACGCCGTGCTGTTCGGCGAAGTCATCCATATCACGCTCAAAGGCGGCGCCACGACGTGGTCGTCGGTGCGTGAGGATCTGGCGGCGTCAGGTATCGAATTGCTGGACGAGGAGACGGTGGAGCCCTCGCTGGAGGATGTCTTCATCGATCTGGCGCGACCACGAGGGGTCGATGCCGGCTAAGGCGGTCGAGGTTAATGATCTGACCCGGAAGTTTGGTGACTTCCTAGCGGTGGACCGTGTGACGTTCGAGGTGGCCGAGGGCGAGATCTACGGCTTTTTGGGCCCGAACGGCGCGGGTAAGACGACGACGATCAAGATGTTGACCGGACTGCTCCGCCCGTCCTCTGGGTCGGCTTGCGTGGCTGGCTACGATGTGCGTGACCAGGTCGACCAGGTGAAGCTCAACATCGGATATATGTCTCAGCTCTTCTCTCTATATCCCGACCTAACCGTCGTCGAGAACATCCAGCTGTTTGCCGGGCTGTATGGCGTAAGCGGCGACCGGTTCGTGGAGCGGCGCGACTGGGTGTTGGAGTTGGCGCGACTGGTCGACCAGCGAGACCGGCTTACGGGACAGTTGCCCCTCGGGTTTAAGCAAAGGTTGGCATTGGGCTGTGCCGTTCTTCATCAGCCGCCGATCCTCTTTCTCGACGAACCCACCTCCGGCGTCGATCCGATCTCACGTCGCAGCTTCTGGGATCTCATCTATGGCTTCGCCGAGGCGGGCACCACGGTGTTCGTCAGCACACACTACATGGAAGAGGCCGAGTACTGCCATCGTCTGGCGGTAATGAACCGGGGCCGGCTCATCGCCCTCGATCGGCCGGCTGCGCTGAAAGATTCCATTCGCGAGCCGATCCTCGAGGTCCGCACCACCGATCCGCCGCGTGCCGTCGAGGTGCTGGGCGGCGTTCCGGGCATCATTGAAGTCACTTTGTTTGGCCGGGCTTTGCATGTGATGGTTAGCGACAAGGCCGCGGCGGAAAGAGATATTACCGCAGCCCTGGAGTCAGCCGGCCAGCGCATCCATTCGATCAAGGCAATCGAGCCGTCGCTCGAGGATGTGTTCGTCGCTCTCGTGCGTCGATCGGGAGGCACGGTGGCCGGATGAGCCTGTCACGACTGTTGGCGATTAGCCGTAAAGAAGCGATCCAGCTTCGTCGTGACCCACGCAGTTTGATACTCGCCTTTCTGTTGCCGCTGTCGCTTATCCTCTTCTTCGGCTACGCGATCACATTTGATGTCAACAGCATCGAGATGGCGGTGCTCGACCAGAGCAATACCGAATCGAGCCGGCTGCTGACAGAATCGTTTGTAAGGTCGAGTTATTTTCGAATTCTCGAGTATCCGACACGCTATGGAGATGTACAGCGTTTGCTCGATGCCGGCCGCGTCAGGCTGGTGCTGATCATCCCGTCCGATTTCAACCGCAACTTGACGCGTAGCCGCGGTGCCGACGTGCAGATCCTGCTGGATGGTGCCGATGCGAACACAGCGACCATCGCCCAGAACTACGCTGCCGCAATCATCTCCCGCTATTCGTCGCAGGTTGTGTTGGGTGGCCAGGTCGTACGTTTGCCGGTCGAGGCGGAGTCGCGAATCTGGTACAACGAGACGCTGGAAAGCCAGAACATGATCGTGCCCGGTTTGGTGGCGGTGATCATGTCGATCATCGCGGCGATGCTCACAGCCCTGACGATCGCCCGGGAATGGGAGCGAGGGACCATGGAGCAGTTGGCGGCCACACCGGTCCATCGTCTCGAGGTGGTACTTGGCAAGCTACTGCCCTACGTCATCATCGGTCTATTCGACGTGGCGCTCGCCGTCGCAGCGGGCCTGTTCATCTTCGGCGTGCCCTTCCACGGCAGCTGGCTGTTGCTGTTCGGGCTGACCCTCCTCTTCCTGCTGGGCGCGCTCAGTCTGGGGATGTTCATATCGGCGGCGGTGAAGAGCCAGGTGCTGGCAACCCAGGTGGCGATTATCGCCACATATTTGCCTGCTCTGCTCTTATCGGACTTCATCTTCTCCATCGACAACATGCCCATCTGGCTGCAGGCGATCACCTACATCGTGCCGGCGCGTTACTACGTAACCGTCACCAAAGGGATCTTTTTGAAGGGGATTGGGCCCGGCGTGTTATGGATCGAGGGGTTCGCCATGATCATCTTCGCCGTCGTCGGTTTGTCGCTGGCGATACGCTCCTTCAAGAAAGAGCTGGCTTAGTGATGATCGCGACGTTGCGGGTTCGGGAGATGCTCAAGAAAGAGCTGCGGCAGATGTTCCGCGATCCGCGAATGAAGCGGATCATCTTCATCGCGCCGGTCATCCAGCTCATCGCCTTCGGGTACGCCGTCAACACGGACATAAGACACACCGCGACCTTTGTGGTCGATCACGATCGTAGCGCGGAGTCTCGGGAGTTGCTCGACGCTTTCCAGTCGACCGGATACTTCGCGCTGGTCGCCGGGTCGGACCGGCCCAGGGACATGATTGCGGCACTGGATGCGGGCGATGCGACCGTCGGCATCCAGATACCCGCAGATTTCGCCCGGGCGCTGGCACATCCCGACGGCGCTCGCGTCCAGGTCATTCTGGATGGGACCAAGTCGAACACCGCAACCGTCGCACAGGGCTATGCGACACAGATCATTCGACGCTACGCGCTGGAACGAGCCGCCGAGGCAGGACGGGTCCCCGGTATCGGGGTCGATCCGCGCATGCGTGCCTGGTACAACCCAGAGCTGGAAAGCCAGGTTTACAACGTGCCAGCGGTGATCGGCATCCTGATCCTGCTGATGACTTTGTTGCTGACGGCGCTGGCGGTGGTGCGGGAGCGCGAGATGGGAACGCTGGATCAACTGGCGGTCAGCCCGCTCTCGGCGACGGAGCTGATGCTGGGTAAGACGCTGCCGGTCGTCTTGATCGCGTTGATAGATCTGTTTCTGATCACGGCGATAGCGATACTCTGGTTCGGTATCCCGCTCCGCGGCTCGGTGTTCGTCCTCTTGCCGGCGGCGCTCTTGTATATCGTCGCGGGGATCTCGTTCGGGCTGCTCATCTCCACTCTATCGAGGACGCAGCAGGAGGCGATCATGACGATGTTCCTCTTCCTGCTTCCAGCCATCATCCTGTCGGGATTCTTCTATCCCATCAGCAGCATGCCCCGGCTATTTCAGTGGCTGACACTGCTCAATCCGGTGCGGCATTTCTTGGAAATCGTGCGGGCGGTTTTCCTAAAAGGAACGGGTCTTACCTTACTCTGGCCGCAGTTCCTGGCACTTGCCCTCATGGCCGCCGGCGCGCTGCAGCTGGCAATCGTCCGTTTCCGCCGCACCGTTGCGGCGTGAGGCAGTTGCCTGCATGCCGCGCCTCCATACCATCGGTCACTCGACACGAAGTCTCGAGGCTTTCCTCGAGCTTCTGCGCGAGCACGGAATCGCTTGTTTGATCGATATCCGGCGGTTTCCGACATCGAAGCGCCACCCGCAGTTCAACGGCGGAGCCTTGGCTGCAACGCTGCGAGGTCAGGGCTTGGAGTACGTCCACGAGCCGGATCTTGGGGGATTCCGCACAGCGCTGCAGAACTCACCGAACACGGCTTGGAAGGTCGCCGGTTTTCGGGGCTATGCCGATTACATGAACGCCGGCGAGTTCCGGCGGGCTCTAGGTCGCGTCAGCGAAAGGGCGAAGCAGGCGCCCGTCTGCCTCATGTGCGCCGAAGCCACTCCTTTTCGCTGCCACCGAAGGCTGGTCGCCGACGCTCTGCTGGTACAGGGATTCGAAGTGCTCCACATTCTGGATCCGGGTTTGAGCGAACCGCACCAATTGCACCCCAACGCGCAACTACTGGCCGGGGGACGCTTGGTTTATCCCGCTGCGCCCCCCGACCAGATTGGCCTGTTCCCACCCACTGACAGCTGAATCCAGCGGCCGTGCGCTACTAGGCGGCTTCGGCGAACGTATCACAGCGCCCTGGATCGCCGCTCTCGAACCCGCGTCGGAACCAGGAGGCGCGCTGGGCCGCACTGCCGTGGGTGAAGCTTTCGGGCGAGACGTAGCCCCGGGACTGGCTCTGGATGCGGTCGTCGCCGATTGCGGCCGCCGCACCGAGGGCCTCTTCCAGGTCGCCGGTTTCCAGGCGCCCACGAGTTCGGTCGGCGTGGTAGCCCCAGACACCGGCTAGGCAGTCGGCTTGCAGTTCCAGTAGTACGGACAGGGCGTTAGCATCGGTCCGCGAGGAGCGTCGCTGCGCGCTGGAGACCTGGCTCGAGATGCCGAGCAGGTTCTGGACGTGGTGGCCGATCTCATGCGCGATGACGTAAGCTTGGGCGAAGTCGCCCGGCGCGCCAAAGCGGCGGTGCAGGTCATCGAAGAAGCTCAGATCCAGGTAGACCTTGTTATCGGCCGGGCAGTAGAAGGGCCCGACGGCGGCCTGCGCGAAGCCGCAGGCGGATTCGACGGCACCGTTGAACAGGACGAGTTGCGGTTCTTGGTAGGTGCGGCCCATGCCGCGGAACAGCGGGTGCCAGGTGTCCTCCAGGTCAGCCAGAACCGCCGACACGAAATCCGCAGTCTCTTCCTCGGCCGCGGACGGCGCCGCAGTCGTCTGGGAATCGCTGATCATTGTGCCGCCACCACCCGACTGCAGCAGGAACGAAGGATCGACCCCGAAGACCAGGGCGATGATGACGAGAACGATCAGCCCGAGGCCGCCGCCCGCCGCCCGGCGGGTCACGCGCCGGCCGCGGCGGTCTTCGATGTTGCTGCTGCGTCTGCCTGATTTCCAGCGCATGACGGATAGTCTCCCCTGAGTTCTTGAGTTAGGCGGGGTGTGGTTATCTCAGCGAAGATAAGACTAAAAGACTAGTCGTGGTTTTCCAGTGGGGGTTCGCCAAGCTGTGGAGAGGCGCTGGCGGTTCACTGGGTTCTGATGCGGCGGAGCCGCAGGCGGCCCATGTCGTCGGCCTGGAACATAAACACCCAGTTGGCCTGGCGCGGCGGCGGGACGCGGCGCGGCGCCCCGATGAACAGGATGGTCTGCTGGGTCGTGGCCACCACGAAACCATCGGCCGCGCTGCCCACATCCTCGATTCGATAGCGGATGCGCAGCTTGGGGCCGTCCAGCAGCCGCTCGAGGGCGCGCCACTCACGCAGCGGGATGGTGCCGCCGAACACCCGGGCGATTGCCGCGGAGTCTTTGTTTTCCAAGCCCCGGAACACTTGCGCCACCAGTTCGTTGGCCGCGGCGCGGTCGATGTTC
>JBFJOD010000068.1:0-17812 GCA_041617795.1 Gemmatimonadota bacterium | reverse complement strand
TTGACCACATCGTCCATGTCGATGAGCTTCTCCAGTTCGTCAGACAGCAAAATACGTCGCCCCTCAGAGACCGAAACGCTACGCCGCTTGCTCTTTCGTGGCAGCATTTCTTGAAGCATCTCGGAAACGTTGTAATCCATCCCTTCCATCCCCGGAAATTCAATGACAGGAAAGGAGGACTGCGTTATCTCGATCTCAATCTCCTTCGACTCAAGCTTTCCATCGCGTAGCAGTTTCCGCAGTTTCTCCCGGGTTCGTTGACGGCGCTCTTTTCGCATCTCCTCATCATCGGCGTCTTGGTCGCTGCGCTGGTCAAGCGCATCACCGCGCGGCGAGACGACGAAGCCAGCCGCGGCGGTGCCGCTTTCTTCGGTCACGGGCAACAACAAGTCAAGGAGACGGTCCTCAACGCGCTCTTCCGCCAGCTCCTGAACTTCCTCTTCACGCTCGGTCCTCACCATGTTCACGGCGATATCGCCCAGGTCGCGCACCATCGATTCCACATCGCGTCCCACGTAGCCCACTTCGGTGAACTTGGAAGCCTCCACTTTGATGAACGGGGCACCGGCCAGCCTAGCCAGACGCCGGGCGATTTCCGTCTTACCGACTCCGGTAGGACCGATCATGATGATGTTGTTCGGCATGATCTCGTCGCGGAGATCTTCGGCGACTTGCTGCCGGCGCCAGCGGTTTCTCAGCGCTATGGCTACAGCCTTTTTGGCCGCGGCCTGCGCGACGACGTATTTGTCGAGTTCAGCGACGATCTGGCGCGGTGTCAGCTCATCATGCAGGACTGGACGCGAAGCGCGCGGGTCGCCGGCGCCGCCGTCGAGCGATTGAGTCGAAACTGAATCGTTCATCAATGGTCTGCCCCAAGCTCGAGCACAGTGATATTCGAATTAGAGTAGATACAAATTTCTGCGGTTATCTCGAGGCTTCGGGCAACGATTTCGGGGGCGGCTAGCGAGGAATGCGCCAATAGCGCCCGGGCCGCGGCGAGTGCCATTGAGCCTCCGCTACCGATGGCCACGATATCGTCGTCCGGCTCGATCACTTCTCCGCTTCCCGACAGGACAAAGGTACTGTCCTTGTCCACTACGGCCAGCAAAGCTTCGAGTCTTCTCAAGACCCGATCGCTTCTCCAGTCTTTTGCCAACTCGACCGCGGCCCTCGAGAGGTTCCCCGGAAAGCGATCCAGCTTCTCTTCAAACTTCTCGAACAGTGTCAGGGCATCGGCGACGGATCCGGCAAAGCCGGCCAACACAACTCCCTCCTTCAACGCCCGTACCTTCTGTGCCCGCGCCTTGATAACCGTATCGCCAACTGTGACCTGTCCGTCTCCACCGATCGCGACACGACCGTCGCGCCGGACTGCCACAATTGTCGTTCCGTGCATTGCTTGATAGTTCATAGACCGCAATCGACCCGTCAGTTTCTTGGATGTGATACGCGGTAAACCTGCTTGAGCCGTTCCCGCGAAGTATGTGCATACATCTGTGTCGTTGACAACGAGGCATGCCCGAGCAGCTCCTTGATCGCCATCAAATCTGCCCCTTCATCCAGCAAGTGCGTGGCAAATGAGTGCCGCACCGAGTGAGTGCTTAGTCCGCCTTCCTCGGCCACCAACGAAATGAAGCCACCGACGATCCGCTGAATTTGCCTACGTGACAAGCGCTTGCCTCGATCTGAAAGGAAAAGCGGATCTGATGGTGCCGGCTTGCCGTGCGCGTCCTGCCGCGTCTTGCCATATTCACTCAGAGCCGTCGCGGCATGTCGGCCAATCGGTACGATCCGCTCTTTGCTCCCCTTCCCACGCACTTTCACTTGGCGACTATCGAGGCGAAGATCGGCAATGCTAAGCGTGTTTACCTCCGAGAGGCGGAGACCCGCCGCGTAGAGCAGTTCGAGCAGCGCTCGATCCCTCAATCCTCGCCAGCCGGATTCCGAGGTATGCCGGCCGGCCAGCTCAAACAGGCGCAGCATCTCTTTCTGGGTCAGGTAACCCGGCAAGCTGCGGCCGCGCCGCGGTGCTCGCACGTGACGGGCCGGATTTGCGGCGACCACTCCCTCGCGGTTTAGAAAGCGAAAAAAGCTGCGCACCGTGGACAGCTTTCGCGCCAGCGTGGCTTTCTTCAGTGAAGCCATCGTCAGGTCACTGAGGAACGCTCGTATGGCCAGCCGGTCAACCTCTCCCCAGGACCAGTCGCCCTGGCCATAGTAGTTGTCCAGGAATCTGCTGAAACTCGCGAGGTCACGGCGATAGGCGGCGACCGTGTGACGGGACAGCTGGCGCTCGTCTTCGATATGTCTCAGGTATGCCCGTACTCGATCGTGCGGCATCTCTCACTCGCGCAACGGGCTGAGCAACAAGCTCAGCTTCCGGCACTGGCGTAGGCACCTTCAGTGGCCGTGATCCACTCCCGGATCTCAGCCAGAGCCCGCTCGGCCAGCTTCTCACGCCTTGCTTTCTTACCGCGGATTGGCTCTGCGAGCGGATCAACAAGCCCAAAATTCGCATTCATCGGTTGGAAGTTACTCGGATCGGCCTCCCGAAGGTAGCGCATCAGCCCACCGAGCATCGTTGTGGGCGGTGGAAGAGAAGGCAGCCGACCGCGTCTTTGACGATCGAGATTGATCGCTGCCAGCAATCCTGTCGCCGCCGATTCGATGTACCCCTCAACGCCGGTCAACTGCCCAGCGAAGATCAATGCCGGCTCGTCTGGCGGCGAGCCGTGTGGTGTCAAGAGTCGGGGGAAGTTGATGTAGCTGTTACGGTGTATCTGACCGTAGCGCAGGATCTCAGCTTGTCGCAACGCCGGGATCAGCTGTAGCGCTCGCTGTTGCTCCGGATAACGGAGCCGCGTCTGGAAACCCACCAGACTCCACATCAACCCGGCTTTGTCCTCCTGGCGGAGCTGGACCACGGCATACGGCCTCCTGCCGGTGCGCGGGTCATTGAGTCCGACCGGTTTCATAGGCCCAAAGCGCAGGACATCCCGCCCGCGGGCCGCCAGCACCTCAATTGGCAAGCAGCCTTCGAAATAGGGCACTGTATCCCATTCCTGAGTCTGATATATCTCTCCCGCCAGTAGGGTGGAGACGAAGTCTTCGTACTGCTCGCGGCTGAGCGGGCAGTTGATGTAGGCATCATCTTGACCCTTCCCGTAGCGGGAAGCGCGGTATGAGTGTGTTTCGTCGATCGACTCCGCCGCTACGATCGGCGAGATCGCATCGAAGAAGAACATCCCATCATGCCCTAACCGTTTTGACACCGACTGGAACAGCGAGTCTGAGGTCAGCGGGCCCGTCGCCACGATGGCCGGAGAATCGGGGAGCTCCCGGACCTCTTCCCTGCGTACCTCGATGCTCGGATTAGCGTCGATCGCCGCACTGATGGCTTCCGCGAATACTCGACGGTCGACCGCCAGCGCCGCTCCGGCTGGAACCCGTGCTTTATCGGCCTCAGAAAGAAGTAGTGAACCCAGCTGACGCATCTCGGCTTTCAGCAACCCGTGCGCATTGGACAACTCCTGCGATTTGAAAGAGTTGCTACACACAAGCTCGGCCAGGAGCGGAGTTTGATGCGCCGGCGAGCTGACCAGCGGACGCATCTCATAGAGGATGACCCGGTGCCCGCGAGCAGCAAGTTGAACGGCGGCCTCAGTCCCAGCCAGGCCGCCGCCAACAACCACAACGTCGCTCACTTCTCGGGATCGCTGCGGACGGATAGTCACCCGGAACTGACACCCGCCGTGTCAGAGGCATCGGCCGAGAATTCGTGGGCGCACACGGCGCACTTGAGGTAGTCGCCTTTGCGTTTCGATGTCTTCTCGAGAGCGACGGACGAATCACACTCCGGGCACTTGGCCTCGGTGGGAGTATCCCAAGTAGACCAATTGCACTCGGGATAGCGGGTGCAACCGAAGAATACACGCCCACGGCGCGTGCGCCGCTTGACGATCTCGCCCTCGCCGCAAGTCGGACACTTGAAGCCCAGCGTGATCGGCTGCGTGTGTTTGCATTCCGGGTATGCCGTGCAGGCGAGAAACTCACCGTAGCGGCCGGTCTTTATGGCCATCGGGCTGCCGCAGACCGGGCACTTGGCGTCCGCCTGGACGTCATTGTGTTTCTTCTCCAGCGGCCTGGTGAAACGGCAGTCGGGGTACTTGGAGCATGCGACGAACGGGCCGTAGCGGCCACTCTTCACCAACAGCTCACCACCACATTGTGGACATTTCTCGTCGCTTAAGTCGACTTCTGGCGGCTGGTCGATCGACTTTGTGTTCCGGCACTCGGGATACGCCGAACAGCCGAGAAAGCGGCCGTAGCGATTCCAGCGCACGATCATCGGTGAGCCGCAACGGTCGCACTCCGTGTCTTCCGCCTGGACTATCTCTCGGATGATCTCGTCACTGCGAGCCTCGCCCTCTTCCAAGCGCTTGGCGAAACGGCTATAAAATTCGCCAACTACTTCGCGCCATTCCAGCTCGCCGTCTTCGATTCGATCCAGATTGACTTCCATGTTGCTGGTGAAATCGACATCGAAGGTGTCAGGGAAAACCCGGATCAGAACCTGGACCACGGTTTCACCGAGGGGAGTCGGAGAGAATCGCCGTTTTTCCAGCTCGACGTAAGTCCGGTCCACCAGAGTCGAGAGGATCTGCGCATAAGTGGATGGCCGCCCGATGCCCAATCGCTCCAACTGCTTGACGAGGCTTGCCTCACTGAACCGTGGTGGCGGCTCGGTGAAGTGCTGCGTCTTCGTGAGCTCAATCAGTGCGACGATCTCTTTTTCTTTCAGCTCAGGAAGCGGATCAAGATCGTCCAGCCGGCGCCCTTCACCCTCTTCTTGCTCGTCGCGGTACAGGCGCGTGAACCCATCGAACTTCAGCACGGAACCGGTAGCGCGGAATAGATAATGACGCCCATCGCTGCCGGTGAGGTCAAAATCCACCGTGGTGGTATCGAAAATCGCGGGTGACATCTGCGAGGCGACGAAGCGTTGCCAAATCAGCGTGTACAACCGCAGCTGATCCGCGTCCAGGTCCCCCTTCAATGAACTCGGCGTACGCTGAACTGCCGTCGGGCGGATCGCCTCGTGCGCTTCCTGCGCACCTTTCTGCTGTTTGCCAAGGTACAGACGTGCCGAGCCCGGTAGGTAGCGCTCTCCGTATTCTCCTCGCACATAGTCGCGTGCCGCGTTCGCCGCCGAACCCGCGATCCGAGTCGAGTCCGTGCGCATATAGGTGATCAGACCGAATGCCTCGCCGCCAACTTCGACGCCCTCATACAACTGCTGAGCGATCCGCATCGTACGCTTGGCCGAGAACCTCAGCCGCTTCGCAGCTTCCTGCTGGAGCGTCGATGTCGTAAATGGGGCCGAGGGATTCTTCCGCCGCTCTTTCCGACGGATGCGGCTGATCTCAAACGGTACGCCCTTCACCGCTTCCACAACGGCAGTGGCCGCCGCATCATCGCGCATCTCGGGCTTGACGCCATCGAGATGGTGCAGCTTGGCAGTAAAGCGGTGCCCACCCTTATCGAGCAAGGCTTCCACCGACCAGTACTCCTGCGGCACGAAACGGCGGATCTCCTCTTCCCTTTCCCAGATCAAGCGGAGCGCAACCGTTTGCACGCGGCCGGCCGAGAGGCCCGGGCGTATCGGCTTCCAAAGGAGCGGGCTGGCTTTATAGCCGACCAGACGGTCCAGGATTCGACGTGCCTGCTGCGCGTCAACCTTCTTGAGATCGATGCTGCCGGTATTCTCCAGCCCACGGGCAACGCCTTCGGGGGTGATTTCTTCGAACAGCACGCGCTTGAAGCGGCGGCCGTTGCTGGATTTATAGCCGAGTTGCTCGGCGACGTGGTAAGCGATCGCCTCGCCCTCGCGATCCGGATCCGTCCCTAGCAGAATCTGGTTGGCGCCCTTCGCCGCTTGCTTCAGCTCTTTGACGACCTTGCCCTTACCGCGGATCGTGACGTAGTGCGGTTCGAAGCCGTTTTCGATGTCGACGCCCAGGTCTCGCTTCGGCAGATCACGCACGTGTCCCACCGACGCCTTGACCACGAAGGAGTCATCCAGATAGCGGTTCAGCGTACGTGCCTTGGCCGGCGACTCCACGACCAGCAACTTCGTGCCGTCCTTGGCTGCCGCCGCCTTCTTCTTCGTCCGCTTCGCCGGCTTCTTTGCTTTGCCTTTAGCAGTCATGTTCCTCGCTGATCCCGTCACGGCTTACACCGCTGCCCGCCCCGGAAGTTCCAGACAGATGTCCGGCGCAAAAATGCCTATCAGAAATCAACTCGTTGTCAACAGTCTGCGGTCCGTCGTGCAGGCTGAACCCTTTTAACGCTTTCCCATCTCGCGCAAACCGAAAGCCGCTCGTGTCGCCCCTGCCCCGCGCCGTTACCCGGCGGCTAGAAGGATGAAATGGGCCGATCTGAGCGGCTTTAGCGCTCTAGCAAGGAGAGCCGCGTTGTCGCGGCTCTCCGTATCTTATTAGCGTCTGCCCCTGCGGCTGGCAAGAGCAGGGGCCAAGCGGCGTCGCCTAAGGAATCGGAATGATATCTGTATTCTTCACCGGGATTACGACCACGCCATTCTCGGTTACGCCGTACAGTTTTATCACCACGTTCGCCGGGTCGTTAGGCAGGCGACGGGTTACACGCAGCGGCCCGACGACCGGATCCCTGATCAGAACCTGGCCGCGGGAGAAGCTGAAGAAGTGAGTGTCCACCATCTCGATCCGAGCATCGCTAGAGCCAAGGAAAGCCAGGCGCTCGGCCTCCACGGTGACGCTTGCCTGGTCGTGGTCGGGGTGCAAGGCGGCGCCGACACCAGTAGCACTGATGTTCTCATTCACTCCCACCAGCCTGAGGACATTCGGCCCCCCAGGAATATCCGGGCCAAAGAAGTACGCGTTCGTGCCCCTGGCCACACCCAGGCTTCCATCGTTGTTCAGCGCCAGGCCGAACACTTGCTGCTCGGCGTTACCCGGCAGGTCGCTGACCTGAAGCGTGTTGGTGATGGTCTGCGTCAGCGATCGATAGAGTATGATGCGCCCGGCGCGATCTGGCGTATCGCCTTCGCCGAAGGCGACATATTCGCGATCGCCGCTGGCCGCCACGAAGGTGGTATCTTGTAGCGCTATGCTTGGTATGTCGAGGTCCGAAAAGATATCGACATCCCAACCTTCCGCTGCGATCTTGGCGGCAACCTTGTTCACCGCGTCGGCTAGAGAATCGGCAGCCACGATGCACGAGCGCGCCGCTGGACTTGGATTGCCACGCGTGTGGTCGCAGATCTTGAAACTCCGCGCGCCGTTCAGCTCGAACACCGAGTCGGCGTTGATGATCTGGATCTCGGGAACCGAGGAAGCCCGCCGCCCCGCGTACTGTATGAAGAAGCGAACCTCGCGCTGGCCGGGGTCATACTCGCGGATCGTGCCCGGCAAATCCGCCAGCGCCGGCACGGTCGAGTAGAGGATCAGCCCGTTCGCCGCCTGGGCGAGAAACTGTGGGCGGTCCGAATACTCGAAGAACGTGGCGGGGAAGATGCGACGACCGATCGCATCGAAATCCTCGCGCACCTGATACACCTTGAGGTCCTGCGTCTGGAAGCGGTCCACTTCGCCGACTATCGCCGGCGCGCCCGGTGTGCGGGGGCCTAGATTCAGCACCGACATGTTGGTGCCGCCGGAGTTGCTGACCAGCAGCTGGTCCTGCGTGAGGTCGATGTTCAGGCCCCAGGGGTTGGAGCCCACCGGCACGCCACGTCCAAAGAGCTCATTACGCAAATCGAACGGCCGGACGATTCCGAAGTTGAAATCGGAAAGCAGCAGCAATTCGCGCAGCGTGTCGACGACGGCGTCCGCGATCAGCGAGCCCTGCGGGAACGCCACCGTGCGACCGGCAACGATAAGCCGGTCGGCGAAGCCACCCGTGACCCCCTGAGCCTGGACGGGATCCCCCGCTGTGCAGGCAAGCCGGTTAGGTGTCCCTAGCGGATCGACGGATGCCCCGCAGTTCGGGGTCGGTGTCGCCTGGTCGAACGCCCAAGCCGTCAACTGGAAGAACAGTGTGTCGGGAACGTCAGCTTCCGAGAAGACGGTGGCCGGCAAGTTCTCCGGCACCAGCGACAGCGTCAGTGGCACGTTGCCGCTGATCGCAGGGCTGAAGATCCTGTCGAGGAACAGCGTCTCGGTGACGGTGCCGCCCGGCCGGTCGTTGCGCACGACTATGGTTACGCCGACTCGCGTTATCGCTGTTTCCTGGTCGAAGGCCACCAGATTGAACCTGAGCGAGTCATCGACTTCCATCCGCAAAGGTTCGTCGACCCGCCGCTGCACCCCACCAGTGAGAAGCATGCTAACTGTAGGCGGAACCGTGTCGCCGGTGACGACCTGCGATACGGTTACGTTGATCTGGGCAAACGCACTGATCGTGTTGAGGTTGATAGCCTCAGCCGTGATAGTCAGGGTACCCAGCGACCCCTGGGGTATAAAAAAATCCAGCAACGTGTCGACGTCGGTTCTGAACTCTGAAAAGGCGATCGTATCGGCGGCGGGGACGGTTGGCGGGGTAATACCGGTAAGCACGACGTTGAGTTGCGAGAGCCCCGTAGGGTCTCGCGCCTGGACACCCACGCGTATGAGCGTGTTGTCGCGGACCGTTTGGTTCGGAAGCGGCGAGGTTATCGCTACCGTCGGGGCGCCGATCCCGCCACCTGGACCACCGCCCACGATGATCGTCGCCACATCGACACCCACGTTACCCTGCGCATCAACGGCCACGGCCCGAACCTGAACCGCCGTCGCCGTAGTGAACGGCACAAAGAATGTCGTGTTGACAGTGGCTGACACCGTACGGCCGGAGAAACGCGTGCTGTCGACCGCCAAGAGTCGACCCAAAATGATCGTATCGCCGGTCGCAGTAATGATGGTCTCAAACACGTCAGTCCGACGCAGCTCCGTTACAACCAAGCCAACGCTGATGAAATCTTCGGCCAAGACGGTCGTAACCAGAGTATCACCGGCCTGTGAGGCGCCGGTGATGGAGACGGTCGGAGGTGTCGTGTCATTCAGCGGCCCGAACACAGCATCATCTTCTTCACAAGCCGCGATGCCGAATACCGCAAAGGCCATCACCACCGACAAAAACCGCGCCCAACCCCTTGTGCTTCGCATACGACCACTCCCTCAATTTCTGGCAAAAGGGCAAACCAGCCTCCGGCCGGCGGCTTTGCCGGCCGGAAACCGATCGCTTTATCGAGCTGCTACTTCGTCTACGATGTGCGGCGTTACCAGAATCAGCAGGTCACGCTTTGCGTCGTCGGACCTGACCGTCCGGAATAGTCCGCCAATCAGGGGAAGGTCCATCAAGATCGGGATGCCGCTCTCGCTCTTGGTCAACTCCGTCACCGTCAACCCTCCGATAACGCCGGTTTCACCATCAGCCAGAATCAGCCGCGTAGTGCCTTCCTGGGTCTGGAATGTGAAGCCGATGTCACCCGGAGCAATCTGAATACCCGAACGCTCGGCGTGCAGGTCAACCACGATCTGGCGATCGAAGGTGATGTGTGGTGTGACTTCGAGCTTGATGCCGGTCTCCTCAATCTGTGTCGTCGCCCGCGGGAACTGCGCCTGCTGGGCACCGCCAGCCGCACCGCCAGCTGCGCCTCCGGCGCCGAAGTCAATGACACGGATCGGCGTCCGTTCTCCCACCAAAATCTCGGCGGGCTGGTTGTCCATCGTCTGGATCGTCGGCGCCGCCACGACATCCGAGAGGTCCAACCGCTCCAGCGCATCGATGAAGTTGAACAAGCGGAAGTCACCGATGGCCACCGACGTCAGCAGCTGCAGGGCCGGAACTGTAATACGGTCGCGGGCGTTGGCCAGCGCCGCGATCGAGGCCCCCTTGAATGACAACTGGTTGACCTGACCCAAGGGCTTCACGACCGTCTCGGGAACCCCGTCAAAGTCCGTATCGACGATTTCCCACTCGCGCGGGTCGAGGGACGGCCCCGGGTTGATCTCGTTCAGCTGATTGCCGCTGGTGTCTTTCAGATCCCAGCCGATCCCCAGCTCCTCGATATCCGTTCTGTCGACGAAGACGATCTTGGCCGAGATAACCACCTGCGGGGTCCGGATGTCCAGATCCGAGACCAACTTCCTGGCAACCTCCAAGTTGTCGGGCAGATCGGTCAGGATGATGGAGTTCGTCGCCGGGTTGGAAATCACTTTGCCCCGGTCAGACAGTGTCGGCTCCAGGGCACCCGCGATCGCGTCGACAGGCGCGTAGTTGATCTTGAAGATCTGGGTCTCGAGCTGGACGAGCGCCTGCCGCTCCTGAAGGTTTTCCAGCTTGTCGACGCGAATGATCCCCGTCGCCGTCTCTACCGCCGTTAGACCTTGGGCGTCGAGGATTGCCTTCAGCGCCAGGTCCCAGGGCTGGTTCCTGATGTTCGCGGTGACATTCCCCTCCACGCCGGAACCGGGGACGAATGACTTGCCGGTGAAGTCGGCGAAGTTATTGAGCACATCCCGGATATCGGTGTTCTCGAATGTAACCGTGATCCTCGGCAGCTGGCTGACCATCACTTGGCCCTGCCGGAACGGCGGAGACTCTTGCGGACTCCGCGGGCGTAGCTCGACTGCAGGCAGCTCCCTAACCACTTCTCTCCGGGCTGCTGGCGACGCCGCGGCCGGCGAACCGACAGCTTCGCTTCTCCAGGTATCGAAGGCGACACCCGCGGGATTGGGGAACGAGACCCTGATCTCGTTAGCCTGTCGGGTCAGTGTGTAACCCGTCGCCTCCGTTAGTTCGACGACTATGCGGACCACATCGTCACGGAACTGACTGGTGCGCACACGTATGACGCCGCCGCGATCGATGTTCTCGAAGTTGTCGCGCGGCAGTGCATGCCGAGCACCCTTAAGGTCGATGATCAGCCGCGCCGGTTCCGTAAGCAGGAAATCCGAATAGCTGACCTCTGCGCTGGTACGCACGATGACCTCAGTGTACCCGGCGGCGGCCGACGCGACTCGCAGTTCAGTTACTGTGGCCGGGTCGTTGCTTCCAGCCGCTAATAGCGCAAAGAAAAACGCATGGAGCATCATCCTTGCTCCTCCTCTTCTTTCCGTATGCGCAGCGTCTCGCTACGGGTAAGGCCGAATTCGGTAACCTGGAACACGACTGCGTCCGGCCGGATCTCAACTACGCGGGAATCGCCGATGATATCACCACGTCGTACGCGATAGCGCTTGTCTGTGGCCCGATCGACCAGGGCAGCGACGCTACCAGCCGACCCCCCGAATATGATTCCGACCAGATCGAGGTTCTCGAACTGTGGTCCTGCGTCGTCGAGCGTCAAGAGACTGACGAACGGATTCCGGCGGCTACTCGTGGGATAAACGAACACCTCACGACGATAGATGGCGTCTTGCGCATCGACTGCGGCGGGTTGAGCCCGGGCTGTGTCTTGTGGAGTCTGAGCCATCAGGCTTGGCCCCATCGACAGACCGGTAAGCGCCGTGAGCAGTATGAAGGCAGCGTTAACCACTTGGCGTTGCTCCTTGCGCCGGCTGTGCGTCGCGGGTCGCACCGAGGACGAAGGTTTCGATTCGGAACGACACTTCGAGCGGCGCTTGCATGTCACGGGTGGCGCGACTCTGAGGCGCTATGTTGACTTGCACGCCCGTCGGCTTGATGATCCGCGGCAACGAAGCGATCCTCGCGAGGTATCTCCCGACGTCGTGGTATTCACCCAGGACGGTGATTTCCCAGGTCCGCTTCGTATAGTATTCGCCAGCCTCGGCAGCCTGAGGTCTGATTCGCGAGAATTCGACCTGGGTGAGCCTGGCTTCGCGCGATATGGCATCTAAGAGCTCGGGGACCTCCTCCGACTGCGGAATGAACTCCTCGAAGATCCGCAACTGACGCTCCTGGATTTCCATTCGCGCGCGAAGATCATCTTTCCGGGCGGCCAACGCCCGCGACCGGCGATTCTGGATCTCGAGTGCCTCTAACTGGCTCTGCGAGATCTCGACTTGTTCACCCCGCGGGTCGAGGAGATACATCTTGCTCACGTACCAGCCGGCCGCCACGAGCACGGCCATCAATATGAGAGCCTGCTTCCGTCCGCGAGGATCTGCGGGTAACAGAGCCACGGCTACTATTCTCCTGCCAAAATTATCGGCTCGGTGACGATTGCCGAGGAATCGGGCACCTGATACCAAGCTGTCAGCACGAAGTTGTGCACTAGCCTCTGACCTTGCTGAATCTGCTCCTGCTGAACCAACTGCACGTCGCGCAGGAACGGCGACTCTTCCAGATTCCGCATGAAGCGTGTCAGGGCTTGCGTCGCGCCGGTCAATCCATCGATGCGAAACTGAACGGTGCTGGCCGTACCTCCGGTCTGGCGCATGCCGGTAAGCCAGGTGTAGTCAGGCAGCGAAGTGCTGACCGCATCCAGAATATGAGCCCAAACGAAGCGGTCGGAGTCGATTCCCCGGATGATCTGGGCCTTTGCCTGCAAAGTGTCGCGCCGCGCCTCCAAGCTGTCGGCCGCGGCGATGCTCTCGGCATAGCGGACAGAGTCCTGCCGCTGGACCTCCAACTCGTCCGCCACACTCTGGAGCTTGACGCCCTGGGTGAAGATCGTGAAGACGACATGTAGGATAGCGAGCGCAGCCAGCGCGACCACGCCGATAACGTACGGGTCGCCTTTGATCATCTGCCGCAAGCCTTCGAACTTGGGCAGCGAGAGTTTCTTTCTGCCCTTCTGCCTGGGAACTCCCCGCTTACCGCCGGGGAGGAGATTCATCTCAATGAGCGCCAGCATCTTTAAGTCCGTTTAGACAAGAGTTTCAACGCCGATCGAATAGCTCAGGCGGCGCGCCGCAGTGCCAGACCAACCGGCAGCATGAGCATCGGACCCATGTCAGCGATCGAGATTAGGTCAAACGCTCCCGGGTCGACGTCGACGCGCTGAACCGGATTGGCAATCTCGGCCGGGACCTGGAGGCGGTCAGCAAGAGCTTCCGCCATGCGGACCACTCGCGCACCGCCGCCGCAGACGAATATCCGCGACAGACCGGCATGGCTCGAGCTAGCCTGCAAGAACGCCGCGGCCCTCTCTACACCAAGCGCGACTTCCTCTGCCCTCTGGCCAATGAATTCCTCCAGCTCCGGGTCGCTGGTTCGACCCTCCAAGACATCCTCCGCTGTTTCCGCCGTGAGACCGCGCTCCCGCTGCAGGCTTTCGCGCAGACGTCGTGTCCCGAATGCCAGATCGCGTGTTAGCACCGGCACGCCATCTTCCAGCAAGTTCACATTGGTGGTCTCATGACCGATGTTGACGAAGCCCACAACCGCCGTCATCGCTTCCGGGTAGTTCAATTCGAAGGCGTTGTGGAGGGCGAAGGCATCAATATCGATGATTTCAGGCTCCAATCCGGCGTCGAGGAGCAGCGCCACCTTGTTCTCGACCAGTTCGCGCTTGGCAGCCACGAGCAACACGGACATCTGCAGCCCTTCGCTCATTGGGTCGAGGATCTGGAAATCCAGCTCGACGCTTTCCATATCGAAGGGTACGTGCTGCTCGGCTTCCCAACGGATCACCTCGCGGGCATCGGATTCCCTCATCCGATCCATCTGAATCCGCTTGATGATGACGTCGCGACCGCCCACGGCGGTCACGATCCGCTTGTCCTTCACCCCAGCGGTTTCGCATAGCGAGCGGATCGTGCTGGCGACGAGGGTCGGATCCATGACCTCGCCCTCCACGATCGCATCTGCCACCAAGGGCGTTGCCGCAGCCTTTACGATGCGCGGCCGGCCTTTGCCATGGTCCATGACGACCAATTTGACATAGCCGCTACCGATATCGAGTCCTACGGTCCGCTTGCGGCGGCCCAATCCAAACAAAGCCATGGCAGTCTAAACGTTCTGAATCCTAAGGTGAAAGCTCGCTTGACCTCATGCGACGGTGAAAGCGAAGGTCTTTAAGCTGTAGTGGGACCTAGGGGTAGGGCTCTGTATGATAGCCCCCCGCGCAAACTTTGTCAACTACGGCGGGGGCACGTAGCAGGGACGCCCGCAGGGCGCCCACTACTCCAATATCTCTAGCCAGGAATATGGCGCAAGGGGGCGTGGCAAATAGAGTTTCGAGCCCCGCAGCGCCCTCCGAATCGCACAGCTGCTGTAGCTGATTTGACTACCCTCGGTAACACTGACCGAATCGCGATGGGTGTTGAAGGCGAGTACGCCACCGTACACACCTGTCCCCGACCCCGCCGACAGAGTACCCCGGACCACGACGAGCCCTTGAAACTCGAGTTCGCCAGCGATGCGCAGGTCGCCCTCAACCAGCAGTATGCCCTGACCGCGTCCGTTGGAGCTGATCGTCAGATCACCACCGGCGTAGATGATCGGGAAATAGCCGAAACATGGATGGTCGTTCTCGCCCGGCGCACCCCAGTTGGATGCTAGCGAGCGCGCGCAGCTACCGTCGGCTTCCACGGCCGGCGCCAGCGCAGCGACGCTGTCGCCGCCCGCGTACTCGATATCCGGGTCACTTGCCAGTTCGGAGAACCAGACCTCGGCCCGCGCGAGGAACTCGAGCCCATCCGCCTCGCGCCGGCCCTCCGCGGGCACACCGTCGATGGTACCGCCTTCCTGCAGCTTGATTTCCCCGCCCTGATCGGTCAGCACGCCGGCGCGATCGCCGGCACCCGGGTTCGAGCACTGGGGTTCCGCCGACCCGCTGTCCCGACCGCTGATTGCAGCTCCTTCCGTGATACGGACTTCACCCTGCGTCTCGAGTGCCGCCTCGCAGCAGAGACTGTCGGGAAGCTGGCGACGCAGAATCTGCGCGACCTGGCGGCGGCCGCCCCAGGCCCCGTGAGCCAAGCCAGTCGACGTGGCGAGAAAGTAAGTTGTGTGCTGGTGCTGCGCCGTGTCGAGCCGCGTCACCGTAACATCGTAACGGTCGCCGGTTAGGAGCTCACCAGAACTCAGCAGCTTAGTTTCACCGGGCTCGAGCGAATCCAGGATCGACACGTTCCAAGTCGCCGATACGGCATTGATCCCCGCTTCCGCGGCGTAGAACGCGGCGTTCGCCTGCCGGCCGGCTTTTCCGATGCGAAACTGTTGAGCGGCGACAAAGTAACCGCCGGCAATCACCGCCCCGACGATCACAACTACGAAGACAGCGACGATCGTCGCGGTGCCTTCGACTCGGCCGTGCAACCGGCAAACACGAGCACGCACAGTCAACCCGGCAAACATTACCGCCTCCCATTTCTCAGGTAGGCCAAGGTGCGCAACGAGTCGTGATAGAAACCCGGGCCCCCGGCCCGCTGGACCGGCCGGTAGCTCCGCGCGACTACCGAGACCCTGACCTGATTGACCTCAGCCAGATCCGTCGCGCTTTCTCCCGACGCCGTGAGCGCTTCCAGCTTGAGTCCACCAAGCTCGGGTTCGACAAAAGGGCCTGCCAGCGGTTGCAGCCGTCCGCCCCGTAACCGTTGTCCGAGCCACCAGTTCCCATCGCTTCCGGAGTAAAGCCGGTAGGTGTAGGGCCGAAAGGAGCGGACCGGCGAACCGACGCCTGTTCCCGGCAACTCGCGGTCGAGAAGCAGCTCCACCCGCGGCGGCTCGCCGTCCGCACAGCGGCCGTCGCCTCCCCGATCCGAACGCTCGATACCGGCCACCCGCCATTCGTCGTCCAGAGCGGTATCCGCATCGCCTTCAACGAAAACCAACACACTATCCGTCGGCAGATCACCAAAAACCCCGGAGACGAGCCAGAGACTCAGCGTATTGCCCAAGCGTTTGCAGACTACTCCGAAACCGGTTGCCGACCGCAAAGCAACGCTGTCGGCTGCGATTGCATAAAGGTCACCACCGGGAGGACTCAATCCTCGCAACTCGTGGGACAGCACCTGGCTGGCGATTCTGGCAGCATCGCGCGTGTCGGAGACCTGCACATGCGTCGCATAGAATCGCTGTTGCGTTCGCAAGACCGAGTAGATCGCTGCTAACACCAGCGCGAAGAGGAGCAAAACGACGAGCAGTTCGACAAGCGTGTGACCCGCGCTGGACCCCCGACCGCTGAATACTCGCTGAACGTCGGGCGACGGCGTCATCTCACTGCGCGCTGACCAGCGTTGCCAAGGTATCCGCGACCACGAACCTACCCGCTTGCCGACGCACGATCATCTGAAGCTCCTTCAGCTCTCCGCCCGTGACCTCCCAGGTGACGGCGAAGCCCCCCTCCTCCCACCCCCCGGACGCCAGTGACGCCGGAGCGGCGGCCAAGATACTTTCGATCTCGGATTCTGCGCGTGCCTTCACATACATGTGCAGGTGCGCAACCTGGATCATTCGAGCGACGACGACGGCTGTGGCCGAGAGCCCGAGAATCCCAACCGCCAGCAGGACCGCCGCAACGATCAGCTCGACCAGTGTCACTCCACATTGGGAACGCAGACGGCGTGGCGGCCGGCTCATCGTTTCAGCAGCCTGCCCAACCTCGAGATCGTCACGGTGTCGGCGACCGCGCCGGATCTGAACACAACCGTGGCGTTGGGCAGATCACAGTCGCCGCGGGCCGTCGCCAGGCCGCGCGGGTCGAAGCAGAGTCTGCGTGCCGCACCTTCGACCACGACTCCAGCAAAGCGACCGCCCAGGTCAACAGCCGGTTGCACGGTATCGAGGACCTCGACACCGACGATCGAGCTGGTATCGATGGTGATCCAAAAGCGGTTGGCTTGCGGATCCAGGTGAAGTGTGCTGAGCCGCCCGTACTGCGCGGCGACCTGACGAGCCAGGGCCTGTGCCGCGGCGAAGGCGCGACGCGCCGCCGCGACCTCGACCTTCGCCCGAGAGCGACTCAGGCTGGGGAACGCGACCATCGCCAGCACACCTAACGCTCCGAGCACCAGAGCTATTTCCATCAGCGAGCTCCCGGCCGCAGGCGACCGGCTGTCCGGCCGCCCCGCCGCCGACAGCGCCATCCTCTGGATCGCGTGCATAATCCCCTCCCAAGGCCGCCGCGAAGCTGGCGGTCATCACTTAACCCTGTTTTTCCGAAACAGATTAACGGAGGGGAATCAACCGATGATCAACAGCGGGCGACCGCTTCCAGACTCGGTGGCCGTTCTCAAACGGCTTCGCCGGAACACGGCCCAGCCAGGGCTCAGTCCAAACCGTAGTCGCGAATCTTGTAGAGTAAGGCGCGATAGCTCAGGTCGAGTAACTCGGCGGCTTTGGTGCGGTTCCCGTCGGTGATCTGAAGTGCCCGACCAATCAGCCGGCGCTCGAGTTCCGCTGTTTGTTTCTTGATCGACAGCTCGTCAACCGGCAGAGTCTCTAGCGGCCCCTCGATGCCTGCCTGTGGATGGCGGACGAAGTCCGGAAGGTCTTCCGGCTTAATGCTCGGCCCTTCCGCCAGAACCATGGCACGCTCGATCACGTTTTCTAGCTGGCGCACGTTCCCGTACCATGGGTGAGCGAGCAGCAGCTTCATGGTAGACGGCTCAAACCCGCTGACTTTGATGTTCAGCTGTTTCGAGAAGCGCTCGAGGAAATAGCGGATCAGCGGGGGAATGTCCTCGTTACGTTGCCGCAGGGGTGGCAAGTGAATTCGCACGACGTTGATGCGATAGTATAAATCTGATCTGAAATTGCCCTCTCGCACCTCCTGCTCCAGGTCGCGGGCCGTGGCCGCGATGATGCGAACATCGACCCTCCGCGACGAGCTGTCACCGACGCGCCTTATCTCTCCTTCCTGAAGCGCCCGCAGCAGCTTCAC
>JBFJOD010000067.1:0-18079 GCA_041617795.1 Gemmatimonadota bacterium | reverse complement strand
GAATTGGGCATTCAGCGGTCCGGGGAGATCATCTTCCTAACGGACCCGGATGGAAAGATTACCTATGTGAATCCCACCTTCGAGCGCGTTTACGGATATAGCGAATCTGAAGTGCTCGGCCACACCCCACGCATCCTGAAGTCTGGTCAGCATTCCACCGAATTCTATGAGCGACTCTGGAACACACTGCTCAGCGGCAGAGCCCTGACCAGCGAAATCACAAATAAGACGAAGGACGGGCGACTCGTCCAGATCGAAGCGTCAGCAAACCCCGTGTTGGACCGTGAACAACGCATCATCGGGTTTCTGGCTATTCAGCGTGACATCACGGATCGCAAGAGGACCGAAGTTGCATTACAAGCCAGCGAAGAACGGTTGCGCACACTAATGGAGCATGTGCCGGAGGGCGTTGGGGTACTATCCATGGAAGGTGAAATCCTCTATGCCAATCCCGCGACCAGCGCGATGCTCGGTTATCCCATTGCAGAGCTGATCGGCAAGCGCGTGAGCGAGCTTCTGCATCCAGATGACCGCGAACGAGCTGCAGCCCGCATGAGAGCCCTGTTTGAACAGAGCGATGAATATCCATCGCAGTACCGCCTGATCCACAAGGATGGGCATTCCATTGTGGTAGAAGTCTCTTCCCGCGTCATCGAGTATGACGGTAATCCGTCGCTACTCAGCACGATGCGTGACCTTACAGAGCGAATCATGCTGGAGTCGCAGCTCCGGCAGGCGCAGAAGATGGAGGCGGTCGGCCAGCTGGCTGGCGGCATCGCCCACGATTTCAACAATCTCCTCACCGTCATCCAGGCTAATACAGAACTGATCACAGCCGAACTTTCTGCAGCCGACGCCGAGGCATCAGGCTATTCGAAGGAGGTCCAGGCCGCGGTGGCCCGGGGTAAGAACCTGATTCAGAAGTTGCTCGCTTTTGGTCGGCGCGAGGACTTGACGATCGAGCCCGTGGACCTCCGCTCACTGCTCACGGATTTCGAGCCCACTTTGCGCCGATTGCTACCCGAGCACATCGAGATCCGGATTGATGCACCACCCAGCATTCCGACCGTGCTAGCCAGCGCCGGATCGGTCGAACAGATCATCATGAACCTGGCGACAAATGCCCGAAACGCCATGCCTGAAGGCGGTACCCTGCGGATGGACTTGCAGACCACGCACCTGGAGGCCGGCGACTGGCTAGGAACACGCGCGACCGTGCCGGGAGAGTACGTTTGCCTGAAGGTGACCGATTCCGGCAGCGGGATGGACGAACACACGCGGGCCCGCCTGTTCGAACCGTTCTTCACCACACGTCGCTTTGGTGAAGGGACGGGCCTGGGAATGGCGGTCGTGTACGGACTAGTGATGCAGATGGACGGGGAGATCGAGGTCGAAAGCGCGCTTGGCATTGGAACAACAGTCCGAGTCTACTTGCCGATCGCCGCAACATCTCCCCAGCCCAGGGTAGCACCCAAAAGCAATTCTGAAGTTCGTGGCGGTGATGAGACCATTCTGGTGGCGGAAGACGAATCTGCGCTGCGGCTTGCCGAGAAACGCAGTCTTGAGAAGCTAGGCTACAAGGTTCTCCTCGCTGCCGACGGCGTAGAAGCGCTTCAAGTTCTCGAGGCGCACGCGGGCAAGATCGACCTGATTGTGACAGACGTCGTGATGCCGAGGCTTGGAGGGCGCGCGCTTTACGCCACGCTCCGCGATCGCGGCATCGGCATACCCTTTCTCTTCACTAGTGGGTATACCGCGGGTGACAGCGATGTCAGCGCCAAGATCGACCCCGGCCTTCCCTTCCTGGCCAAACCGTGGACACTGGCCGAGTTGGCGACCAAGGTACGAGAAGTTCTCGACGCTAACCGAGCCGGCTCGTAGCAGCCCGATTCAGGACACCAGGGCTCCGGGCTTTCCCTGCTTGTAGTCCAGCGTGCGAATCGGGAACGGGATGACGATACCTTCGTCCTGATACCGCTTGTGGAGCCGCTTCACGAACTCGTGCTTCAGAAGATACTGGTTGACGTATTCCTTAGCCCTGAGTATGACACTGAAGTCGATGCTGAAATCGTTGAACGTGTGATAACGGATAAACGGTTCGAAGCTTGCCACACCACCTTCAACATCGCGTAGAATTCCCCTTGCCACATCGATCGTGACGCGCTCGACATGCTCCAAATCGCTGTCGTAGTCAACACCTACTTGGACCAAGACAGATAGCTCTTCCTCGGGCAAGTGATAATTGGTGGTAATCGTCGAGGCGATCTGCGCATTGGGCACGATGATGATGTTGTTGGGTAACTGCCGGATCGTGGTTTGACGCCAGGTTACATCAACTACATATCCTTCCTCGCCGGAGGCCAGCTTCACATAGTCGCCGGGTCTCAACTGCCGCGACACCAGTATGTGGATCCCGGCGAACAGGTTAGCCAGCGTATCTTGAAGCGCCAGCGCTACAGCCAGGCCACCGACTCCCAGCGCCGTGATGATTGGCGTTATCGAGATCCCCAGCGTCTGCAGAATTACCAGGATGCCTAGCGCCATCACACCGATGCGCGCGAGAATCGTGATCAAAGAAGCGCCGGGAAGCGTTTCCGGTGCACGCTTCGCGAATGACTCCACGGCCGCCGCGGTTACGCGCGCGATCGCCCAGGTCACCGAGAGAATAACCAGGATGAGCAGAATCTTCTCGATCAACTGGATGACCCGATAGGGCAGGTCGGTCACCTGTAAAGCCGCATACAAACCGGCGATCAGGAACCAGACGACGACGGGCCCGCGGACCGCGGCAAGCAGTACGTCGTCGACGACGGTGCGACTTTCAGCAGCCATCTTCGTAAGCGCCGCTATCGCCGTCCTTCGCACTATGAAACCGACGACGAGCCCGGCGAGCGCGACCCCCGCGGGTATCGCGTAGACGCCGATACTATCCCAATCGACTTGCATGTTCACTCCCTCCAAAAAGCCAAACAGCCGGGGCTGGGCGCCGCCGGCTGCCGTGGACCGAAGTCTAGCCAGCCGAGATCTCTACGCTTGCGGCACTCCCGGGTGCCGTATCGTCTTCCCCTGGACTAGATAAACAACGTCCTCGCCGATATTGCAAGCCAGATCGGCGACCCGCTCGATATTGCGGCCGATGAGTACAAAGGACAACGTATTACCGATGCTCGCCGGCGACTCCATCATCAGCGTGATCGCCGACCGCAGGTGCGATTCGTGCAACTGATCGACCCTATCATCCCGCTCCAACACGGCGCGTGCCTTATCCGCGTCCCGCTGAACGAAGGAATCGAGCACATCTCGCAGCATGCCCCGTGCTATTCCACCGGCTTCGGACAGCTCGATGGGCAGCGACCACTCACTATTGCGGCCAATCAAAAGCTCGGCCGTCTCGGCGATGTTCACTGCGTGATCGCCGATTCGCTCCAGGTCATTGTTGATTTTTAGTATCGCGATAAGACGTCGCAGGTCACCAGCCATCGGCTGATGCCGGGCCAACAGCTCGATGCACGCTTCCTCGATTTCGATCTCAGTCGCATCGATTTCACGGTCCCCCATTATGACGGCGTCAGCCTTCGCTATGTCTTTCTCGTTCACAGCTTCCAGCGATGTCTCGATCAGCCCCTCGATCAATCGCGACATGGCGACGACTCGGCCTGTCAACCCATCAAGCTGTACCTCGAAATGCGTGCGCGGCATCATGTAACTCCTAGCCGAAGCGCCCGGTGATGTAGGCTTCGGTTCGCTCATCCTCCGGGTTAGTGAAGATCTTCTGCGTCTCACCGTATTCGATGAGGCGGCCCAGGTTCATAAACGCGGTATAATCCGCCGTCCGCGCCGCTTGCTGCATGTTGTGAGTGACGATCACTATAGTATAGTTCTCTTTTATCTCCTGCATCAGATCCTCGATCCGACCCGTCGCGATCGGATCAAGGGCACTCGCCGGCTCGTCCATCAGAATCACATCCGGTTCGACAGCCAGAGCCCTGGCGATGCAGAGTCGCTGCTGCTGACCTCCCGACAACCCCAGAGCGCTGTCCTGAAGTCTGTCCTTAACCTCTTCCCAGAGCGCCGCCCGGTGTAGGGCCGCCTCGACCCGCTCCGCGATATCCCCCCTGTACCGATTGATTCGCAGGCCGAAAGCCACATTATCGAAGACCGACTTGGGAAAAGGGTTTGGCTTCTGGAAGACCATGCCAATTCGCCGCCGCACCTCGACCGGGTCGACCTCCGGCGCGTACAGTTTCTCGCCGTTGAATAGTACGTTCCCCTCACACCAGGCGATCGGGATCACGTCGTTCATCCGGTTGAATGCGCGTAACAAGGTGCTCTTTCCACTTCCCGACGGCCCGATCAACGCAGTGATCTTCCTTCGCGGAATCGTCATCGAAATCTCGTGAATCGTCTTGGCCGACGCATAGTAGATGCTCAGTTTTTCCGTCTCGAGCACCGGATCGTCATGGACCATGATGTGACGCGGATCTTCCCCTTCAACAAAACCCAACGGATCCAACTTGTCCATCGTGGCCTCGACTGTATTCTCTGCTTGCCTCATAGGTCCTTTTGAAGCCGGTTTCTTAGTACGATCGCCAGCGCGTTCATCGTTAGCAAGGCAATCAGCAGCACGATGATGCCTGCCGCCGCGATCTCGTGAAACCCGGCCTGCGGCCGGGCCGCCCAATTGAAGATCTGGATCGGCAACACGGTAAACTCATCCATCGGACTGCTCGGTGTGAAGGCGATGAATGTCAGTGCGCCAATCATGATCAACGGTGCCGTCTCCCCAATCGCTCTCGACAGCGCCAGAATCATCCCGGTCAAGATTCCTGGAAACGCGATAGGCAACACTAGGTGTTGCAACGTCTGCCACTGCGTCGCTCCAATACCTAGGCCGGCCTGGCGGATAGACGGTGGAACGGCGCGAATCGCCTCTTGTGACGAGATGATCACGACCGGTAGAACGAGGAGCGCCAGCGTCGCGGCGCCCGCCAATACGCTCCGACCCAAACCCATCGCTCGCACGAAAACCGCTAGACCCAGCACTCCATAGACGATGGACGGCACGCCGGCGAGGTTAGCAATGTTCGTCTCGATCACCCGCGTCAGCCAGTTCCGCGGCGCGTATTCTTCCAGATATATCGCGGCCCCAACGCCAAGTGGGAATGAAATCAGACCCGTGAAGCCTACCGTCCACATCGTTCCGAACAGTGCCGACTTGATGCCGGCTCGTTCGGGAAATCTCGACGGATAGCTGTTCAGGAAATCCATAGACACCCGAGCCGCGCCTTGCCTCAGAATGTCGATCAGCAACACGGCAAGCATTACCACGGCCAGCGCCGTCGCGGCGAAACAGACCCAGAGGAAGATGGTTCCCCAAAGCCGTCGGCGTTCCGGGCGCAGATCGAATTCGAGTGCCGTCATCGCGGAGGTGGCGTTACTCATTCGTACACCTCCCGAAAGCGCCGCAGGATCATCCGACTGAAGATGTTCATTGCCAGGGTGATGCTGAACAGCAGCAGACCCACAGCGAATATCGTCTTGTACTCAATGGTGCCGAACGGCGTGTCCCCGAGGCTGACCTGGACGATATACGCCGTCATCGTCTGGATGCTTTCTAGCGGGTTCAGTGTCAGCTTCGGCGTCGCGCCGGCCGCCAACGTCACCGCCATTGTCTCACCAATCGCTCGCGATATAGCGAGTATGAAGGAAGCGACGATCCCCGAAAGCGCCGCAGGCACGACAACACGTGTCACCGTTTCGTACTTCGTGGCGCCTAGCCCGTACGATGCTTCGCGTAACTGCCGTGGTACCGCGTATATCGCATCCTCCGACAACGATGCCACCATCGGTACGATCATGATCCCGACGACGATAGCAGCACTGGCTGCATTGAAAATTCCAGTGTCCGGAAAGACGACACGTATCAGTGGCGTGATGAACGTGAGCGCGAAGTAGCCATACACGACTGTTGGAATACCCGCTAGAATCTCGAGAATCGGCTTCAGCACTTTGCGTGTTCGCCGTGGCGCGTACTCGGCTAGATAGATCGCGCTCGCCAGTCCAATCGGAAGCGCGATCAATGAAGCCCCGATCGCCACAAGTAGCGAACCGGCAACCAACGGTAGAACCCCAAAGTTTTGCGGTTTGAATAGGGGCGTCCACTTGGTACCGGTGAGAAACTCCCAAGGGGAGACGTCACGGAAGAAGCCGATCGATTCCCAGACCAGGACGATGACAATCCCAGCCGTGGTGAGAATCGAGACGAGCCCACAGACAAACAGGATGCCACGGATGCCGCGCTCTTTCAACCGACGCGTCTTGCTGAGCGCTAACCCATGGCCCGGAAGCGAACGGCTTGCCGCAATTGTATCCGTCATCACTTAGACAACGAGTCTAATCTTGGAATCTCGTCCAGTAAGCGGACGTAGTGCTCAGCCGGGAACGGGACGTAGCCGACCTCAGAAGCCAAGCGGCCGACGTTCTCGAAGTAGTAGCGGGCAAACACTCTGATGTCGCGCCGCTCGAGTGTCCGTCGATCGATGTAGATGAACAGCGGGCGCGTCAGCGGTCTATAATCACCGCTCTCGATCGTCTCGCGCGTGGGCAGCACGCAGCCATCACCTGCGTCGATCGCCAGCAGCTTCAGCATCTCAGAGCTTTCCACATAGTAAGCGTGCCCAAAGTAGCCCAGCGCGCCCCTGTCGCCGGATACCCCATGTACCAGCACGTTGTCGTCCTCGCTGGCCGCATAGTCGGCGCGACTGGCATCCTCCTCACCAACGACGTGTTCGGTGAAATAGTCGAACGATCCCGAATCGATCCCCGGTCCGTAAAGCGACAGCCGCAGATCCGGCCAGCCCGGCCTGATTTGGCTCCAAACTTTGATCTCGCTGCCAGGCTCCCAGATACGTTTGAGCTCATCTATCGTCAAACACGACGCGAACGCGTTTGTCGGATTTGCCAGAACGGAAAGCCCATCAAGCGCGATCTCATAGCCCACAGGCTCAACCCCGTGGGCGCGACACCGCTCGAGTTCGCTCGCCTTCATCTCTCTCGAGGCGTCAGCCAACTCGGCCTCTCCGGCACAAAACTTCTTGAATCCGCCACCGGTGCCCGAGACGCCGACAGCCACCTGAATCAAGGGATGGCGAGCGAGGAACTCCTCGACTACCGCCTCGGTGATCGGGTAGACCGTGCTGGATCCGTCAACGTGCACGTCGCCTTCCAGCGCACCCTCGCTGTCGCGGCCACCGCAGCCGGCCTGCAAGCCGATCAACACGGCGAGGGTCAGCCGACGTACGCGTCTTGGCGTGAGGATATAGAATCTCAACCGCAATATCCGGGTCGTTAGTGATTACAAGAGACTACCCGTTATCCTAATCTCAGTGCACGAAGAACGTGTAACCACTATGTAACGCTTTTGTATCGGGCCGGCGGTCGCCGGCCTGCGTGGCTCGTCCGTCCAGCGTTTGATTGACCTCGTGCCACCCGATCACCTAACTTTCCGTCCCGCCGCTCCTACCTCAACAGGTTGGCAATCGATGCTCAACATGCCGCTCGCCGTATTGGTGTCGCTCGCTCTTCACCTGGCCAGCCCGCAGGAGCCGCTAGGCGTTCTACGTGCGGTGCCACGCGAGCAGGCCGAGGCCAACGCCGTGATCACGGTGACCTTTGACCGGCCGGTGGCCGCGGGTTTGGGCGAAACGCTCGATCCTGCGACGATCTTCGCCATCGATCCGCCGGTGCCCGGCGCCGTGGACTGGCGTGACCCGGTGACGCTGCGGTTTCGCCCCGCCACTCCTTTGGCGCCGCTGACGACTTACACCGTGACGATTTCTAACAGCTTTGCGGCGATGGACGGCAGTCGCCTCAAGGATCCCTATCGCTTTTCTTTCCGGGTCAAGGGGCCGCGGGTCCTGACCGGTCAGCCCGCCAGCGAGCGAGAAACGGCGCGGTTCCTCGCCCCAGATCAGCGCTTCGAGCTATTGCTCGGCGCCGCGGCAGCCGACGACAACGTCATCTCGGCGTTGCTCGCCTCGGCGCGCCTAGAGTTCGACCGAGCCTGCCAATCCACTCCGATTCGCCTCGAAGTAGTCGGACAACGCGCTCTCGCGGAGGACGATCCCTGGAACTACCGCTATCACCAGTCGCGCGCACCGTATCAGCGCATGCCCGAGGCGCTGAAGATCGTTGAGCTGGTGCCGGAGCGCCCGCTACCCCGCGGCTGTGGCGGCACGCTCGTGGTTCGTCAGGATATCGACACACCTCAGGCCGATTACTTTCGGTGGGCCTTTCGAACCTACGGCGACTTCACGTTGCGGGGCGTCGATTGTGCCGGGCTGAAGTCGTGTCCGGCCGGACCGCTACGCCTGTTATTCTCGACTCCCGTACGTGGGTCGGAGGTCATGCAGCACGTCCGCGTCGCGCCGGACCTGGAGTTCAGCGTCTGGGACACGACAGCGGTGTTGGCCGAGTGGAACCTGGAGGCTGAATTGAGGCCACGAACGGCCTACGCGGTCATCGTCGATGCGGAAATCAGCGACATCTTCGGCCAGGCCTTTCGTGGCGCCCGGGTCGCGCCCTTCACGACCACGGGATACGCGCCGACGGTGAGCTACGCCAGCGGCCGCTGGCTCGTGGAGCGCCGCGGGCTGCGAACGCTGGCGGTGCAACACCTGAATGTCGATTCGCTGGAGACGATTGTCGCTCGCGTTCCTGATTCCCTCGAACTGAAGTTCCTTAGCTCTAACTGGTGGCAGTGGCGCGAGCTGTGGAACAATATGGAACCAGGCGCCGCGCGCCGGACCTTCGCGGTGAAAGGCGCCCAGGACGAACGCTTCGTCACGGGGCTGCGGCTTCCCGCGATGGATGCCAGACGACCCGGAAGCAGCACGTTGCTGGCCGTTAGAGTCACCAGCCCGCAATTGGCGGAAAACCGGCGACGCGCCAATCCGGTGACGGTCGTGCAGGTCACCGACCTGGGGGTACATGCCCGATTCGGCAGCGCGGAGGGCGCCGTCTGGGTCACCGGCGTCGGCGACGGAGCGCCGCGCCCCGGCGTCAAGGTCATCGCTTACGACAGCAAGGGTCAGGCCCGGGCCGAAGCGGAGACCGGCGCCGACGGAATCGCGAGATTCCCCAGTTTGCGGCTCGAAGGCTCCGGCGGCTGGTACGACTTCCAAGGCTACGTCGCCGCAACGCAGGAAGACGACCGCGCCGTGGTCGGGCTCAGCGCCTTCGAGGACTACCTGGCGCCCTGGCAGTTCAACATACGTGGCGCCTGGGGCGACGCGAGAAAACCACGCGCTGCCGCTGTCTTCACGGAGCGCGATATCTACCGACCCGGTGAATCGGTGCACGTGAAGGCGATCGTGCGGCGTGGATCGCTGGGGGCACTTACAGTGCCGGCGGCTTCTGACTCCGTGCGCTGGGTGTTCCGAGATCGCGAGGACGGCGTGATTAGGGACACCATCGTTGCCCTCAGCCGCTTCGGCACCGCCGAGCAGCGTTTCGATCTGCCCCTCGACCTGCCGCTCGGCCGCTATGCCGTCGAGGTGCAGCTTAAAGACGGTGGCCGTTGGGAACGCGTCAATGGTTCCCTCTACCAGGTGGCCGAGTACCGGCCACCCGAGTTCTTGGTAGATGTCACGGCGGAAGACCGCGAGCTCTTCGCTGGAGATTCCATCCACATCGCTGTTAGCGGTCGCTACCTCTTCGGCGCGCCCATGAGCCGCGCGGCACTGACCTGGGTCGCGCGTCAACAGCCTTTTCCGCTCTGGCGATTCAGCGTCCCCAATACCGATGGCTTCTATCTGGGTGAGCGAGGCCGCTGGTGGGAGTTCTATGACAGCGGCGCCACGGCAACGGTGATCGACCAAGGCGCTGACACACTCGACAGCGGCGGACACTTCGCTGTGGCCCTCAAGCTCCCGGCACCACCCAGCGGTCTACCGGCGACCGCGACGGTCGAGGCGACCGTAACCGACATCAACCGGCAGACCGTCTCGGGGTCAAGATCACTGACGGTCCACCCGGCTGACTTCTATATAGGTGCCAAGCCCGAGGGCGAGACCTATTTCTGGACGGCGGGCGAGCCACAAACCGTCAGCATCATCACTGTCCGCCCCGACGGCGAGCGGCTGGCCGGTGTAGCGATCGAGGGTACGATCGTAAGACGCGAGTGGCACCAGGTACGGAGAGAGCGCGGCGGCTACACCGAATTGGTCGGAGAGTGGGTGACGGACACGATCGCCAGCTGCAACCTGACCAGCGCGGCACAGCCTGTGCCCTGCCAATTCACACCGCCAGCCGGCGGCTCTTACTTGGTCAGCTTCAGCGCAAAAGACGCGGGAGGGCGCAGGGCGGCAACGAGCTTCTACCGCTGGGCCACCGGTCCGGACTTCGTACCGTGGTACGACGATAGCCGCTTCAAGATGGACGTGATCCCCGATAAGGACCGTTACGAGGTCGGCGACACGGCCACCGTCCTCTTCGCCTCACCGTTCACGGATGCGGAAGCGTGGATCACGTTGGAGCGTGAAGGGATAATCGAAGAACGGCGGCTCCGTATCACGCAGGGTGCCACCACGCTCAAGTTCCCGATCACAGAGGCGCATGCTCCCAATGCCTTCGTCTCGATCATCGTCGTGCGCGGACGCAGCGCGCCGCCGGGACCCCCCGACGATCCCGGCCGCCCCACCATCCGCGTCGGCTATGCGGAGCTCCGCGTTACACCCGAGGTCAAACGGCTGGCTGTCGATGTTCGGCCACTGCAAGACGAGTATCGACCCGGTGACACTGCGCGGGTCGAGATCCGCGTCAGCGACGCGCGCGGGGGCGGGCGGCAAAGCGAAGTGACCCTCTGGGCGGTGGACGAAGGCGTCCTTGCCCTGACCGGATACCAGACACCCGATCCCATCGACCTGCTCTACGCCGCGCGTGGCCTGGGCGTTCGCCTGTCCAGCAACCTGGTCTCCGTAGCCGAGCAGGTCGCGGCAGATCAGATGGTCGCCAAGGGTGAACCGGGCGGTGGCGGCGGCATGGACGTCGCAGGCATCTTGCGATCCGACTTCCGCTACACGGCCTTCTTCCTAGGATCGGTCATCACCGATGCCAGCGGACGCGCGCTGGCACGCGCGAAGCTACCCGACAACCTGACGACTTTCCGGCTGATGGCGGTGGCCGTCACCGAGGGCGACAGGTACGGTAGCGGCGAATCGTCTCTGCTGGTGACGCGACCACTACTCGCGCGTCCCGCACTGCCGCGCTTCATCCGCGAGGGTGATGAATTTTCCGCTGGCGTCGTCGTCAATCACCGTCTGGGCGGAACGCCCAATGTCACCGTCGAAGCCGAAACAGAGGGAGTTCAGCTGCTCGACCGCAGCCGCCTGTCCACGACTTTAGAGGCCGGCCGCGGGCGCGAAGCGCGCTTCCGCTTCCGCGGCGTTTCCGGCGACAGCGCCACCTTCCGATTCAAGGTCACCGGCGCGGGCGAAGCCGATGCCGTACAGAAGCGATTGAAGATCCGTCCCCCTTACTACCCACGCGCCCACACAATCGCTGGCGTGCTCTGGGACAGCGATATCGCCGAGTTCAACCTCCCGGCGGATATCGACCCCGAGCGCTCGCGCCTGATCATTAATTACGGCGGCTCGACGATATCGATCGTCCGCGGCGCCCGGCGCCAACTCGAGATCTATCCCTACTATTGCTCCGAGCAGATTGCCAGCGCCGCGCTGCCGCTCATCGCACTTTACCGTGCCGAGAATCAGATGGGCGACACGTTATTGAGCGGTGATCCCAAAGCGGAGATCGAGGAAGCCGTCGCGATCCTCGCGCGTCGGCAACGCGCCGACGGCGCCATCGGTTACTGGAGCTCGGACGGCTGGAGTAATCCCTGGTTTAGCGCCTATGCCGGTCGCGTCCTCTTGGAGGCCCGCGCTGCGGGCGTCTCCGTGAACGATTCCCTGCTCACGCGTCTCGGCGATTACCTGCAAGCCAGCCTTCGCGAGCGTGAGTTGATCAGGTCGCCACTCTATCGCTGGTACCGCGATGACCAGAGCCTCACGCTCGCCGATGCCGTCGCCGCTGTCGATCTGCTGCGCCGGCTCGGCCGCCCCGATCTGCCGACCGAGAACTCCCTTTCCCGCGATGCCGCACAGCTGGCGTGGGAGGACCGCGTTCGCCTGGCAGAGGTCCTTTCGGATCGGGCTGGCCGCCGCGCCCGCGACATCCTCGAACCCGCTTGGGCCGAGGTCGCCGTCGAAGGGCGGCGCGCGGTCCTTCCGGAAGCCGCTCGGCGCCGCGAGTTCTATTTCCGCTCGTTCACCCGGCCCACCGCCCAGCTGCTCACCGCGACGCTGGCCATCGAGCCCGATCACCCTCTGGTTGGGCCGCTGATCGAAACGCTCATCCAGCAAGGCCGCCAGGAAGCAGCCCGCCCCTGGAACACTCAGGACTATGCGTTTGCCGTGCTCGCTCTGCTACAATACGAACAGGTGCGTCAGGAGGCCGGTGACCGCCGAGTTCGCCTAAGTCGGCCCGACCGCGTGATCGATGAATCCATCGCGACGGGCGCAGCACCTTACGAGACATCGACCGAGCTCAGCGGCTTGCTGGAAGCGGAGGTATCCGGCAAACGCGCGCTGCGAGTCACGCTCGATGCGCTCGATCCCGGAGCGCCGGTCTACTACTTCTTGACCATTCAGGAAGTGCCGCTCGAGCCACCGGTTCGCCCCAGCCAACAAGGCATCGAGGTCGAGCGCTGGTATGAGAAGTACGACGCTCCTACACCGATCGTCAGCGCCGCCGAAGGCGAGCTGATTCGCGTCAAGTTGCGAATCACCGTTCCCAACGAACGGCAGTTCGTGGTGCTGGATGATCCGCTACCCGCCGGACTCGAAGCGGTCGACCTGAGCCTGAAGACGGTAGGCGCTCTACCCGAAGCAGAGGACGCCGGCCAGGAGGACGGCGAACTCGAGACGACCTGGTACTACGGCAGCTGGGACTACGGCCGCTGGTCGCCTTTCGATCACAAGGAGATGCGTGATGATCGGGTGGTCTACTACGCGACCGTGCTCTGGCCGGGCACCTACTACACCAGCTACATAGCGCGGGCAACGACTCCCGGCCGCTTCGTCAAAGCACCGGCCCATGCCGAGGAGATGTACAACCCCGGTGTGAACGGCCGCAGCGAAGGCGGCGCCTTCACCGTGGCGACCGAGGAGCGATGACCCGAATCTCGGTGCGTACCGCGATGACCTCGCTGGCGACGCTCAGCGTCGCCGCTTTCCTGTTGACCGTCATTTGGATCAGCTGGCCGCTGCCGTCTGAGCTGACCCAGCCCGGCCCGATACCGACCGTCACGCTCCAGGACCGGCACGGCCGAACCCTTCGTACAACGCGAGCGCCCGATGGTAGTCGCGGCGGTTGGATCGCGCTCGCCGAAATCGACCCCGATATCTTGCGCGCCTTCATCGCAACGGAGGACGAGAGGTTCTTCGACCACTCTGGTGTGGACCTGCGCGCCGTGGGCCGGGCACTGCGCGATAACCTGCGGTCCGGTCGCGTCGTATCCGGCGCTTCCACGATCACGATGCAGACAGCGCGGCTCCTGAGGTCGATACCGCGAAGCTGGACCGGCAAGCTGCGCCAGACTCTCTGGGCGCTGCGATTAGAGGCACACCTCGACAAGCAGTCGATCCTCGAGACCTACCTCAACCGTTTGGCACTCGGGCAGGGTACGGTCGGTGTCAGCGCCGCCGCTGCGCTTTACTTCGGCGCTTCCGCCCAAGACGTCAGCCTAGGTCAGGCGGCCTTGCTAGCCGCACTGGCTCACGCGCCCTCGCACGACAACCCACTCGTCGCACCGGACCGGGCTTCGCAGCGCCGCGCCATGGTGCTGGCGCGACTGCTCCAGTTCGGTTATGCGGACCCTCAGGATATCAGCCGCGCCCTCGAGGAACCTCTTATGACTCGGGGTTTGGGAAACCCGTTCGCCGCTCCCCATTTCACAACCCGGGTCCTCCAATGGGTCGAAGCTGCGGGCGCGCCGCCTCACGGAATCCTGCGAACGTCGTTGGACCTAGATCTGCAGACGGCCTTAGAGGCTGATGTCCGCCACACCGTGAGCGTCCTGGCGGACCGCCGCGTGCAACACGCCGCTGCAATCGTGCTCGACAACGAGACCGGTGGGATTCTGGCCTGGGTGGGCTCGCCCGATTTCTGGGCCGACACCGCCGGCCAGGTCGACATGGTCGTATCACGCCGTCAGCCGGGATCCGCCCTCAAGCCGTTCCTCTACGGATTGGCCTTCGATCGTGGATACAGCGCGGCTTCGATCCTGCCGGACGTCCCGCGGACCTATTCCACGCCGAGCGGCGCCTATAGTCCGCGCAACTATGATCGCCGCTTCCGCGGGCCGGTGCGAGTGCGCGAGGCGCTGGCCAGTTCTTATAACGTCCCGGCCGTCGATTTGGCGGAGCAACTCGGACCCACCTCCGTTCTGAATACTCTGCGGTCGGCGGGTTTCGCCTCCTTGGAGCACAGCGCCGAGCACTACGGTATCGGTCTGGCGCTGGGCAACGGCGACGTGACGCTGCTGGAGCTTGCCAACGCCTACCGGGGGCTCGTCAACGGCGGCATATGGCGGCCCTTCAGCTGGCGCAGCGAGGTCCCCGACCAGGCGACTACCGATATCGCCGGCGAATCCCGCTTCCTATCCGAGGAGGCAGCGTATCTCGTCCTCGACATCCTGAGTGATCGCGTCGCTCGTATCCCCTCTTTTGGCACCACAACGCCTTTCGACCTGCCGTTCCCCACCGCAGCCAAGACCGGAACGAGCCGTCGCTTCACGGACAACTGGGCAGTCGCCGCCACCGGCACGTTTACCGTGGCGGTGTGGGTTGGCAACTTCAGCGGGCGACCGATGGCCGCCCTTAGCGGAATCAGCGGCGCCGGCCCGCTGTTGCAGCGAGCGCTGCTGATCACGGCCCGCCGCTATGGCCCCGGAAGCCTACCGACTCCCGCTGAAGCAGGCCTGATACCGGCTCCGGTGTGCCGGCTCTCGGGCCTTGCCGCGAACCCGGAGTGCCCGCGAGTCGTAGAATGGTTCGCCCCTGGCCGGGCTCCGCAGGCTGAGTGCGATTGGCACTACAGTGGTAGGCTGAGCGTTCCGGCGGAGTACGTCGAATGGCTAGACAAGCTTGAAGCTGATGAAGAGATGATGGTTGCAGCGGCTGGCCTGCGAGATGCCCGCGCAGCCTTTTCGGCCGCCACACGCTTCTATATCATTTCGCCACGGAATGGTGACCGTTATAGACTGCCGCCGGACGTTGAAGCTCGCTATGCGACTATCGCTCTTCGCGCGGCAGGCGCCGAGGCTGAGGCGATCCGCTGGTGGGCGGACGGCGTCGAGATCGCCGCACAGCGCTGGCGCCTCGAGCCTGGCGAACATACCATTCGCGCCGTCGCACGAAATGGCCAGGCAGACGAAGTGCACATCGTAGTTGAGTAGCGATCATTCTCCATCAACTTGTGAGAAGCCCGATGAGACGAAATGTCCTATTACTCATCGTTATGATCTTCCTGACCGGCAACGGCCCACTCGAAGCTCAAAGCAAGATGAAGATCTACATCTCGGCGGACATGGAAGGCGTGGTCGGCGTCGTAACGAGCGAGCAACTTGGCCCTTCGGGCTTCGATTACGCGCAGGCCCGCGAGTTGATGACGGCGGAGGTCAACGCGGCCATCGCGGGTGCCCGTGCGGCAGGGGCTACAGAGATCGTCATTAGCGATTCGCACGGCAACGGGCAGAACCTGATAATGGACAAGCTGCCACAGGACGTAACGCTGATACGTTCCTGGCCGCGCCCTTTGATGATGATGCAGGGCATCGACGAGAGTTTTGATGGCGCGATATTCATCGGCTACCACACCGGCACCAGCAATCCGGAAGGTGTGCGTGCCCATACGCTCTCCAGTGCCCGGCTGGCCGACGTCAAGCTAAACGGCGTGTCGGTTCCGGAAGCCGGTATCAACGCAGCCATAGCCGGACACTTCGGCGTCCCGGTGATCATGATCTCGGGCGATGATGCGATCGTCGCGGAGGCACGCTCCCTGCTCGGCCAGATCGATGGCGCGGTGGTCAAGTGGGCGTACGGATTCCATTCCGCCAGGACACTGATGCCCGCGGCGGCCAACGATCTTATTCGCGAGAAGGCGAGGACGGCCGTCAGTCGAATCAAAGAGTTTCGACCGTACGTGCTCGACACTCCAGTTACATTGGATGTCACGTTCAAGAACTATCGCCCCGCGGAAGTGCTAAGCTATCTGTCAATCGTCGAGCGCACGGACTCTCACAGTATTCGCTTCATTGGAAAGAATATGGTCGAAGTATCGGAGTTCCTCGAGTTCATGCTCACGTACAACGCGTCGTTGGAACCGTGAAGCCGGACGTGATCATTGATTCAACGCCTCGCCTCCCGCATCTTTAGCCGTCAGTTGCCGAGGCCGAACGACTGCTCTCGGTAAACGCAACGAAATCGACCACAGCTCTCGACGTGGAGGTACATGTGGGCCGCCTCTTGGCCCTTCTAGCACTGATCCATCGTCGCTTCCTCTGGCAGACGTTCATAATCTATGTCGTCTCCGCATCCGTTACTTTCAGAGTCAGCTCGGAGGTGGCGCTACGACGCGATCTGCCAGCCTGGTTCAGCGACTTGGCGATCGCGCTGCTGATCATCGGCCTGCCGGTAGTCATGCTTACATCCTACGTGCAGGGCGGTGTCCCTTCGTTGGCTCACCACCACAGCGGTGCGCGCACGCTCGATGAGCCACCGTCACCTGAGGATATCTCAGGCGACAAGAGTCGGATTCGCCAGATCTTCACCTGGAAGAACGCCATCATCGCGGGCGTCGCCGCCTTTACTTTATGGGCCATCGCCGGGGCCGGCTGGCTCTACCTCGCCGGTGAAATCGTTGACGACGCTCGAAGCCCAGTCACGCAGGATTCCATTGTCGGCAGCCGCCACTAGCCCTCTGTACTCTATGCCGTTTCCGTTAATTCTTCTCCTAGCCCTGCAGGGGCCGCAAGCTGGCGCGACACCCGTCACCATCGAGGGGTACCTGCAACTGAAGAAGCTGGCCGCTGTCGCGGTTTCAGCCGACGGCAGCGCAGCTGCCTTCACAGTAACGAGCGCCGATTCGCAGGGTGACACATATCGAACGGAACTGTATCTCTGGGATTCGAAGCGTGGACCCAGGGCGATAGCGCCCCGCGTTGCCGACGCACGCGCACCGCGCTGGTCGCCCGAAGCTGAGTGGCTGGCCTTCCTCGGCACGGCAGCCGGACAGGATGCCGCGGTCAAGCTCTGGATCCTGCAAGTTTCCCGTGACAGCGCACCCGTTCCCGTCACGGGGCTCAATGCCCAGCCGTCGGACTTCGATTGGGGGCCCGGCGGAACGATCTATGCCCTCACGCACGACCAAGCGACGAAGGCCAGCGAGATCTGGAGAGTGCAGACCGTGGGCGGCAACGCGGAGCGAGTCTGGCGCGGCGGTCCCGGTCTCCGCGAACTGGCGGTGAGCCCGGACGGTGAGAGAATCGCCTTTACCTCGAACCCGAACGGCGAGCAACACGACGCGACGAGTATCGATCTTTTCGCCCTCGATCTCGGCACTGGTACCTCCACCAGGCTGACAACGCGGCCAGGCCCCAAGCTATCGCCCGTATGGTCGGCCGACGGCCGCTCCCTGGCTTTCCGTGCTCCACAGGACCCCGACCACCCGAATTCACAGATCGAGATCTTCAGCGTAGCTGCCGCCGGCGGCGCGCCCACGAACCTGACCGCTTCGTTCGACCGGTCGGTAATCACTCACATTTGGCCCGCGGACGGCGACCTGTTGTTCAGTGCCGCAGTGGGAACTCAGACGCATCTATTCGCGCTGAGCCGGGACGGCAGCATCATGCCAGTGACCAGCGGCACGTACGACTTCGGCGCTTTTGACGCTGTGAAGTCCGGGACCGTGATATTCGCGGTGCGGCAGTCTGCCAGCGAACCCGGTGAGCTCTGGCGAATCG
>JBFJOD010000066.1:0-18112 GCA_041617795.1 Gemmatimonadota bacterium | reverse complement strand
CCGCTCGCAGGCTTCCTCGAAGCGCGCCAGTTCGGACTCCACCAGATCGGCTGGGACGGTGGCATGAGGCACGTCCAGCCTCGGCCAGTGCGCAACGTAGGCAGGTCCGATTACGATCCCCGGGGCCGCCGGGATTCCTTGTACGGTCTCACTCAAGTCTGCTAATCCTCCCCAAACCCATCGGCCACCAGGCGTACCAATGCCGCGACAGCCTGTTGCGCGTCAGTACCTTGTGCGCGAATTCGGATCGTCGAGCCTTTTTCGGCGGCGAGCATCATCACGCCCATGATGCTCTTGCCGTTGACCTCGAGCGCGTCTTTCGAAACCAGAACATCGGCCTCGAACTTACTCGCCAGCTTGACGAACTCCGCCGCCGGCCGTGCGTGTAAGCCATAGGCGTTGGCGATGGTAACATTCTCTGCGTAATCCTGATTCTCCACGCTCACCATACGGAGTGCCCTAGAGCGACCAAGACGAGCGACCCAACTAGGAGGCCGAGGACTGCCAAGCGGCCCGCAACAGCCGGACGCCAGATTCCAACGGCGGCGAGGGCGAGGGCGACTGCGATCGTGGAGAGCGGCCCGGCGCCTGTCGAACTGCCCAACTCCAGCGCCAAAGGGGGTAGCACACCCCCACTCACTACTGCGAGCGGTATCGTAAGCCGATCGGGCAGCCGCCGCAAAGGCGATCCTAGCAGGGCGCCTCCGACCTCGAGCCCCTCGCGCCAGCCTAGCCGCAGCCCCCAAATCCGTAACCCCAGGTTCAAGGCGTTGTAGAGCAACAGAAAGGCGGCGACGGCCACCCACCAGGCCGCTCCGGCCAGAAACAGCCACAACGCCGCCAGCGCGCAGATGGGCCGCCAGCGTGCCCAGACCAAGCGGTCGCCGAGGGTGCCCAGCGGGCTGACGATGGCCACCTTGAAGCGCTCGATCTGGACCGCATCGATCGACTCCAACTCCATCCGTGCCAGGGCGGCGATCGCGACGGTGGACAGGTACGGGTGGGAGTTGAAGAAACCGCTGTGTCGACTTAGTGCCTCTTTCAGCGAAGCTCCCGCATCGCGATGCAGCGACCGGAGCACGGGTAGCAAGGCGTAACCCAGACCTGCTCCCTGCATGGTCCGGTAATTCCAAGAGCCCTGAACCAACAGACTTCGCAGGACAAGCCCGATTGCCTTGCCGCGTCCTAGAACAGCCATACCGTAATCAGCCCACTCACCACAGCGCTGGCCGCGAAGGCAAGCCACGTGCGGCGGCTGCGCGCCATCATGCGTAGATCGACCCCAAGCGCCAGGCCAGCCACAACCAGCAGTAAGACAGCGGCAAACGCTCCCGCGTCCACTTGCAAGTCAGGGACAACCCGTCCGGCCACGGCCACAGCCGCCAGGGTGAAGAGGGCGGCTCGCGCGAAATCGAGGCCCAGCGCTAAGAGGTGTCGGAGAGACAATTCCAGCGCCGAATAGGCCTCGCGGCGCCCACCGGCTACCAAGCGCGAGTTCAGGTGGCGAAGCCCGTGTACCGTCCAGCCTCCGATCCAAGCCAGGGCAACGCCATAGGCGCCCGCGATGACCAGCAGGCTGGGTCCACCGGGGCCGGCGGCCATCAAGCTGACTGCCGCGACGCTGGCCGGACCTGTTTCCCAACTGCGAGCCGCACCGATCGGCAGCTGACTGAGACTAACGATCTCCAGCAGCGCGCCGACCCACATACCCGCGATGGGATCTCCAACGAGAGCACCGGCAACGGGACCTGCGACGATTGGACGCGAGATCATCGCCTGGACGCAGGACACCGCATCTACGCCCGTGAGTCCACCCAGTAGGGCAAGCCCGAGAAGCGTTGTCAGTTCCAGTTTTACCGCGACCTCAAATTGAGAATGTCGTCGAGAGTGACTTTGCGCGCGCTGGGAACATCTTGTGCGTTGACCTGCACCGCGGCGCGGTTCAGCCGCTCCAGTTCCTTGAGATCATCGTCGCTCAGGAACAGATAAGGAAGCACCCGCTGGCGTTTTGGCGCTGCGTGCAGACCGCCCAGATTGACTTCGATATCGCTCAGTACACCCCGTTCGGCCAATCGACGCATCGTTTGGATATCGCGCGTCAAGATGAATCCGCTCTTCGCTTCGGCGACCCAACTTGGAATCAGGTCGGCAGCTTCATCTACATCGGTGAAGTGCGCCTCGATCGAATCGGGGAGCCCGGCGCGATAGAGATCTTGCTCCCACGGGCTGGCGGCCAGGCCGTCATCGACGACGACGATGTAGTCGAGGCCGAGCCGCGCCCCCCATCCAACCACGACCTGACCGTGGATCAGACGGTCATCGACGCGGCACAGAAGAATCGGCATCCGTTGAGAACTCTATCGAGACACCTACGTGGGACTTCAACCGCTTGACGACCTCATCGAGCGACAGCGTCCGGTGGAAGATGAAGTCGAGCAACAGAGGCAGGTTGACTCCGCAGACGATCGCCATTTGAGGGCGCTGGTGCTTGAGGCGCCGCGCGGCGAACGCACAACTGCCACTGGGCAAGTCGACGAAGACGACGACCGGGCCGCTGCCAGCAAGCTCAGCCAACCGCGCCTCCAGCGCTTCTGGCGTCAGGCTCTGGTTATCGAGCGGCAGCAGACCCTCTCGGATACCGGTAATCTCCTGCACCGCATCGATCATCCCGGCGGCGAGTTTCCCGTGGCCTACGAGAATGCCCTGAATTGTTTCCTCACTCATAGTCCTCTTCGAGGTACTCGCGCACAGGTGCCATGGCGTCTCGCAGCCGCGCATCGAACTCCGCCGCCGAATCAACGCCCGAGTACCGCAGCAAGTGGTTCATGGCTACGACTTCCGAAATGACCGTGATGTTCTTTCCCGGATTGAGGGGTACGGACACTCTGCGAATCGGCACATCGAGGATCGACGTGTGGTCTAAGTCGAGACCCGTCCTATCATAGGCATCATGTTGCTGCCACTCGACCAGCTGCACGACCACCTCAATGCGTTTTTGCTGACGGATCGCCCGGATCCCGAACAGCGCGCGTACATCGATGATCCCAATGCCGCGAATCTCCATGTGATGGCGCGCTAATTCGTGACCGCGTCCGATCAATACGTCATGGCCCTTACGCGTGATATGCACGACATCATCGGCCACCAAGCGGTGCCCGCGTTCAACGAGGTCGAGCACGCATTCGCTCTTGCCGATACCGCTGCGACCGATGAACAGCAACCCCACACCATAGACGTCGGCCAGTGAGCCGTGCACGTGTGTGTTCGGCGCAAACAGCTCGTTGAGAAAAGGGTTTATCCTGCGGTAGAACTCCGCCGTCTTCAGCTCACTGACCAACACCGGAACACCCAAGCGCTGCGCAGCAGCCAGTAGGCCGGGCGGTAGCGCGAGGTTTTTCGTTACGATCACACATGGCAAAGCGAACGATAGGACCGCCTCTACCGCTCGCCGCTGCTCCTCTGGGCCAAGTGAATTGAGATAGGAGATCTCTGTCTCACCCAGCACCTGGATCCGACCGCCGGCGTACCGCTCAGTGAATCCTGTAAGGGCCAATCCCGGACTCGATATCTCCGCTTCTTCGATGGCCCGGTCCAGCGCCAGCCCGTCCTGGGTTGCCAGTCGCAGACGCAGGCTTTCGCCGCGCAGCTCGAGCAGGTCGCGAACCGTCAAGCTCACAATTCGCCGCCCTCCAGGGCTTCCTCTGGCTCAATCTCCTCTCCCAGCCGCGGCGCCTGGTGGTCTGTACGTCGATCCCGACGCCGCTTCAGCTGGCGCGCCAGTTTATCCGATAGTTTGTTAACGGCGGATCTAAAGTCCTCCGCTGTAGCCTCTGCATGGATATCTATGTCACCGTCAACGGCTGCACGTGCCTCGGCGCGTTTTTCTCGTTTCTCCTCAGTCAGCGTGATCTCAACGCGCGACGCCCGCGGGTTATAGCGCTCCAAACCCGAGAGCCGGCTTTCTACGTATTGACGCAACGTTTCGTTGAGCTCGAAATGTCGAGCGGTCATGGAGATCTTCATGTCGCCTCCGACATTGAAGTTAAAGTGTTGTGATGGGTTTGGCTCTGTCTTGAGCGTTGGTGAACATCTCGTAGGTGGGTTTCCGTCTCATCCGCCGTCCGTTCCCAGCTGAACGCGCCGGCAAACCGCAGGGCCCCAGCGCGTAGCCGCCGACGCAGGCCGCCGTCCTCGACGACCCGGCGAAGTGCCCTTACCCAAGCCGCAATATCGCCGTGGCGCACCAGCAGGCCGCTGCCACCATCCTCCACTGATTCCCGCAGCCCCGGCGAATCGGAAGCCAGGGCCGGAGTGCCGCAGGCCGCCGCCTCGACGTTGGTAAGGCCCCAGCCCTCCTTAGGTGATGGGTACACCGTAGCCCAGCCTTTGCGCAATAGGGTCACCTTTTCATCCTCAGAGACGAACCCACGAAACTCCACTAGTCCGGGGGCTCGGGCCTCGGCATAGGCGCGGAGATCGACCTCATGATCGCCCTTTCCAGCGATGATGAGCCGGGCCACGAACCCGAGCCCGGCCAGCTCCGCCAGCGCCTCGATCACGACCTCCAGACCCTTGTAGCGTTTTAGCCTCCCGATGTAGACGAAGGTGGGCTCAGCAAACGGCTGCACGCCGGCGTCCGGATAATAGCGAGACGGATCGATCCCGGGACGTATCACCCGGATGTTGGCTTTGGGAACCCCGCGCTCGACCAGATCGTTGGCCGTGGAATCGGAGATGACATGGAAAGGTGCCGTTGCGTAGAAATGCGGCACGGGCCGTTCTGCCAACCATACCGCGGTGGCAAACGGCAGGGTTGCCTCACGAAACGCAGTGGCGCCAAACAGGTGAGGCACCAAGGCCACGACTGGCGCCCGAACCCAAAGTGGGCAATAAAGGGGAATCTTGTTGATGTCTTCGACGACCAAGTCGAACCCCGCATCCCGAAGGTGCCGCCGATAGTGAAGCAGTGCAAGAAACGTGAAAGAGTGGCGGCCCCCCACGCGGTGGACTCTTATCCCATCAACGTCGTCTTGCAAGGCCGCGCCCGGCCAGCCCGAACAAAGCAGCGTGACCTGATGGCCACGTTTCACCAACCTGCTAAAGATTTCATGCAGGTGCACCTCCGCCCCACCTGCTTGCGGGTTCGTCGAGTCCTGCCAATTGACGACCAGCAGATTCAGGCCGTTCACGCTCATCCGGCATCTGTCAGTGGCCCGGGCTCCAATTCGCGGAGCAAACCGTCCAGAACTCCATTGATGAAGCGGCGGCTCTCTTCGCTGCCAAACCACTCGGCCAGACGAATGGCTTCCTGGAGTGAGACACGTAGCGGAATCTCGTCGAGGAAGATCATCTCCGCCGCAGCAATCCGGAGGATGTTGCGATCGACGGCGGTCATTCTGGAAAGGCGCCAGTTCTCTGCCAGTTCCTCGATGCGCGAGTCGAGCTGGCCGCGATGCTGCTCGATCGCAACCAGGAGCCGCTCCGTGTAGCGCTGCACATCGCGGCCTGGCGCCCGTCGATCCGGAAAGGAGATCCCCTCATCTACCGCGCGCAGCGACTCGCTACCACCCCGCATTTCCCACGCGTAGAGGATCTGTAGTGCCCGGGCTCTGGCTTTAGTCCGACTCCCCATCCACCTGGTCAAGAAGATCGGCCATTTCAATAGCAGCCAGCACCGCTTTCCAGCCGTGGTTGCCGGCCTTGCTTCCTGCGCGCTCCAGCGCCTGCTCCATTGTGTCTGCCGTCAGAACGCCCAATGACACATAGCAATTCGAATGGGTCGCGACATAGGCCAGACGCTGAGTTGCAGCCGCCGCTAGATAGTCAAAATGGGGCGTGGCACCCCTGATCAGTGCACCCAGCGCGACGATCGCTGCATGCCGGTCGCTGCGGGCCAGGCGCTCGACCAACGGAGCCAACTCCCATGCACCTGGTACCCAGTAGATGTCGATCTGTTCGTCGCTGGCTCCATGCTGGCGCAGACAGTCAACCGCCCCAGCCAGCAACTGCCGCGTCACCAGCTCGTTTGTCCGGCTGACGGCCAGTGCGAAGCGGCGGTCTTCAACTTTGAAGCGTCCGTACGTTTCACGCATCGTATTCGATTAAATAGTGGGAAGGTGTGTGACCTCGAACCAAGGCCGTTCTAATTCGCAACCTTTTCGTCCGCCGGTATCAGATGGCCCAGTTTGTCCCGCTTTGCCCGCAGATAGCCCATATTGTAACGATTCGGCTTGACCGTGATCGGTACCTGCTCCGTCACCGAGAGACCGTATCCCTGTAACCCGATGATCTTCTTCGGGTTGTTGGTCATCAAGCGCATCGACTTAATCCCCAGATCCAGCAGAACCTGAACGCCTATTCCGTAGTCGCGCAGGTCGGCGGGAAAGCCCAGAACCTCGTTCGCTTCGACCGTATCCATCCCTTTTTCCTGCAGCTGATAAGCGCGGATCTTGTTGAGCAGGCCAATACCGCGCCCCTCCTGTTTCATGTAGACCAATACGCCGAGACCCTCGTCCTCGATCTGACGCAAGCTCGCCTCCAGCTGCTCGCCGCAATCACAGCGGCGCGAGTGAAAGACGTCCCCCGTCAGACACTCGGAATGCATCCGTACCAACACGTCTTCTTTTCCCGTGACCTCACCCTTGACCAGCGCCAAGTGCTCGCGCCCGTCGACGTCGTTGGTGTAGGCAAAGACATAAAATTCCCCGAACTCGGTTGGCAGGCTGGCTTCTGCCACGCGATGCACTAATCGCTCGGTCTTCAACCGGTGCGAGATGATCTGAGCAACCGTGACGAACTTCAATCCGTGGGTCTTGGCGAACGCCTCGAGCTGCGGGCGCCTCGCCATTGTCCCATCCTCATTGAGGATCTCGCAGATCACTCCTGCCGGCGTCAGCCCCGCCATTCGCGCCAGGTCGACGGATGCCTCCGTCTGTCCAACGCGCTGCAGCACGCCGCCGGGCTTGGCACGTAAAGGAAAAACGTGGCCGGGCCGCCGCAGGTCCTCGGGCTTGGCCTCAGGATCGATGGCCAGCTGGATGGTCTTGGCCCGATCGGCCGCACTGATGCCGGTCGACACGCCGTGCTTGAACGCGGCATCAATCGAGACCATGAACGCAGTGCTCTCCGAGTCGCTCCCGTGATCTCCCATCGACGCGAGTACAAGCTTTTCAACTCGCTCGGGCGTCAGCGTCAAACAGATCAGGCCACGCCCGTGCGTGGCCATGAAATTGATAATTTCGGGAGTGATCCTCTCGGCGGCGCATACGAGGTCGCCCTCGTTCTCGCGATCCTCATCATCGGCGACGATCACCATCTCGCCGCTACGAATCGCCTCCACGGCCGCTTCGACCGTATCGAACTCTATCTCACTCATTTTTCGTCTTCTCGGAACGCGGCCGGCGACCTCTCACTATCGACGTCTTCACCCAATCCCCCATTCGGTCAACCGCTGTTGTAGATCGGTCGACGTACCTGCCGGGCGGCCCTGGCTCAGGACCTGGGCCACGTATTTCCCGATCATGTCTGCCTCGAGGTTGACCCGGCTCCCGGGCGCCAGCCGCGACAGGTTCGTGTTGTCATAAGTATAAGGGATAAGGGCGACTTCCGCAGTCCCGGGAGCCGGTAATGCGTTGACGGTCAGCGACACGCCGTTCACCGAAATCGAACCATGCAGGATCAGATAAGGCGCCACGGTGTCCGGCAGGCTGAAGCTCACCAACCACATCTTACCCGCCTGCTTGACCGTAATCACCGTACCGACACCATCAACGTGTCCCTGCACGAAGTGACCGCCGAACCGCTCACCCGCCGCGATCGGACGCTCGAGGTTCACCGCCCGACCCCTGCGGTACTCGCCGAACGTCGTCCGCGAGAGGGTGGTCGCAATCGTCTGAACGCGGAAGTTCCCTCGACCCGTCGCCACCACCGTCTGACAGACACCGTCGACGTTGATACTGTCGCTGGTCTTGAGATCAGTGAGAACTTTCTTGGCCCCGATCACCAGCTCCCGGCCGCCTCCCTTGTCCGTCGCGGACTCGACGCTGCCGACCTCTTCGATAATTCCGCTGAACATCGGTCTACCTTGCCCCGGAGGTGTCCTCAGGACCCAGGACGATGAGCGTCACCGGCCCAAGGAACCTTCGTTGAATGATTCGCCAATCCCGAGAAATCCGTCCCCAGCTGCCGCCAAAGCCGGGCACGCCCGGCTCGCCTAATAGCATGGGGGCGATAAAGGCGTAAAACCGATCGACCAGTCCGCCGGCCAGCAACGAGGACCCCAGCGCTCCACCGCCCTCACAGAGCACGGACCCCAGCTCACGCCTCCAGAGGCTGGCAAGAACCGATTCGAGGTCAAGCCCGCCGGCGCCGTCGGTTTGGTCGATCTGCTCGACCTCGACGCCACGGGCGACGAGGCGCTCGAGACGCTTGGGGTCTGCACCTGACCCCGTGAAAACGAGGAGCGGAGCCTCCGCCGCCGTTTCCACCAGGCACGACGTCAGCGGTATCTGCAGCTTCGAGTCCAAGACGACGCGCGTCGGCACGACCCGCGGCGCCGGCCACTCTCGGACTGTGAGAGCCGGATCGTCGGCCAAAACGGTCCCGATACCGACCATTACGGCAGCATGACCCGCCCGGAGCTTGTGCGCCTCTGTCCGGGCCGCACCGCTGGTCAGCTGAGTCGATCGCCCGGGCGCTTCGGCCAACCGTGCATCGAGCGACATGGCATACTTCAGGGCCACGAAGGGACGCTTCCGATCGACGGCACTTAGATGAATGGCATTCAAGTCGCTGGCCGCGACCTCGCAGATTCCCTGTTCCACTTCGATCCCTTGGGAGCGAAGCCACTCACCTCCCCCACGCGCCGCCGGGTTCGTCTCGCGGGTGGCGAACACGACCCGCTCAATCCCGGCCGCTTTTATTACCTGAGTGCAAGGGCCGGTCTTCCCGGTGTGGTGACAAGGCTCCAACGACACGTACAGCGTGGCACCCGCAGCACTGTTTCCTGCCGCCTCCAGCGCCGCAACCTCGGCGTGCGCCCCACCCCAGCGCTCGTGAAAGCCTTCACCGACCACCACACCCTCACGCACGACTACCGCACCGACCAGGGGATTCGGGGCGACCATACCCCAACCCTGCTCGGCCAGCGCCAGCGCCCGGAGCATGTGTCGTTCGTCCGCATCCCGGCCGACTCGCGGCCGGCTGCGACCAGCTGAAGACGTGTCACTCATCTCACGAAATCGCCAGCTCTGCCGGCTCGACCGCCGTTCAGAGCGTCAATCGTACCCCTATGGCACCAAAGAACTTACCAGACTCGACATCAAGCGCGCTAGAGGTGGAGAACTTCTCTTGTTCCTGCCAGCCCGCTTCCGCCACGAAGTTGAGAAACAGCACGATATAGGAGACGTCGACAACGGCGGACCAGCGTCCCGAACTCAGACCTTCGGGGGCGGAATTCGGAATCACGGTGAGAGGTGCCTCAGCGGGCGTGGATCCGGCCAAAGCCAAATCGACATCGCTGCTGTAATGATCCCAGCCGATCGTCGCGGCGAGGCCGATGGCGACGAAGCTCTTGCTGGCCGAAAGGCGAAAGCTGAACAGGCTCAGGTCCATGCCCAGGGCGGCGTCGTCTCCGGCACTCAACCTTCCATACTCGATGCGGCCCGTCCACTTGTACATACCCGAGAGGGAGATACCAGGCGCCGTGAAGGACTCGCGCAGGACGCCGACCCGAACACCCAAACCCACGCCGCCAACATCGTTTCGAAATCCTGCGTCACTGGGGAGTATCACCGTGCTGAGCGACCCCAGCAGTTCGACCGAAGCGAAACCGCTCAGCGTCGAACCGAGCTTGAGCCCATCGAATACACCGATCGATAAGTCGAACTGCGGCACTGGGACCGAGAAGCTTCGCGTGCCGACGGTGCCAGCAACGTCCTGCGGGTAACGCGTGACATCCGGCACGCCAGCCCAGATGAAGGTGATGCGACCTCCAAGCTGCACGCGCGGGATGAAACGAAAGCGAGTTCCGATCGGACTGGCTGTTCCCAGGACCGGATTACCGGCTGCGACGCTCAAGCCCAGTTCCGGCTGGAGTAGCTGCACCGTGGCAACCGCATCTTGGCAGAGCTGAAGCCGCTGAGCTGACAAGCCCAGCGCCTGGCAGCGGCTGACTAACCGGTCGTCGAGCCCCTGTGCCGTCGCACCCGGCACGCTCCAGGCCAGCAGCGCTGAAGCCAGCGGAACAAAAAGCAGCCGCTTCATCCCCACCTCCACCGTACGGGAGTTACATCTGCTCGGGCGCGTCGATGCCAAGGGCGCCGAGTCCGTTGCGCAAGACGACCTCGGCGGCTCGCGCCAGCACCAATCGCGCCCGCGTAACCGGCTCAGCGACGCCGAGGATGCGTAAGGCAGGGTCGCGGGTCCCGGCGTGATACCAGCTATTGATCTGGTTCGCCAACTCCTCAAGGTAAGTGGCCACGCGGTGTGGCTCGCGGAAGCGGGCCGCCGCCTCGACGACTTCGGGGAAATCCAGCAGCGTCTTGGTCATCTCGAAAACCGCCGGCTCATCCAGTGGCGAGAGATCGACTTCTAGATCGATTTCGCCTGGATCGATCCCGCCGCGGCGATACACGCTCCTGAGTCGCGCGTGAGCGTATTGTACCTTGAAGACCGGATTCTTCTCCGAGCGCTCCTTGGCCAAATCGAGGTCAAAGACCATCTGCTGCTGTGGGCTCCGCTCCAGGAAGAAATAGCGGGTTACGTCGGCACCCACCTCGTCGACCAGATCACGCAGGGTTACGAATTCGCCCGCCCGTTTGCTGAACTTGACCTCTTCCCCACCCCTCTCGACACGGACGAGCTGCACGATGACAGCCTCGAAATAATCTCGACCCAAACCCAGCGCTTCCATGGCAGCGGTCATGCGTGGGACGTAGCCATGGTGATCCGAGCCCCAAACGTCGATCGCCGTCTGAAAACCCCGCACCGCCTTGTCACGGTGATAAGCCACATCAGGCAGGAAGTAGGTGTAGCTTCCATCGCTCTTCACGAGGACCCGGTCTTTATCGTCGCCAAAGGTCGTCGTCCGCAGCCACTGAGCGCCTTCCCGTTCGTAGATGAGGCCGCGCTTGCCCAACTCAGCTAGCGTCGCCTCGATCTGTTTCGACTCGTACAGAGCGCTCTCGGCCCGGAACTCATCGAACTCGACCCGCAGATTCTTCAAATCCTCGCGCTGCTCGTTCTGCATCCGTTCGAGCGTGTATTCACGAACCAGCCCTCGCTCGGCCGTTCCCCAATCACCACCCAGCCGCTCACCGAGCTCACGCTCGAGCTGTTCTGCCAACTCCGTGACATATTCGCCGTGATAGCCTCCCTCTGGTATCACTTGCTCGCGACCCATCAGCTGCTGATAGCGAGCCTGGACGGAATCGATCAACTTCTCAATCTGCAATCCCGCATCGTTCACGTAGAACTCACGCTGCACGGCATGGCCACCCAACTCCAGCAACCGCGCTATGGTGTCGCCCACCGCCGCACCCCGGCCGTGGCCGACATGTAGCGGCCCCGTCGGATTGGCTGAGACGAACTCGACGTTGACCCGTCGGCCGCCGCCCCACTCGCCCTGCCCGTAACCGGCACCGGCGTGAACGAGCTCCCGAAGTCTCTCCCTCAAGAAGTCACGGCTCACCCGGAAATTGATGAAACCCGGACCGGCTATTTCTGCCTGTTCGATTTGGAGGGCACTCAGGTCTAGCGAGCTGACGATCGCTTCAGCCAGATCGCGCGGCTTACGGCTTAAGCGACCGGCCAGCAACATCGCCAGGTTGGTCGACAGATCACCATGCGCCGTTTCTCTGGGGCGCTCCACCTGAACCTCGACATCGTCCTCCAGACCCAAACCTCTGGCAGCGCGCTGGAGCGCCTGGACCAGTTCGGGAAAGCGCATCTACTTGGGGTCCTTTTTCGGCGCTTTAGTCTCGCTCGCAGGCTTGGAGGTGTCCTTTGCTGCCGGCTTGGCTTTCTTGTCGCCTTTCTCTTTGCCAGCAGCCTCCTGATAGGACTTGGAGCGATAGTCGGTGATGTAGAAACCGGAACCTTTGAACAGCAGTCCGGCCCCCCCAGAGATGAGGCGCTCGGCCAAACCATCGCATTTCGGGCAATCCAGGCTCGATGTATCGGTGATCTTCGTAGAGAACTTCTCGAACTGGTGGCCGCAGTTCCCGCACTTGTACTCGTATGTCGGCATCTCTTACATCCACACCTCTGTCAAAAAGACAACCCGACGACAAAGCCGGGCACAAGTTATCCGACGCCGTTTACGCCTTCAACTCGCCGCCCGATATTCCCCCCACACTTCCCGCAGCGTATCGCTTATTTCGCCTAGTGTCGCCCGAGCCTTCACCGCCTCGACGATGTGTGGCATCAGGTTCTCTTCGCCCCGCGCCGCCTCAGACAGCCCGCGCAAGGCGCTCTGGCCCGCCAGATTGTCGCGGGAACGCCGGACCTCCTGAAGGCGCGCTCGCTGGCGTGCTTCGAGCGCCGGGTAGGCCGGCTGCTCGATGCGCGGCTCCAACTCTTCTTCCCGGTAAGCATTCAAACCCACCACGATTCGATCGCCCCGCTCGATCTCCAGCTGGTACTCATAGGCAGCGCGCTGTATCTCGTCGACCATGTAGGGAATGGAGCCGGACGCGCCACCGCGAGATTCGACCTCTTGCAGATAGCTTTTGGCGGATTCCTCCAACTCGGCTGTGAGAGTCTCGACATAGTAGCTGCCAGCCAATGGGTCTGCGGTGCTCGCAGCGCCCGACTCGTGGGCCAGTGTCTGTTGGGTCCGCAGCGCGAGCTTGGCAGAATCGGCCCTGGGCAGCGCTAGCGCCTCATCGTAGGCGTTGGTGTGGAGCGATTGCGTTCCGCCGAGAGCGGCGGCTAGCGCCTGAACGGTGACCCGGACCACGTTGTTAAGGGGCTGCTGGGCCGCCAAGGTCGAGCCCGCGGTTTGCGTGTGGAAGCGGAGATGGCAAGCGCGGTCGGAGGCATTGTGGCGTTCTCGCAGAAGCTTAGCCCAGAGCCGCCGCGCGGCACGGAACTTAGCGACTTCCTCAAACAGATCATTGTGGGAGGCGAAGAAGAAAGAAAGTCGCGGGCCGAAATCCTCGAGCGGAAGGCCGCGAGCCAGCGCCCGCTCGACATACTCGAGTCCGTTGGCAAGCGTAAAAGCTATCTCCTGTACGGCCGTGCAGCCCGCCTCCCGCATGTGATAGCCGCTGATCGAGATACTATTCCAACGCGGCAGCTCGCGGGCACAGTAGTCGAAGATGTCTGTGACCAACCGGAGGCTTGGCTCGACGGGGAATATATAAGTGCCCCGGGCAATGAACTCCTTGAGGATATCGTTTTGCACGGTGCCAGACAGTCGGGCGCGCTCGATGCCTCGCTCGTCGGCCAGGGTGACGTACATCGCCAGGAGGATGGCGGCCGTGGCATTGATCGTCATCGAAGTGGATATCTGGCTCAGATCGATCTCGTCGAATACTATCCCCAGATCGTCGACCGTGTCGATTGCGACACCGACGCGGCCGACCTCGCCCTCGGCCATTGCATGGTCGGAATCGAACCCCATCTGAGTCGGCAAGTCGAAGGCCACCGACAGACCGGTCTGACCCTGCTCGAGCAGAAAGCGGAAGCGCCGATTCGTATCTTCAGCGGTGCCGAAACCCGCGTACTGGCGCATCGTCCAGAGACGCCCGCGATACATTGTGTCATACACGCCCCGGGTGAAGGGAAACTCTCCCGGCATCCCCGGGTCCGTAGCGCCTGCAACGGCTGAATCTTTCGGCGTATACGTCGGACGTATCTCGATCCCGCTGGTATTCGTCAGCCTTTTGTGCCGCTTTACCATCTTCTGCCTTCTAGCATCTCAATCACCCGGCCGGCCCTGCGCCCCGCCCTCGCTGGGATCTAGCACGAGCAGCGTATCGCCCTTGTCGACGGGCTGCCCGGCAGCGACACGAATACTCGTCACACTTCCGGCGGATGTGGCCTTAATCTCGTTTTCCATCTTCATCGCCTCGATGACGATCAATCCCTGGCCGACACCGACCTGGTCGCCGGTTTCGACCTCGACCTTGATGATCAGACCGGGCATCGGCGCCTGTACTTCGATCGGCCCATGGCTGACTGCGGCGACCCCCGCGAGGTCGCGAATCGCGCGTCGACGCTCGTCGAGTGCCAGTACCTTGTGCCGCCGACCGTCGATCTCGATCTCCCACAGGCCACGCTCTCGGCGGTGCGCACCTAGCGTGTGAGACCGGCCATCCAGTACGAGGTGCCAGAGATGCGAGCCATGATTAGGTTTCAGATCGACTGCGACCTGCTGTTTATCGATCTGGGTTCCCTCGGGCCCCAACTCGACCTCGTAAGTTTGCCCCTCGATCTCCACGAAGTATTTCAACCGACCTCCGCTATCGATACCCCCTGAAGCGCTACGGCGAATGTCCTGAAAATCAACGACTTATCTCCAGCGCGCAACTGCAGCCGAATCTTGTCGGCGCTGGCCGCACAACCCATTCCGCCTGTTGGCGCTTAGCCAGGCCACTTACATTTGCGACGCTGGTAGGTTCAACAATGACCATCGGAACCCGGAGCTTCGAGCTGCCACCGGTGGGACATGTTTCGCGCACGCCGCTCCTGAGGCCACGTCTCCATGAAGAACGACCGCGCCCCTGAACGCATCCTCGTTGTCGAAGACGAGCCTGATATCGCTGCGTTGGTCGCCTACCAGCTCGCCCACGCTGGGTTGCAGGTGCGGACCGCCAACAGCGGTCGCGAAGCCATGCGCGCCATCGCGTCGGAAGCCCCGGATCTCGTCATTCTCGATCTGATGATCCCCGAGATCAGCGGAAAAGATCTCCTGCGAATGCTCCGCTCTCGACGCGAAACCGAGCGGATACCCGTGATCATCCTCACGGCTCGCGGCGAAGAAGATGATCGCGTTCAGGGCTTCGAGCTGGGTGCCGACGATTACATCTCCAAGCCATTCAGCCCGAAGGAGATGGTCTTGCGGGTCAAAGCCGTGTTGCGGCGTGCCGAACCCTCGCGACCGGCTGGAAGTTACTCGAAGGTACTCAGGGCGGGCTCGTTGCTCGTGGATGTCGGCGCCAACCAGGTAACCGTGGAAGGCGATACTGTGCAACTCACCCCTAAGGAGTTCCAGCTGCTGGTCTGCCTACTCGAGCGCCGGGGCCGCACGCAAAGCCGCTCCGATCTGCTGGAGGCGGTTTGGGAGACGACGGCGGACATCGAGACACGAACCGTTGACATGCACGTCGGCCGTCTACGCTCCAAGTTAGGACCTGCCGGCGACTCGATCGAAACGGTTCGTGGTTTTGGCTACCGCTTCCGACGCGAGGAATAAGGCAACTATGCGAGCCCGCCTTCTTATCAGTCTCGCCGGGCTGCCGATCCTCGCGGTGATCCTCTTCGCCATCCTCGCCGCCGCCGAAATCCCTGGCTCCGCAGCTCTCACAATCGTGCTCACGACCGTACTTGCTGCCGTTGTGGCCTGGCGGTTAACGCTCCCGTTGCAGCGCGCGGTTGACTTCAGCGAGGCACTGTCGCGCGGCCAAGCACTCCTTCGCCTTCCAGAGACGGCGAGCGGCGAGGCGGGGAGACTTTTCCGGGCACTCAATCGTCTGGCCGAAGCGCAGCGACGCGAGCTGGAGGAACGGGGGGCGGAGCGAACTCAGACGGACCTATTGCTTCAAGAGATGGGCGAAGGCGTGTTAGCGATAGATTCGGCGGGCAACGTCGCGCGGGCAAACGCCGAGCTCCGCCGCGTCATCGGCGCATCGGAAGCGATCGGGGGGCGCGCGTTATCGACAATTTTTCGCAACCCTGAGCTGGTCCGCTTTCTTTCGCCGAATGCGGTGCCGGAAGAGGGACGCACCGAGGAATTCGAAGTTTTTGGTCGTGACATGTTGGTCACCGCCCGGCGCTTACCCGCTGGTGGAGTTGTGGCGGTTTTCTCCGACTTCACCGAGCTGCGCCGGCTCGATCAAGTGAGAACCGAATTCGTGGCCAATGCATCCCACGAACTGAGAACCCCTTTGACGGCGATCCGCGGATTCGCCGAGACCCTGCTCGACGCCAATCTAGCTAGCGAAAACCGTCGCACTTTCTCGCAGCGAATCGTCGACCACGCAGACCGGATGGCGGCCATCGTCGAGGACCTGTTGACGCTGGCGCGGCTGGAAGAGCCGGGCCATGAGATCCGCCGCGACCGTATCGCCATCGCACCGCTGGTCCAGCGAATCATCGAGAGCTTCGCTGTACGTGTAAGGGCAGCCGGCATGGAGATACGGACTGAAATCCAACCTCCCGAGCTGGAGGTCGTCACGGACCCCGACGGGCTGCGCCAAGTGCTGGAGAACCTCGTCGACAACGCCCTACGGCATACCAACGCCCGAGTGGTTGGCATCCGGGCAGGTACCAAGCCGCTCGGGCAGGTTACTCTCACCGTCTGGGACGATGGCAGCGGCATCCCTTCGTCCCAGCTCGACCGCATTTTCGAGCGATTCTACCGTGTCGATCCCAGCCGCTCCCGGGCAACCGGCGGCACCGGTCTCGGTTTGTCGATCGTCCGACATTGGATCGAGTCGATGGGGGGCCGGGTCTGGGCGGAGAGTACGCTCGGCATCGGCACCGAGATTCATGTAGAGCTACCAGTGCAATCCTAGCCAAAAACCGATACGAAACCGTTACACTCTTCCCACAATACCGTGACATGGCAAAGCTACGATCAGGGCGACTCCAACACCCGGGTTGAAGAACCTTGAGAGCTTAACGGAGGGATGAGATTCGATGAGCAGACACTCACTAGGCGTCGTCGCGGCTGTTTGCCTGGCAGCCACAAGCGCTGAGGCCCAGGTCGAACTGAAGTCAAAGGCAGCCGAGGTGACTATCACCGGGCGGGTTCACCTCCAGTGGAACCACACGTCGGTTGACGATGAGATTTCAAACGAGTTCCTGATGCGGCGCGCGCGGCTGACCGCCGAACTCAAAATCAACGATTTCATCAGCGGCAAGGTTCAGCCGGATTTTGGCGAGGGTGATATTAGCCTGAAGGATGCGTATCTGCGATTGACCTTCGATCCGGCATTCCGGGCGACACTGGGCCAGTTCAAGCGGCCGTTTGACGTGTTCGAGCTAACCAGCTCGACGCAGATTCTGGTCGTCGAGCGTGCCGGTGGCATTCGCGGTGTCGATACCTGTGGCGGAGTCGGTGGGCTCTGCTCCTACAGCCGATTCACCGAGAAGCTCGAGTACTCGGATCGAGATATCGGGGTCATGATCGACGGATCGCCGGGCGATGGTCGATTCGGCTACATGCTAGCCGTCACGAACGGCACCGGCGCCAACGATGAGGAGCAAAACGACGCCAAGTCGTTTACAGGACGTCTGGAGTTCATGCCGATTGCCGATCTAGTGATCGCGGGTAACCTGGGACTCCACGATTACATCGATGACACGGGCACCGAGCCATCCGACGAGTATGCTCTGGCATTCGGAGGCGACGTCGAGTGGGGTAACTTCAGCGAGGGGCTCCACGTTCAGGCCGGCGTGACGACTGGCGACAACTGGCAGGTCCTCGACGCTAGCGGCAACCCGGCCACGTTCATCACCGCACAGGGCATTGTCACCTATAAGATCCCGATGCAGGATTCGCGCTTCCTGGAAGCGATCGAGCCGGTGGGCCGGATCAGTTGGGGCGAGCCGAACAGCGACGTCGACAGTGACGATGGCATCCTCTTCACTCCAGGCCTGGTGTTCTATTTCAGCGGACGCAACAAGTTCGGTATCAACGTCGACATCTACTCGCCAAGCGAAGGCGACACGGAGTTTTCGATCAAGGCGCAATCGTATCTCCATTTCTAAGCTAATCGCTAAGTGAGGAGTACAAGAGCATGAAGAGATCAGTCAGTCGCACCGGCACTACGTTGATGCTAGCCGTGTTCGCCGCAACGCTGACGGCCTGTGGCGGCGGCGAGCGGGCAATTGAAAACGAGGCCGGCTTGAGTGGAGCCGTGAGGATCGATGGCTCGAGTACCGT
>JBFJOD010000065.1:0-18160 GCA_041617795.1 Gemmatimonadota bacterium | reverse complement strand
GCATCAGCTTGTTCGAAGCTGTCCGCGGCAGGGCATCCACAGGGATCAGCTCGTGGATCTTGAACAAGGGGTTGATCTCCTGAGCCACAACGGTGTTCAGTTCTTTAGCCAGTTGCTGTAGATCGATCTCCGTTTCCGTAACAACGTAGACCACCAGGCTTTCCGCTCCTTCACCGCCGCTTTGCACGCCGACGGCGGCACACTCGTACACCGCATCGTGCCTTTGCAGCACCCGCTCGAGCTCGAGCGAACTGACCTTGATCCCGCCCAGATTCATCGTGTCGTCCGACCGGCCCTGCGCCTTGAAGAACCCGTGCGGCAGCCGATAGATCCTGTCACCATGCCGGCGCAGAACCTCGCCGTTGGGACCGACTGGGCAATCTGAGTAATAGATCGTCTCGTGGTCTTTGTTGAGCAGCGTCTCGGACAACCCGATCGACGGCGGAACAACGAAAAGCTCGCCCTCACCGACTGAGTCAAGCGCTCGCCCAGCTTCGTCGATGAGAATCAGCTCGAGTCCCAGCGCCGCTGTGCTGAACGTGGCTGGTGAGGCGGGCTGCACGACCGTGCCGGTGATGTAGCCACCCCCGATCTCGGTGCCACCACAGTATTCGATCACCGGCGCCCGGTAACCGGTCCGGCTCATCAGCCACAAATAATCTTCTCGACTGGAGGGCTCACCCGTCGAACTCAGCACGCGCACCGCGGACCAGTGCTCTTCGGGCACGGCGCCCGTCATCCGCCAGCTGCGAACCAGCGACGGGACCGTGCCAAGAATGGTGACCCCGGCCGCGCGGACGAAATCAGCGAAAGCAGCACCGCTGGGGACTCCTTCGTAGAGAGCGATCGTCGCCCGGTTGATGAGCGCCGCGTAGATCAACCAGGGTCCCATCATCCAGCCGATGTTCGTCGGCCAGGCGACTACGTCATCCGGCCGGATGTCATGGTGATAATGGCCGTCCATCGCGCACTTGAGCGGTGTGAGCTGCGTCCAAGGAATCGCCTTGGGCTCGGCCGTAGTTCCCGAAGAAAAGAGCACGTTGGTGACAGCATACGGGTCGGCGGCGACAGACCTGAAGACATCTTCATCGCCCAGGGCCTCGCTCCACAGCAGATCACCTTCACGCAGCTGGACGGAAGCTCGGTCATCCGCAGGTATTACGATGGCGGGGGCGGGTACGACTTGTCGCAACCTGTCGTACAGGCGGATCGTCTTACCGGCGCGCACAAAGGAATCGACGGTCACGATGCCGCTCGCATCGCCGATCTCCATCCGCCGGCGGACCTCCGCCGGCGCGAAGCTGTCAGCGATGGAGATGACCCGGCAACCTGATCGCACGATCCCCAGGTAGGCCGCGACGCATTCCAGCGTCATCGGCATGTAGAGTGCGATGCCATCCCCCTGCCGGAACCCTTGTTGCCGGAGACCGTTCGCGAAGCGGGCAGCCAAGCGCTCGAGCTCTGCATAGGTGGTCGTGCGCAGATCCCGCTTCGTCTCGTTGCCCGATATGACCGCGACCTTCTCCGCCGGCGCCTGGAAACAACTATCCACGCAATTCAGTCTCGCCCCGGCCAACCAGCGGGGGTGCTTGACGTCTCGAGACCCAATCATCGCATCCGGACGACGGTCGAAGGCGATCCCCAAGCGCGCGATCGTTCGTTCCCAGAACTCAGCGCGCTCCGCGACCGACCAGGTGTGCAAGTCGCCGTAGTTCTCGACACCTAGCTCGGCCATGAGTCTTCCGATGTTCGATCGGGCAATCAGCTCGCGGCTGGGGCGCCACGCCAACGGTGGCCCGTCTTCGGCTCGGCGCTGGGAATAGTTCTCTTGATAAAACGCCCACTGCTCGGCGAAGGGCCGCTGACGACCGTCCCCGTGGATGAACGCTTCCCAGAGATCGTCTTGTTTGGTCGGATCGGTCTCGATGATTGAGCGCTCCAACGAAGTGGCAGAGGCTAATTCTAGACGAACAATGGCCTACCTCCGACTCCCTCGGCAACCAGCCAAGGAACACCGACTCCCCAGCCTCGGCTGATTCGGCCGTTCAAGCGGTCTGGCCAGCACGAAGCTGGCAGCCTACCGTAGCACCTCGGATTCATCTTGGCGTTGGCCGTTTTTGCAGCGCGTCACACGAACTCTCACGACGCTAAAGGGATGCGATAATGAACGACAGTGGAATTCGCGGACGCTGGGCCTTGGTCACCGGGGCATCGAGCGGTCTGGGAGTCGACTTCGCCCGCGAGTTGGCGCGGCGCGGCGCCAACACGATTCTGGTGGCACGGAGGGAGGACCGCCTGCGCGAGCTGTCGGCCGAGTTGAGCCGGGAGCACAAGGTCGAGACCGATGTAGTCGCCATCGATCTCGCTGTCGGCGACGCGGCTCAGACCCTGTATCGCCGCATGTCAGAAAAAGGCCGCCACGTCGACATCCTGATCAACAACGCCGGCTTCGGTGTCCACCGCGCTTTTCTCGATATCCCCCGCGAGAAAGACCGCGAGATGATCGCACTCGACGTCGCGGCCGTGGTTCATCTCACCAAGCTGTTCGTTCCCGACATGGTAGAGCGCGGCTTCGGGCGCGTCCTGCATGTCGCCTCCACCGCGGCCTATCAGCCCGTACCCACCTACGCCGTCTACGGAGCCGCTAAGGCCTTCGTTCTTTCATTCGGGGAAGCCGTCAATCATGAGCTTCGCGGCAGCGGCGTCACCTGCACCGTTGTCTCACCGGGGGTCACCGCCACCGAGTTCCAGGAAGTGGCGGGTCACGAATACACTTCATTCATGCGACTGGCCCAGATGAAGAGCGAGGACGTTGCCCGTATCGGGATCAACGCCATGCTGCGAGGCCGAAGCACGATCGTTACCGGTTTCCACAACAGCCTCCTGGCCTGGTCGGTCCGCCTGGCACCTCGTCGCTTGGCCACCGCGGTTGCCGGATTGTTCATGGGAGGACGTTGAGGCTTCCTCCTAGGCCCCAACCCGAGCTCCCTGCCGGCGGTCGCCAAAACAGCGTGGGGCGCAGCACATTTCCTCAAATAGTGTTGCTCTGCTTCATCAAATAGCGTTTCTCCGAGGCTACGCGGGCAACGTAAGCCTTGCGGACCCGGAGACTTAGCCGAACTGCCGACGGCTCACAGCGCATAATTCTTTCAATGACAATGAGTTAGAGGCTCCGAACCCACAGCCGTCGAGGCTGATTACGTCGGTCAAGACGACCGAGGCCGTCGCCAAAGCAGGGGCGGCGGCGGCCTCGCCGACCATCGTAAGTTCATGACTCACATAAGCTTAGATGGTGCGTTGTCGGCTACGGCTTCGTACTTGCAATCCGAGGTAATTGGAAGTCGTCTGTTGGCTCACAACAGGCCGAGAGGAGACCGGATGCGCAGGGTGGAGCTAGCCCCAAAAGCGATAGGCGACTATCAGGGGCTGATCGGGGAAGAGGCGGTCGGCGCGATCAAGCAGCTCGCTGCCCCGCTGGAGGGGGCGCGTGTTCTGCATTTAAATGCCACGGCCTACGGTGGGGGTGTCGCGGAGCTACTACCGACGCTGGTGTCTTTGAAGTGTGGACTGGGAATCGAGGCCGAATGGCATGTCCTGTCCGGCAACGATGCATTCTTCGAGCTGACTAAGAAGCTGCACAACGGGCTTCAGGGGATGGATATCGCGCTGGCGCCCGAAATGCGCGGTCTCTACCTGTCGACGCTCGAAAAGAACATGAAGGTGTTCCAACGAGATTGGGACTTCGTGATCGTGCATGATCCACAGCCGGCGGGCCTGGTTGGACTGCTGGACGGCCGGAAGACCGGCCAATGGATTTGGCGTTGCCACATCGACACGTCGACACCGGACGCGTCCGCCGTCGACTTCCTGGCACCCTACATGGGCTACTTTGCGGTGTCGGTGTACTCGATGCCGGGCTACCAGACGCCGCAGCTGAGCCGCGGCCGGGTCGAGTTCGTCTGCCCTTCGATCGATCCGCTCACGCCAAAGAACCAGCCACTCTCACCGGCGCTTTCGCGCCAGATTCTGGCTAACCGCTACGGGATCGACGGTCACCGGCCATTGATGACCCAAGTTTCCCGATTCGATCCTTGGAAGGACCCTCTGGGAGTGATCGACGCTTACCGGGAAGTGAAGCGGCAAGTTAGAGACGTGCAGCTGGCACTGGTGGGGAATCTCGCCGACGATGATCCCGAGGGGATCGAGTTCCACAGACGAACGGTCGATTATGCCGGGAACGATCCGGACATCCATGTTCTCAGTACGCTCGATCGACTGAGTCGGGACAGCCTCACGCATGCTCTAGAAATCAACGCCTTCCAAAGCGGCAGCGATGTCATAGTGCAGAAGAGCACTCGCGAGGGGTTTGGGCTTGTCGTCACGGAGGCGATGTGGAAGCGGGCGGCGGTGGTCGCTGGCCGCGTCGGCGGCATCGTCAAGCAGATCGAGGATGGCGTCAGCGGCCAGCTGGTGTCCAGCAGTGAGGAATGTGCGGCCCGCGTGATCGAGCTCCTCAAGAACCCCAGGCGCCGACGCGAAATGGGCCTCCGGGCTCGCGAGTCGGTGCGTCGTAACTTCTTGACGCCCCGTCACCTCGCCGACTACCTGAGAATACTGTCTGCCCTCTAAGGAGCCCCTGCGCTGGCCGCCGCCACACCCCATCTCAACGCTCGGCCTGGGCGTTTCCCCGCGTCTTTAGACCTTTTCCCAACCTCTTCCGCCAAAGCGAATTGCACCGGGCGGCTACATCCTTAAGTTCTACATGGCAACTCCGTAAGTTGGCTCACTGGAGCGTCGAAACCGTACTCTTAAAACTCCGGCAAAGCGAGCAGGATGCCGCCCCGAGCATCGCAGCTGATCATCGTCGCCAATCGCCTCCCCGTCTCCCGGGCGCGGAGCAAAGACGGGAGCCAGTGGAAACGCAGTCCGGGCGGTCTCGTCTCGGCGCTGACCCCGATTGTGCAGAAGGCCCGGGGTGCCTGGATCGGCTGGACCGGAACGACAGGCCCGGCACCAGAGCGATTCGAGCATGACGGGATCCAGCACGTTCCGGTGCCCATCTCGCGTAGCCAGCTGCAAAGTTTCTACTATGGCTTCTGCAACGGCACGCTCTGGCCGCTGTACCACGATGCCATCCGTCAACCCGAGTACCATCGCCGTTGGTGGCGCCCTTACGTGAACATCAACCGGCGGTTCGCCAGCGTTACCGCCGAGGCCGCCGGCGAGGGAGCACGGGTCTGGGTCCACGACTACCACCTTCAGCTAGTGCCGGCGCTGCTTCGCGAGGCGCGGCCCGACCTGAAAGTCGGATTCTTCCTCCACATTCCGTTTCCACCCGAGGAGCTGTTCGGACGGCTGCCGTGGCGGCGTCAGATTCTCGAGGGGATCCTCGGCGCCGACGTGGTAGGATTCCAGACCCAGGACGACGCCAGGAATTTCATACATATCGCCCGGCACTACGCCGACGCACGAGTGGTCAAGGGACGTCTCGAGATTCACGGTCATGGGGTCAAAGTCTCGGCTTTCCCGATTTCGACCGACTTCAACCGTTTTCAGTCGGTAGCCGAACAGCGAGATGTGATCGAACGATCCAAGCAACTCCAGGACCAGGTCGGTCAGGGACGCCGGATCATCTTAGGGGTCGACCGGCTCGACTACACCAAAGGCATCGACCTGCGGCTCAGAGCCTTCCGTGAAGTGCTCTCGCGCCGCCCCGAGCTGGCTCGCGAGGTCGTGCTGGTCCAGCTGGCCGTGCCCAGCCGGGAGCGCGTGCACGAATACAGAGAACTGCGCAGACAGGTGGAGGGGCTGGTTGGACAGATCAACGGCGAATTCAGCGAGGTGGGAATGACACCCGTTCAGTACCTGCACCGTCAGTTGCCATTCGAAGAGCTCGTCGCCCTGTACCGGGCCGCGGACATCATGCTGGTTACACCTCTCGCCGACGGGATGAACCTGGTCGCCAAGGAATACGTGGCGACCCGCTTCGATGACACCGGCGTGTTGATCCTCAGCGAGTTTACCGGAGCGGCGCGCGAACTGCAGACAGCGTTGCAGGTGAACCCCCACGACGTGGACGGTCTTGCCGAGACCATCAATCTGGCGCTGACTTTGCCAGACAGCGAGGCGAGCCGCCGCATGCATAGCATGCGAGAGAATATCAGTCAAAACACGGTCTACGATTGGGCCGACGCGTTCATTTCTGCTCTATCCAACTGAGTTACCATGGATCTGAATTTCGTCGAAGCTCCCGCAACGAGTCTCACCGCCCGCGAGGGAGATGTCGCGACGCCCGCAATCCAGATTCAGAACGTGATCCCGCAAATCGAATGTGGGCGTTACCCCATCAAGCTCACGGTGGGAGACCTCTGCCATGTCAGCGCCGAGGTCTTGAAAGATGGTCACGACCAGCTGGCCGGACGCATCCTGGTGCACGGACCCGATGATACGTCCTGGCAAGTCTTTCCGATGACCTACGAAGTGAATTTGGATCTCTGCAAGGGTTCATTCGTGGTCGACCGGATCGGGCGCTGGACGTTCACCATTGAAGCGTGGGCCGACCGCTTCGGCACCTGGCGTGGCGACCTGAAGAAGAAGTTGGATGCCGGCCTGGACGTCTCCTTGGAGCTGCTGGAAGGCGCTGAGCTCGTCCGGTCGGCGGTCGAGATCGCAAGTGGCGTCTCGCGCGAAAAGCTGGATGTCGCCGCCGAACTGCTGGAAGATCAAAGCACCGACGTCACTCAACGGTCCGCGATAGCGCTCGATACCGAACTGTCCAGGGTGATGGCGCTGCACGTCGATCCCGATACGCTGACGCGCTATCACCGCAACCTGCAGATCATCGTGGATCGCAAGCTGGCAAGCTGCGGCGCCTGGTACGAAATGTTTCCCCGCTCGCAAGCAGGCAGTGCAGACCGGCACGGCACTTTCCAGACGGCGGAGAGGCAATTACCGCGCCTGGCTGAGCTCGGTTTCGATATCGTCTATCTTCCGCCCATCCACCCGGTGGGCCTGACACACCGAAAAGGCCGTAACAACAGCCTCGTGGCGGGGCCCGAGGATCCCGGCAGTCCCTGGGCGATCGGCAGCGCGGATGGCGGTCATACGGCCGTCGAGCCGCAGCTGGGAACGCTCGAGGACTTCGAGAGTTTTGTCGCCGCGGCAGACGGTCATGGGTTGGAAGTTGCGCTCGACTACGCGCTGCAGTGCTCGCCGGATCACCCGTGGGTGAAGAATCATCCTGACTGGTTCAACATCCGACCGGATGGCAGCATCAAGTACGCTGAGAACCCTCCCAAGAAGTACGAGGACATCTATCCGTTGAACTTCTGGTGTGAGGACTGGGAAGCGCTGTGGGAGGCTTGTAAAGAGGTCTTCCTCTTCTGGGTCGCGCGCGGTGTGCGCATCTTTCGCGTCGACAACCCCCACACGAAGCCCTTTGCCTTCTGGGAATGGGTGATCGGCGAGGTCCAGAGAGACAACCCCGATGTAATATTCCTATCCGAAGCGTTCACGCGGCCAGCTCGCATGAAAGCGCTGGCCAAGCTCGGTTTTACCCAGTCCTACACCTACTTCACTTGGCGGAACGCCGTTCCGGAGCTGAGGGAGTACCTCACGGAACTCACGCAGCCGCCGGTCGCGCAATATTTCAGGCCAAACTTCTTCGCCAACACACCCGACATCCTGACAGAGTACTTGCAGAAAGGCGGCCGCCCCGCCTTTCGCGTTCGCTTGTTGCTGGCAGCGACGCTCTCGCCGAACTACGGCATCTACAGCGGTTTCGAATTGTGTGAGAATGTCCCGCGCAACCCGGGCAGCGAGGAGTATCTGAACTCGGAGAAGTACGAGCTGAAGCAACGCGACTGGGATGCTCCGGGCAATATCAACGAGGATATCAAGACCATCAATCGCATCCGCCGCGAGAACCCAGCGCTGCAGCGGCTGGCCAATCTAACATTCCACACCTCGGAAAACGATCGGATCCTCTTTTACCGAAAGTCGGCGCCGGAAAACCAACTGTTGATCGCCGTAAACCTCGATCCGGATCAAGTTCAGGAGTCGACGTTGCACCTCCCGCTCGGCGAACTAGGGCTCGGCAATGATCAGTCGTTCGAGGTGGAAGATCTTCTTAGCGGCGAGCGCTTTGCTTGGCGTGGAACGCGAAACTATGTGCGTTTGGATCCAGCTGAACGCGTCGGTCACGTATTCCGACTCGTAAGTCCATAACAGAGGCGACGGAATGAGCGGCGAATCTCTCTGGTACAAAGACGCGATCATCTACCAACTTCACGTAAAATCCTTTTGCGACAGCAACGGCGACGGGATCGGCGATTTCGCTGGCCTTACCCAGAAGCTGGACTACTTGCAGGACCTCGGCATTACGGCGATTTGGCTATTACCGTTCTACCCCTCGCCACTGCGCGACGACGGCTACGACATCGCTGACTACACCGATGTTCATCCGTCCTACGGAACATTGCGTGATTTCCGGCACTTCTTGCGTGAGGCGCACGCACGCGATCTGAAGGTGATCACCGAACTGGTCGTAAACCACACCTCGGATCAGCACCCCTGGTTCCAAAGAGCACGGGAAGCGCGGCCCGGCAGCCGCGCCCGCAACTTCTACGTCTGGAGCGACACAGCTGACAAGTACAAAGACACCCGGATCATTTTCAAGGACTTCGAGCACTCTAACTGGGCGTGGGATCACGTGGCGGGAGCTTACTACTGGCACCGCTTCTACGCGCATCAACCGGATCTCAACTTCGAGAATCCCGCCGTGCGCCGCGCCTTGTCGCGGATCCTAGATTTCTGGCTGGATATGGGGGTGGATGGCCTGCGCCTTGATGCCGTCCCCTATCTGTACGAGCAGGAGGGCACGAACTGCGAGAACCTGCCCGAAACGCACAAATACCTCAAGGAGCTACGCCGCCACGTCGATACGAAATACAGCGATCGGATGTTGCTGGCCGAGGCAAACCAATGGCCCGAAGACGCGGTGGCCTACTTCGGTGACGGTGACGAATGCCACATGGCGTTTCACTTCCCGGTGATGCCGCGCCTCTTCATGGCCCTACACATGGAGGACCGCTTTCCCGTCGTCGACATTCTCGAACAGACTCCGCGGATACCGGACACCAGTCAGTGGGCGATCTTCCTGCGTAACCACGATGAGCTGACCCTGGAGATGGTGACGGACGAAGACCGTGACTATATGTACCGCGTCTACGCCCACGATCCACAGGCCCGCATCAACCTCGGAATCCGACGTCGCCTTGCACCATTGCTCGGCCACAACCGGCGCAAGATCGAATTGATGAACTGTCTGCTGCTGTCTCTGCCTGGAACACCGATCGTGTACTACGGTGATGAGATCGGCATGGGCGACAACATCTATGTGGGCGATCGCAACGGCGTTCGCACGCCTATGCAGTGGAGTGCAGACCGCAACGCGGGCTTCTCGCGTAGTAATCCGCAACAGCTGTTTCTGCCTGTAATCATCGATCCCGAGTATCACTACGAGGCGATCAACGTCGAGGCTCAGGACAACAATCCTCACTCCCTGCTCTGGTGGATGAAGAGGATACTGGCGGTGCGAAAGCGCTTCCGCGCGTTCAGTCGCGGCTCGATAGAATTTCTTCACCCCGAGAATCGAAAGGTTCTGGTATTCTTGCGGCGCTGGGAAGATCAGCGAGTACTGGTTGTCGTCAATCTTTCTCGTTTCGTGCAAGCCGTTGAACTCGATCTTGCTGCCTTCAAGGATATGGTGCCGATCGAGGTATTCGGCCGAACGGAGTTTCCACCGATCGGAACGCTGCCTTACTTTCTGACCTTAGGACCGCACACTTTCTATTGGTTCACATTGGAGGCTGCCGTGGCCGACGAAACGGTCAGTCTGACGGAGGCGGAGTTGCCAGCGCTGACGGTCAGCGGAAAGTGGCAGGCGGTGTTGCAAAACAAGGCGGCCATCCAGCTTCAACGAATTCTGCCGGCACACCTGCAAGGGCGTCGCTGGTTCGCCGGAAAGGCGCGGCGAATTCTGGCGACGGAAATCCTCGACACCATCGCCATGAACCGTCAGGACCCTCAGTCCTATATCGTCCTCGCGCGGGTAGATTACCGAGAGGGCGACCCCGACACCTACCAGCTGCCGTTAGCTTTCGCGACAGGCACGCGAGCGCGCGAGCTCATCGATTATCACCGCAACGCTGTCGTGGCCCAGCTCCGTGTGAGCAAACCCGACGGCGAGCTGGATGGCGTCCTCTACGATGCGACCCTGGACAGCGACTTTTGTGAGAAGCTGCTGGAGATCATCACGAGGCGGCTCAAACCGCGCGGTCAACAAGGAAGCGTCCGCTCGAGCCGCACACGCCAGTTCCGCCAGGTGCGTGGATCCACAGACGATGCTCTGCGGCCCAATCTCATGGGCGCCGAACAGAGTAACACGTCCGTCGCCTACGAAGACCGCTTGATTCTCAAGTTGTTCCGTCGGCTCGACGCCGGGATCAACCCCGAGCAGGAGGTCGGCAGGTTCCTGACCGAGCGCACATCGTTCCGCAACATGCCGAGCCTGGCCGGCGCCATCGAGTACAACCAAGAGCGGTCAGCGCCGCTCACCCTGGCTATCTTGCAGGAATTCATACCCAATGAAGGTGACGCTTGGGAGTACACCGTCGACATGCTGAACGGGTACTTCGAACGCGTGTTGGCGCGCGCCAGCCATGATCGGAAGGTAATTCCGCCAACGACTGCGCCCCTCGAGCACCTCGAAGAAGAGATACCGCCGCTGGCCGAGGAGATGATCGGCGGCTACCTGGAATTTGCGCGTTTGCTAGGGCAGCGCACCGCGGAGCTGCATGTGGCACTCGCTTCGCGGGACGACAACCGTGACTTTGCACCCGAGTCGATCAACGCCATGTATCGGCGGTCAATCTACGAGGCTACTCGCACACGCGCGGATCAGGCGTTCCGCCTGTTGCGGAAACGGGTCAGCAAGTTGCCGGAAGGCCTACGCACCGAGGCACGCGCCGTTCTCGGGCTCGCCGATCAAATCGATGAGCGCCTGCGTGCTGTCGTACGGCAGAAAGTCACTGGCATGCGAATGCGCTGTCACGGCGACTACCATCTGGGCCAGGTGCTGTTCACTGGTAAAGACTTCTATATCATGGATCTGGAGGGCGAACCCGGTCGACCGATCAGTGAGCGACGCCTGAAACGCTCGCCGTTGCGAGACGTCGGCGGCATGCTACGGTCGTTTCATTACGCCTCTATCTCGGCGCTGACCGATGGTGGAGTCCGGCCCGAGGATATCGCTTCGCTCGAGTCCTGGGCGCAGTACTGGAATTTCTGGGTCTCTGTCGACTTCCTCAAAGCTTACATCGATGGTGTTGAGCAGGCAGAGATCTTGCCGGATACTCCAGCGAGCCTTGCCGCGCTTCTCGACCTTTGCGTGCTCGACAAGGCGCTCTACGAGCTGGACTACGAACTCAACAACCGGCCCGACTGGGTGGCAATCCCCTTGCGGGGCATCGCCAGCATTTTCCAGAGCCCCGCGGAGATCTGATGAAACCCGGCTGGAAACTCGAGCGCGGCGCGACCGTGCTCGACGATGGATCGGTGCGCTTCGCTGTCTGGGCTCCGCTGGTCCAGCAGGCGTCGGTGCTCATTCTTAAAGATGGCACTGAAGCCGAGTACCCGCTGGAAACGACGGGGGCGGGCGCTTTCGAGGCCGTCGTTCCCGACGTCCGACCAGGGTCGGATTACCTATACCTGCTCGATGGAGCGAAGCGGCGACCCGATCCGGTCAGCCGCCATCAGCCGTATGGCGTCCACGGTGCCTCACGGGTCGTGGATCCGAACTCGTTCAGTTGGCGCGATGGGAACTGGTCCGGCGTTGACTGCGCGGACCTCATCCTCTACGAGGTCCACGTCGGCTGCTTCAGTGAAGGCGGCAGCTTCGCTGAGCTTGCTGAACGCCTGCCATACCTGTCAGACCTTGGAGTGACCGCCCTCCAGCTCATGCCGGTGGCAGAATTCTCGGGCCGTCGCAACTGGGGATACGATGGTGTCTATCCTTACGCGCCACACCAAGCCTACGGCGGCCCTGAAGGTCTGCGGCAACTGATCGACGCCGCCCATGCTGCCGGACTCGCAGTGATTCTCGACGTCGTGTACAACCACCAAGGCCCCGAGGGCTGCTACCTGGCCGACTTTGGACCTTACTTTACCGATCGTTACGTCACGCCCTGGGGTCACGCGATTAACTTCGATGGCCCAGACAGCGACGAGGTTCGTCGCTACTTCGTCGACAACGCTCTTCACTGGGTGACGGAATATCACATCGACGGCTTTCGACTCGACGCCGTGCAGGCCATCTTCGATTCCAGCCCGCTTCACATCTTGGAAGAGCTGGGAGAAGCAGTGCATTCCCAAGCACAAGCCAGCGGCCGCCGCGTGCTGGTGATGGCCGAAAGCGACCAGAACGATCCCCGGCTGGTGCGACCCGCTGCACGGGGGGGCTACGACCTTGATGCCATGTGGAATGACGATTTTCATCACGCGGTTCATGCTTACTTGACGGGCGAACGCAATGGTTACTACGCGGACTTTGGAGGAATCAGTTCGCTGGCGAAGGTCCTGAGAGAGCGTTTCGCCTTGGATGGATGTCATTCCAGATATAGGCGCCGGCGGCACGGAGCTGCGGCCAGCGATCTACCGGGCAATCAGATCATCGTCTACATTCAGAACCACGATCAGGCCGGCAACCGGCCAAGAGGCGAGCGTCTATCGACCCTGGTCGGCCTCGAGCATTGCCGACTCGCCGCAGCCCTGCTGCTGCTGTCTCCGTACATACCCCTTCTATTCATGGGCGAGGAGTACGGCGAGACCAACCCGTTTCTCTATTTCGTCGACCACGGCGACCCGGACTTGATCGATTCGGTGCGTCAGGGGCGCGTGCGGGAATTCGCAAGGTTTTCCTGGCCTGGGGCAAAGGCCGACCCCGGTAATGAGGTGACGTTCTTGAACTCGCACATCGATCTGGACCGCGCGTGCATAGGCCCCCACGCCGAACGGCTACAGCTGTACCGGGATCTGATTCGTCTGCGGCGTCAGGAGCCAGCGCTGAAACCGGGTCGGGGCGAGTACGAGGTACATGAGGGAGAAGACTGGCTGGTTCTCGACTTCCGGCACCCACAGCACCCGCTACTTGCGGCGTTCAACCTGGCAGCAAGCGCCGCCACGGCACAGGTGATAGCGCGACCAGGCGGCTGGAGACGGCTATTCATTTCAGACGACAGGCGATATGGTGGGACCCGTGACGACGCCAACGAGTACCTAATCTGTGACAAGTCCAAGCCCCTGCAGCTGACTATGCCAGGAACCACGGCCGTTCTTTACCGCCGGGAGTCCGACTGATGCGAATCTGGCCGGGTGCGCCCTACCCTCTGGGTGCCACATGGGACGGCGAAGGGGTCAACTTCGCTCTGTTCTCCGAGAATGCCACGGCTGTCGAACTCTGCTTGTTCGACCGACCCGGAGTGGCGGAAGAAGCCGCGCGGATCCCCCTGAACGAGCGCACCAACAACGTTTGGCACGCCTACCTGCCCGACGTTCGTCCCGGGCAACTGTACGGTTACCGCGTTCACGGACCTTATGACCCGCAACGAGGGCACCGCTTCAATCCTGCGAAGCTTCTCTTCGACCCTTATGCTAAAGCGATCAGTGGACGGGTGCGCTGGAGCGACTCGCTGTTCGGGTTCACTCCGGGCGACCCCGATCAAGATCTCTCCAAGGATGATCGCGATAGTGCTGGTGATTTGCCGAAATGCATCGTCGTCGACTCGGCGTTCACCTGGGGAGATGACCGGCCACCCCGCACAGCCTGGAACCAAACCGTCATCTATGAGACGCACGTTAAGGGAATGACGGTGCGGAACCCGGCAATACCGAAATCGCTGCGCGGCTCTTACCTCGCGCTCGCCTCCGAGCCGATCATCGAGCACTTGCTCAAGCTGGGTGTGACTGCAGTCGAACTCATGCCGATCCACCACGTGCTGAGCGAACGTCATCTTTTTGAACAAGGCCTGACGAACTATTGGGGATACAACACCATCGGCTACTTCGCACCCGACTCGCGCTACGCGGCCTCCGATCAGCTAGGCGAACAAGTTCGCGAGTTCAAGATGATGGTGAGAGCGTTACACAGGGTCGGGATCGAGGTGATCCTGGACGTTGTCTACAACCACACCGGCGAGGGCAACCGGTTGGGTCCAACGGTCTCGTTCCGCGGGATCGACAACGTCTCTTATTACCATCTCGACCCGAAGAACCCGCGTTTCTACGTGGACTTCACCGGGACGGGCAACACGCTGAACATGCTCAACGCCCGGGCGATGCAGTTGATGATGGACAGCCTTCGCTACTGGGTTCAAGAAATGCACGTCGACGGCTTTCGCTTTGACCTGGCGCCAGCCCTGGCTCGAGAGCTTTACGAGGTAAACCGTCTAGCCTGGTTCTTCGACTTCATCCAGCAAGATCCTGTGATCAGCCAGGTCAAGTTGATCGCTGAGCCTTGGGACCTCGGTGCCGGCGGCTACCAGGTCGGCAACTTCCCAACGGGCTGGACGGAATGGAACGGCCGATACCGGGACACGGTTCGCCGATATTGGCGCGGTGATTCCGGACATCTACCGGAACTAGCTTACCGTTTATCGGGCAGCAGCGATCTTTATAACCGCGGTGGCCGTAACCCTTACGCCAGCATCAACTTCGTAACCTGTCATGACGGTTTCACATTACAGGACCTGGTCAGCTACGAGAAGAAGCACAACGAGGCTAACAAAGAGTCCAACCGCGACGGCGCCGAGGAAAACCACAGCAGCAACTGGGGGGTCGAAGGGCCTAGCGAAGCGGCCAATATCGTTCGAACGCGAGAACGTATGAAACGTAACTTCATGGCGACCCTCGCATTCTCGCAGGGTGTGCCGATGATCTCGCACGGAGACGAACTGGGCAGATCACAGCTTGGCAACAACAACGCCTATTGCCAGGATAACGAGGTTTCATGGGTAAATTGGGAGTTGGACGATCGCAAGCGCGGGTTCCTCGAGTTTGCCCGCCACGTCTTCGCCATTCGGGCATCCAACCCGGTCCTTAGACGGCGGACCTTCTTCCATGGCGGTCCCGTTGGCGATAACGGTGCAAAGGACTTAACCTGGTTAAAACCCGAAGGTACGGAATTGACGGATGCTGATTGGAACGACCCCGAGAATCGCACTCTGGGAATGCTAATCGACGGTGACGCCACTGATGAGAGGGACGAACGCGGCCACTTGATCAGGGGGGATACGCTCCTTGTTCTCTTCAACGCCGGCAGTCACTCCTCTTACTTCACGTTACCGAGCCTCGACAAACCAGGCAGCTGGAAAGAACTGGCTAACACTGCTGGACATGCACCGCGCTCGATCAAGGGTGCCGGGGTCAACCTGGCCGCTCAATCGCTGGTTCTTCTTCGGTATGGCCGACATCAAGAGCTAGAATGACTGGAACACGAAAGCCAAGCGGCGACTTTACCGAGGCGACCACCCTGTCACCCGGTGGTGACGAACTTAGGCGGCTGGTGAACGGCGATCACCATGATCCCCATCGCATACTCGGGGCCCACCCGGCTGAGAAGGAGGGACGCCGCGGGATCGTCGTTCGCGCTTTCCATCCGGACGCGGTCGGCATCCAGTGTCTGCTGCCCGGTGATCGCACAGTTCCTCTTCAGGTCATTGGCACGGGCGGTCTGTTTGCCGGGTTCGTCGCCGACGCAGAGCCGCAACTCAGTTACCGCCTTCGGCTTGATTTCCCAACCGGCGAGACATGGGAGCGTGACGATCCCTACCGTTTCCTCCCAACCCTTGGCGACGTCGATCTTCATCTGTTCAACGAGGGAACGCACCGCAGACTCTGGCGTTGCCTGGGCGCTCACCCGCGCCAAGTTGATGGCATCGATGGCGTCGCATTCGCCGTCTGGGCTCCGAACGCCCGTCGGGTCAGCGTGGTCGGCGATTTCTGCCAGTGGGACGGCCGACTCTACCCGATGCGCTCGATGGGAGCGTCCGGTTTGTTCGAGCTCTTCATCCCTGGTGTCGCACCGGGTGCCCTGTACAAGTACGAGCTCAAGACGCAAGACGGCGCTATCCGAGTGAAGACCGACCCGTTCGCCTTCGCGATGCAGGTGCCTCCGGGAACGGCTTCCCGTGTGTACTCGTCCTCGTACCGCTGGGGCGACGGAGCGTGGATGGCCTCGAGAGCCGGTCGCGACGCGACGCGAGAGCCTGTGGCGATTTACGAGGTCCATCTCGGCTCGTGGGCACGGGTCCCGGAAGAAGGCAACCGTCCACTGACCTACCGCGAAATCGCGCCCAAGCTGATCGAACACATGCAGCGGTTCGGTTTCACACACCTCGAGTTGATGCCGATCGCCGAGCACCCATTCGCCGGCTCCTGGGGCTACCAGGTCAGCGGCTACTTCGCGCCCACCTCTCGCTACGGCACTCCTGACGACTTTCGCTACCTGATCGACTTGTGCCACCAAAACGGGATCGGTGTGATCCTCGATTGGGTGCCCGCCCATTTCCCCAGGGACGATTTCGCTTTACGGCGATTCGACGGGACTGCGCTCTACGAGCACGAGGACCCGCGCATCGGCGAACACCCCGACTGGGGTACGCTGATCTTCAACTATGGCCGCAAAGAGGTCGAGAATTTCCTGATCGCCAACGCGCTCTACTGGCTGAGCGAATTCCACATCGATGGGCTGCGTGTGGATGCCGTAGCCTCCATGCTCTACCGCGATTACAGTCGTGAGGAGGGTGAGTGGGTCCCGAACGTTTATGGGGGCCGCGAGAGCCTCGAGGCAGTGTCCTTCTTGAAGCACCTGAACAGCGTGGTGGCCAGAGAGCAGCCGGGTTGCTTGATGATCGCAGAGGAATCGACGGCCTGGACCGGGGTGAGTCGCCCGGTCGAAGACGGCGGCCTGGGCTTTACCTTCAAGTGGAACATGGGCTGGATGCACGACACGCTCGAGTTCTTCAAGAAGGACTCTGTCCATCGCAGGTGGCATATCGACCAGCTGACTTTTGCAATGATCTATGAGTACAGTGAGCGTTTCATCATGCCGCTATCCCATGATGAGGTCGTGCACGGCAAAGGCTCATTGTTCAGCAAGATGCCCGGAGATGACTGGCAGAAGTTCGCGAATCTCAGGACTCTGTTGACCTATCAGTACGCGCGGCCGGGAAAACTGCTGCTCTTCATGGGCATCGAGCTGGCCGCCTACAACGAGTGGCACCACGATGCGAGCCTCGACTGGCATCTGGCCGATGACCCGAAACGGGCAGCCTTCGCCCGTTTCCTCGCCGACCTGGGCCACCTGTACAAAGCTTCCCCGCCGCTCTGGCGCAACGATCATGAGCCTGGTGGGTTCGCCTGGATCGACTGTAGCGATCGTGACAACAGCATCGTCTCTTTTGTCCGGCGCGACGCTGAAGATCATCTGATTGTCGTGCTCAACCTTACCCCCGTCCCACGCGAAGGGTACCGGATCGGCGCGCCGCAGGGCGGCAATTATTCGCTCAGCTTCTCCAGCGATGCGAGTGATTACAACGGCAGTAACTGGGAAATGCCTGCCGGCTTCGAGACCGAAACGATCCCGTACCACGGCTATCCCCAGTCGCTGCTGCTGAGTCTGCCGCCACTCGCAGCCGTGATCCTCACCCCGTCCGGTTGACGTGACTGCGGCGTCGCCGCTCGAGAGCCTGGCCGAACGCGCCGGCATCCTCCCACAATACGTCGACATCGGCGGCACCATCCGACTGACGAGCGACCAGGTCCGCGTCGCTCTGCTCGCCGCGATGGGCATCGATGCCTCAACCGAAGCAGCCGCGGTTGAGGCATTCCGGCAGCTGGAGGAAGAGTCCTCATCCCAGCTCATCGAGCCGGTCGTGGTCCAACGCATCAGCGACACCCGGGCCCGCCGCTTGGCCGTGCAACTACCCGCTGGGGTAAACGAGGCCGCGTATAAGCTGACGCTGCGAGAGGAGTCGGGCGCCGACCACGAACGGCTTGGCCGCATACGGCGGCGAAGCGACGGCCGAGTCAGCCGCGTTCAGCT
>JBFJOD010000064.1:0-18207 GCA_041617795.1 Gemmatimonadota bacterium | reverse complement strand
TGCACGCAGCCCCACGGCGTTCCCGTATTAGTACGCGACATCACTCTTCGGGGGAGATCATGTTCAGCCACGAACCTCACAAGATAAAGGCAGTTCGCCTGCTGTCCTTCCCATCCGTCGAAGAACGTAAGAAGTACCTGGCCGAGGCGCGCTTCAACGTTTTCAACCTGACGCCAGCTCAGGTGAACTTCGACATGTGTTCGCTCGGCACTGGCGCAGTCAGCCAAGAGCAGCTGGCGGGTCAGTTCATCGGTGATGAGGCGTATGCCGGGTCGCGTAACTTCGAGGCACTTCAGGAAGCCGTTCGAGAGGTGCTGGGCCACACCTACGTTTGCCCCGCGCACAACGTGCTGGGCTGCGTCAAGCTGGTCGTAGCGACGATGGTTCCGTCCGGGTCGATCCTGCCGAGCAACGCCAGGACACGCATGGATCAACTCAAGCCGCTGCAGGTCGAATACCCTGACCTGCGGAATCATGGTGAGTTGGTGTTTACCGGCAACATGGACCTGGCCAGGTTGGAAGAGACACTGGAAAGAGGGAACGTTGCCATCGTTGGGCTACAGGCCTTCGCCGATGGCCAACACCCTTTCAGCCTCGACAACCTGCGTCGCATCCGAGCTCTGGCTGACCGCTATGGCAAGCGTGTCATCTGCGACGGCTCGCGTGTCATCGAAAACGCCTGGTACATCCAGAGGCATGAGCCCGGCCAGGCCGACCGTTCCATCGCCGAGATCGTCAAACAGGTCGTTAAGACCACCCACATCTTTCAGATGGATGGCGCTCAGGATCCCAAGTGCAACACCGGCGGCATTCTGACCACCGACAACCCGGCGGATCACGAGAAGTTCATGAATGAAGTCGTGGTCTATGAAGGACTGCACACGTATGGCGGCATGGCCGGACGAACGATGGAGATGCTCGCCCGAGGCATCCTCGAGATGTGTGATGATGCCGAGGTGCAGTGGGTCATGCATCAAACAGAGCGTTTCACTCAGCGGTTGCGCGATGGCGGCGTACCCTTAGAGCGCGGCTGCGATGGGGCCTACATTGATGCGGACGAGTTCTTGCCGCAGACCAAAGAGACCGCGCAAGACACCTTCTCGGCTGCTCTCTATTTGATGTCGGGTGTTCGCGCCCTAGCCCAAGGACTGGTCGGACGCGACAGGCTTGTTCCAGTCCAGATACCGCGGCTCGCCATGACCAACGAGCAACTCGATCAGGTAGCGGACGCCATCATCAGTCTCTACGGTCAGCGTGACAAGGTCACTGGTCTGCAGGCAACGGTTACGGGGAACTGGCGTGATCAGATGGAATACCATTGGGTGTTCCCGGACCTCGATTCCTACGACTTCGATACGTTCCCCTATGAAATTCACACCATCGAGAAGATCGGCACGCTGACGCGCGGCCAGCGCGAGAAAGCGATACGTGGGGCCGGTTACAACACGTTCCTGCTGCGATCCGCCGATGTGGCAGTGGACCTGCTCACCGATTCCGGCACATCAGCCATGAGTACCGATCAGTGGGCCGCCTACGAGGGCGTACGGGCCAGCGCCACGACCAGCGATGAATACCACCGACTCGTCAAGATTCTGCAAGATGTCACCGGCTACCAGTACGTGTTGCCGACACATCAGGGACGCGCTGCCGAGCATATCCTCAGCCAGATCATGATCAAGGCAGGTCAACTGGTACCCGGCAACATGTACTTCACTACAACGAAGCTGCACCAGGAACTGGCCGGCGGTGTCTTTGTCGATGTCATCATCGATGAAGCACACGATCCCGAGAGCGAGTTTACCTGGAAAGGCAACATCGACCTTGACAAGCTGAAGTCCACGGTCGAGCAACATGGCACCGAGAAGGTGGCCTACATCTCTTTCGAGCATTCCGTGAATATGGCGGGCGGCCAGCCGATCAGCATGGACAACATGAAGGAGGTCTACGAGTACTGCAGCTCCAAAGGCATCCCCGTCTTCTTCGACGCGACTCGCTTTGTCGAGAACGCCTACATGATTCAGAGCCGAGACATCCGCTATCACAACGTCAAGATCAAAGATATTGTCCGGGAGATGATGCTCTACGGCGATGGCTGTACCGTGAGCGGCAAGAAGGACTTCCTGATCAACATCGGTGGCGTGCTCTGCTTCCGCGAGAACGCGGATTGGGCTCACAAAGCAGAAGAGCTGTTACGTATTTATGAGGGGAACATCACAGACGGAGGCCTGGCGACCGCTGACCTTGCGGCCATCGCCCGCGGAATTGAAGAGACGATCGATGATCGCTACATCCGCTCCCGGGTTCGGCAGACGCAATACCTCGGGCAGCTGCTAATCGAGGCAGGCGTACCCCTCGTCACACCTCCGGGTAGCCATGCGATCTTCATCGACGCGAAGCGGTTCTTGCCGCACCTCGATCAAGATGAGTATCCGGCGCAACGCCTGGCCGCCGAAATTTTCGTGGAAACAGGTGTCCGTGCCATGGAACGCGGCAATGTGTCAAAGGGACGAAACCCGGAGACGGGACAGAACTACCGGCCGGCTCTGGAGCTGGTACGCCTGACGATCCCACGCCGCGTATACACTAACGACCACATGCGTGCCGTCGCCGAAGGGATCGTCAGACTGCATGAGCGCAAAAGCGGGATCAACGGCCTGAGATTCGTTTACGAGCCGGACAAGCTTCGCTTCTTCCAGGGACGCTTCGAGTCGCTGTAGAACAACCCCGCGGACCGCGCGGCGGTTGGCGGATTTGCGTGGTTCATGGCCCAGGGCGCTTCATTTTAAGGCCATTTGCGGGCCCTTCCGATAGAGGGCGTTAACCGTGACACGCTGGCCCGCCTCCGTCGGCGTGACCACCGTTTCGGTCGGGCCGACCGTCAGTAGTCCATGGCGCGCCATCTCAGCATCCAACTCGGCCGCTTCTAACAGGAACATCGGGCCGGCGTCAAACCCATCGTAAACGTGTGGTGCACCGGATAGCGGCCGTAGCCCGGCACCGGTCGGATTTGATGCGGGGCTGAAGTTGGCGACCAGCACCTGACCTCCGAGCCTCAACACCCGGGCTGTCTCGGCCAGGCTGCGATCCCACTCCGCCCGATCGCGGGCACTGTGGTAAACGCCCAGCGCGACGACCAGCTGAAACGACCCGGAGTCGAAATCGTCTAGGCCGTCCATCGCGCCGAGGTGAACGCGCCTGGCAGCCTCGACCGGGCCCAGTATCCCGGCCACCCGCTCGCGCGTCCGCTCGACCATGGCGCGGGAAGCATCGATGGCGAAGACATCAAACCCGCGCTCGGCAAGAACCACGGCGTTCCGGCCCCCGGCACAACCGAGGTCCAAAACTCGGATCGCCGGCGGATCTTCGTACCCCGCCAGAAGGTCCAGCAACCGTCGGTCCGGCGGCCGCGAGGCAAACGTGTCAACCTGTTCGGGCTCTTCCCAAAAAGCAGGCCTATCGGTCATCGCGAGCGCCCTCGGCACCGAACGTCCGGACCGAGTCATTCGAGCAGCGTTGGATCGCGGCCCTAAAGCTCACACCTCCAAAGCCTTGGCTGCCCGCTCGTATTCCTCCGGCCTCACGTAGACCACATAGCCGTACGAGCCTTCACCGTCTGTCACTCCGCTGGAAGCGTACACGTTGACCCGAGCCTGGTAGAGCCTTTCGTGCACGCTGGCCAGTGCCCCAAGCTCGTCATCGCCCTGCACCAGCAGCGCCGAATGCGGGCCATCCAACACTAGCCCGATCTTCTTCCCTTCGTTCGCCATCTTCGGCGAATCGACCGGAAAGAGCGTGAGCTGTGTACGCATCGGTCCGACGGGCACCGCGGTGAACGCGAGCAAGCTGAGCCCCACCTCGGCCAGACGCGACAGCAGCTTGTAGGCCTCGCCCGGCTGATCCTCTACGCTGGTGTAGAAGTATTGCACGCGGCGGATCTTGTATGCCATGACAAATCCTCCCAGCGGCGCGAAATGGCGGGAAGCCATAGGCCACAGGCTAGAATGATCGGAGTTGGGGCCTCGGCCGCCGGTACCCGCCCAGAAGATGAACGCTCAGCTCGGGCCGTCGGCTGTCGCGTGAAGCGGCCGCCTATATAGATGTGACCGCGGCCGTCGGCCAGCAAGGTGCCGGGTCCGCGTTGACTTTCAGCCGGCGGACCCGGGCTCGGCTAGAGGCCGAGGGCTCGGGCGGCGAGGTCGGTGCCGACGACGCGAGCGTGGATCTTAGCGAAGGCCGTCTCGCGTGCTGTCGATGTGTCGTCGCCGAACGGCGAGAATCCGCAATCGTCGGTGGTTCCGAGGCGCTCGGGCGCGATGTATTCCACCGCCTCCAAGACTCGATCCTTGACCTCCTCCGGCGTTTCAACCCTTGGATCGATGGGATCAATCACGCCAACGAAGATCTTTTGTTCGCCTTTGGCGTGCTGCTCGATGGCCTTCAGTACCTTGCGACGCGCGGGTTCGCTGGCCAGCTGGATGTAGAAGTTCCCAGCCTTCAACTCGAACAGGTCCGGCAAGAGGTCAGCGTAGTCGACATCAGCGCTGTGCGTGGAATCCTTATCGCCGCCGGGACACGTGTGGACACCGATTCGGCGGCGCTCCTCGGGCGTGAACCTCTCGAGCACTTTGTTGTTTAGCTCGACGAAACCTCTGAGCAGAGCCTTTGAAGGATCGAGTTTGACCGACAGCCGCCCTTCGGTGAAATCGATCTGCACGTTGTAAGCACCCATTTCGAGGCAACGGCGGATGTCGGTCTCCGCCTCATCGATCAGATCTGCGATGAACCGTTCCCGCGAATAGCTCGGGATCCCAGCGGTCGGATATAGCAGACTCAGGGCTGAGGCCGAGATCACCGCTTGCTTGATCGGAACGTGGGCATACTGCTTTGCCTTTTCCAGATAACTGGAAGCGTAAGTCTGATAGCGAAAGGGCCCAGCAGTCAGGCGTGGAAGCTGTCGTGTGTGACCGTCTGCGAACGGAATGATCACACCATCCGCTGCCAAGTTTTCCAGACCGTGTATCGGATACGTCGCAAAGCTGGGCTTCGATTGCTCTCCATCCGTGATGACCAACGACCCGGTAGCCTGTAGGCGATGAATCGTATCCCAGACAGCAGCATCATAAAGAGTCTGCAGTTGTTCGCCGGACATCCGGCCGGCGCTGAAGGCTGCCATACCTTCGATCAACTCACTTGGCCGGGGGATACTGCCAATCGGTTCGGTTGGAATCGGCATATCAGATTGCCTGGCCTTTCTCAGTTGGCATCTTCGTTGTCGTCCTGCTCAAGAGGTGCTCGGCCACGGTCATCCCCATACACGACTGCCATTGATACTTGTTGGCAAAGCGTCGTCCACATTCAGGACAAGGCCAGAGCGGTCGCTTCTCCACCGCGCCGAGGCTAGACCCGGCCCTCGAGCACCGAGAGCAGCCTGACCGGTTCGAGAGCACGATCGACCCCCTCCCACAAGTCGACTCCGTCGGGTTCGGCGCGGGTATCACAGTACAGTTCGAGTCCGTTGCCATCCGGGTCGCTGAAGTAGATGGCCCAGCTGATTCGGTGGTCGACGGTCGCTACAGGCACGCCGTCATCACGTAGACGTCTGTAACTTGCTGCAAGCTCGACCTTGCTTGGCACTTCGAACGCCACGTGAAACAGTCCTGTACCGAATGCAGGCGGCACCGGCGCGGCCGGGCCGACTTCCTGAAGTGCCAGCTCGTGGTGTTTGGTGCCGCCTGTCATGAAGACGAACCGTTCGCCGATCCGTTCCTTTACGCTCAGCCCGACATGACGTTGGTAGAACGCGACCGCTCGATCCAGGTCGCGTACCTTGATATGTGCGTGGCCAATCTTCGGGCTCATGACAGTTACGGACAAGTAGATGTGGCGAGCTGCTCAATCCAGCTCGAGCCCGGGCGCGGAGTACTACGAAGATATTCTTTCATCGTAACAGCCAATCTCGCGCATCTTCCAGGTCGCGAAACACAGATATCTGAATTGGCAGGTCCTCGGCAAGCATCTCCATCATTCTCATCATTCCGTAAGAAGCCTCTTTCGAGGCCACAATCGCCCACTTCGATTCTCCTAACGCATCAATGAGAGCCGCTATGTGTTCCACCGTTCCGCGCACTTGACCGGCGGTAGCTGGGTCGCCGATCCGACGGTGATCTGACAAGATATGATAACCGCGCCTGAAGTCGGGATCCTTTACTACGCCATCGATGAGCGCTTTTATCTCTTTCATCGTGAAAGAGCCGACGACATCGACATATACGATGCCGGATTCTGCGTCGATCCGGTGCGTAAGAGTCATCTTATCTGGGCCAGGTCATTCCAGTCACGTCGACGTTCAACCGTTCTTTAAGCCTCACTCCGATCCCGATATACCATAAAGCCATGCGGGGGTCGTATTCAGCCGAACAGCCCGGACTTTATCGCGTGGGAGATGCCATGTTCAATTTAGCCCGACATGCCGGCAAGGCGGAAGGACCGGTAACCAGCTCAGGCAACCGAGCCCGCCGCCCGGACCGGTCGCTCACTCCCGTGGGCGCTCAGCCTGGTTAGCGGCCTGGCACTGGGCCGATAATTCGCGGAACGGCTCCAGCGACACGCAACAGCAGCGCCACCAGAGTCCCGGGTTGCGAAAGCTGCGGGTTGTGGTCGCCCTCGAGCTCGTAGTAGACCCAACCTCGCGCCCTGGCCCGCTGGGCGGAGGCTGAGAAGGCATCGGTCTCGGCCCACCGCTCCTTTGTCAGAATGAACGTCCCGGGAATGAGCGAGGCAGCCGGGTTTTCCAAGTGAATCGGCTGCGTCAGCGTTTTGATCGGATGCGGCACCGCCTTGGGCGGTGCCTGAGAGGTCTCGACCCAAAGCGGCACGAGGTAGCCGTCCTTGGCGCGCCACGGGGGCGAATGCTTACCCAGTTCGGTAATCGAGTTTCCCGTCATGCTCATGACAGACTCACCGTGCTCTGGCAGGAACGCATCGACGAGAACCAGATGCGCGATCCGGTCCGGTATTCGGTCCGCAACGCCGGTGACCACCATACCGCCGTAACTGTGGCCGACTAGTATGAGATCGCTGAGATCTTCATACAATATGACGTTGACGATGTCATCGATGTGCGTGTCTAACCCCAGTGAAGCGCTGGACAGGTGAACGCGTTCGCCAAGCCCGGTCAGCGTGGGACGATAGACCACATGACCGGCGCGCGTCAGCAATGAGTCGACTTGCTTGAACCCCCAGCCGCCGCCCCAACCGCCATGCACAAATACGAAAGTCTTGGGGCCGCGACCCGAGCCCCGAAAATCACTCTCCGGTTGACCACAAGCCCAAACAGCCAACAGCAAGATGATACCGCATAGTCTGCTCACCTGGATTCGCTCGTTAGGGTTGGTAGGGAGTGCCCGCGCCGGTCTCGCAAAACTGCTTCAAGCTCCCAAGGTAGTAGCCCCAGTTGAAGTTGTAGTTACCGTATACTTCGTCGCTCAGCTCTGCGGCATAATCCTGCACGAACATTAACTCGGAGTCGCCATTTGTTGGGCGAATCTCGAACGCGAAGTCGTTGTTCCGCCAGTTGTCGTGACCGCCCACGCACTTCCATTTCAGCAGTCGCCCGTCCTCCAGATCCGTGACTTTCATCTGCGGGTTGAAGTCCTCCAAGAAGCGGAATGCTACAATACCACCAACGCCTGGCTCTACCTTCACAGCAGTACTCCACCAGCCAGACAGCCCCTGTTGAGTGGTAATCGCTGAAAACACCGTGGCCGGCGACGCTTTTATATAGAGGAAGTGAATGATCTTCTTCATAATGCCTCGCTTGGCTCTTACTGATCTTCAAGCCGCTGGGTACCAAGGCTAACATCCAGATCGCGCAGCAGTCCATCTCGCAGATCGTAGATCCAGCCGTGCAGGATCAGCTGTCGTCCGGCATTCCAAGCATCCGCCACCCACGTGAGACTAGACAGGATTCTTACTCCAGCCATCACATTTAGTTCGCAGAGCCGGCGCCAGCGCGCGTCATCGTTGGGCAGTGCCGCCAACTCACCGGCATGCTCATCGCGGACGGCCCGGATATGGTCTAGCCAGCTGTTCAGAGGTGGCGATACTGACCCCTTTAACGCGGCCTGCACACCGCCACACCCGTAGTGCCCACAGACGATGATGTGCTTGACCTTGAGAACGCCGATGGCGTACTGCAGGACAGATCCGCTGTTGGTATCGTCACTGGCCACCACATTGGCCACATTGCGGTGCACGAACAGCTCACCGGGATCGAGACCCACAATCTCGTTGGCGGGCACACGACTGTCAGCACAGCCTATCCAAAGGTATTGCGGAGATTGCTGCCCACTGAGCCGTTCAAAGAAACGCGGATCACGCTCGGTTCGCGCCCTAGCCCAGGCCCGGTTGTTGGCAAATAGCTGTGGAAGAAAGCGCATACAAATCTCTGTCTGGTGTGCGTTACGACCTGGTCTCGATCATTCCGACCGCATTGCCTTCCGGGTCGCTGATCAGCGCGAAAGTGATTTCGGGTGTCGTAATCGGAGGCACGCGGACCTGAGCACCCAACTCCTCCGCCCTGGCCAGCGCCGCCGCCAAATCCGGGACCTCGACATAGAGGACGACCTCGGCTGTTCCGTCCGGCTCGTGACGGATGCCGCCATCGATTCCGCCCTCATCGCTGGTCGTGACGAACCCGTAGGGAAATCCGCCCGCCTCAAACCGCTCGATTTTCCAATCGAATAGCTTAGAGTAGAAATTCTCCAATCCCTCACCATCTCTACCTGCGATCTCGAAACGAATTACAGGGCGACCCATTATGTTCTCCTCTCGGCCTACGCCGCTGGTCTAAGCCCCATCTAATAGAGCCACAAGCCGCCACGCTATGACAAAGACGGCAACGGCCGCGACAATCAGCAGACCGCCGAGCACGATACCAAGGCGCGCTCGCCGCTTTGCGGCTTCGCCCCGCAAGACCTTCGTATCGTTCAACACAGCGTGGCCCGGCGGGGGAAAACGCCTTGTCTCGAGCACCTTCGCCGCAAACCGCCACAGCCACAATCCTGTCGCCACAAAAGTCACCGATGCACCGCCGACTATCAGCTTTAGCAACAAGATGAGCTGCGCGATGGCCTCCGGACGCAGCGAGCCCGGCAGGTCGCGGACATCGTTAACCGCGGACTGCACCAGAGCCAGCGCGCTAAGTCCCACAACGACCACCAAGAACACGAACAGCAGCGCCCTGCGTCGTGCCGCCGGGTCGGCCGTCTGAATCTCCTCATGGAGTTGATGTGGCCCTGGTGTTCCCGACATCGCTAGTCCTCGCGCACTGCAGTTCCAATTCGAAGTTGAAGGCGATTACCGCGTGACCGGCCACGCGCACCCGCCCGGCGCTGGTCACCAAGCGACACGACCAGTCGGACAAGCTTGTCGGCCCCGACGATTTCTTCCACGGATTCGATCGACCCAACCCGTACAGCGATCGCCTCCAAGATATCAAGAGTCACATGTGGCTTAATCGGTGCTGGCATTTGGGACTCGCCTCTCCCCGTGTAATAGAAAGGACGCGGGGAACCAGTGTCGACCCGTACTCGGCTTATCCGCGTCGATAGCGATCGACGGCGAACTTGATGAGATAAGCAACCACGACAACCGAGATGGCCACGGCCCACCAGCGCTCAATTGCCAAGTCATAAAGGTTCATCGACCAGGTGCTCGCCGTTCAAGAGTGTCCGCGGCCGCGGCCGGTAGTCCAGATGAGCGTCGCCACCAGCGTGGCGCCAAAAAGATTCGCCACCAGATCCCAGCCGGTATTCAGATAGCCACCGACATTTGTTTCCGGCACGATCAACGTCGCAACGAACTCGACCAGCTCGTTCAACGCACCGAAACCCATGGCCGCGCTAGCCGACAGGACCATCAAGCCAAACGTCGGCAACGTCGATCCACCTCTACGCCGTATCGCTGATCGCAAGCCTTGCCAGCAGACCCAGGTGGTCATCCCGAACCCATAGGCATGGATTATGTGATCGTATTTCAGTCGACCGGGAATGATCCAGAGCGTATAAAGAACTCGGCTTTCGGAACTGACCGCTAAACCTTCCGGGACCAGCAGCAGGCCGCCTGCCATATGAGCCAGTCCCCAGATGCTCAGGCCCCACAGTACGCCCGAAGTAAGATCAACATGGCGGTGAACCACATAGACACAGCCAATCAGCACGAGCATGACCGCGATATAGAAAAGAAACTCCAGGTTGCCGCGGATTACTCCGGTAATCATGGCGACAACCAGATAGGCAGCCGTGAATGTCGCGACTGGCCAGAGGCGCTTCGCTGGCGCGCCGTTGTTCGCGTTGACCATAGCTGTGGTGCGAGGTTTCAGTATCATCCGATTCATTCAGTTGTGCCTAGCGCACCGGATGTCACGGAGCTGGACCTCTGCACGCCAACACTCGTGGAGTAGGAGATGGCGTTCTTTCCACCTTGCTTTGCCGTGTACATCGTCTCGTCGGCCATGCCGATCATCTCATCAACGGTCTCCGGGACCGGCAAGCACGTCACCGCACCGATGCTGAAAGTGACGGGCCAACCCTGACGCTCCATCTCCGAACCCAGCGCCGCCTGAATCCGCGGGAGAATCTGCTGGGCCGCTATCGTATCGGTCTCCGGTAACAACAGACAGAACTCGTCACCCCCCAGTCTGGCGAAAGTATCGCTCAGCCGCTTCTGCGCTTCGACCACCGACACGACCCGCTGCAGGAGTGCATCACCCGCGCTATGGCCAAGCGTGTCATTGACGGTCTTGAAGTTGTCCAGATCGATGTAAGCTAGCGTGACTGGTCGCTCGTAGCGGCGCGACCGGACCAACTCGACATTGGCCACCTCGCGAAAGGCGCGGCTGTTCAGCGATTTCGTCAGCGTGTCCCGCTGCGCCAGCCTCTTATGCTCTTCGACGACGTTTCGCAACCGGGATAGCAGCACTGTGATGATGAAGAAGAAGCCCAATCGCGTCGCGCTGTTCCAGTAAGGTATCAGGTTACTGGAGTATACCTGGCCCGCCAGTTCATTCGTCATATGCCAGGTCACAGCGCTGAGAACCGAAAAGAGTGCTCCGAAGCGAGCACCCAGGGCCCAGGCCACCACGGCTACCGGCAGCAGATAGAAGAGCGCGAAAGAAAGCTCGAATCCCGAAAGATAGTCAAGAACGCCGAGGGCGCCGGTCGCCAACACCGCCCAGGCCAAAAGCCATAGGCGCGGCAACTCCTCCACATAGGTAAGGAATCTCTTCAATTTCGCCTTCGGCTAATCAGGCGGCAGCCCCGGGAGCGATCTCTCCGGAAGCCCGTGCGCAGCACATCCCGATTCCAATCGTTATCGCCGGGATGATCAAGTATGTGAGCCCGATGTCAGCAAAGTACTCCCCCAGCGTCATTTGAATGGGCCCGCTCAGCATCAACGGCAGATCGATGACGACATTCATCGCCAGCCAAATCAACCCGAGTAGTACTCCTTCCCGCACGAAACTAGAACGCACTCTGCGAAAATAGAGGACTGCGCAGACAACGGTGGCGGTCGTCACGACAACCGGCATGATCGACTCGAACAGTGGCCGCGCGGATTCGCGAAGTGGAAAGATGACGAAGGCCACAACGAACGCTGACAGCCAGACGAGAAAACCGAACAAGACAGCTTTGCCTGCGGCTACCATTTGTCCCCCCAGCAATGAACCGAGTGTTCCGCGCGCCAGTGAGTAGTCAAAGCTATCGCTGGTGTAACGATCGGTGCAAACGCAGGATCAGCCACGAACTGCCGCGGCGAGCGGCCGCGCCAGATTTCCGCGACGACCGACCGTCACTGCGGTGAGGTCAAGCCAGACCGCCCACGCCTGCAGTTCGCCGGCCAACGCTTCTAAGACCGCGTTCGCCTTGACACCAGGCTCGAGGTACGCCGCCGGCACCTGCAGCTGCCGCCGCGCACGATCGGCTTTCAGATCGACTCGAGCTACGAGACGATCGCCCAACAGAAACGGCAGCACGTAGTATCCCCACCGCCGCTTTTTCGCCGGCACGAAGATCTCGATGCGGTAGTCGAACTCGAACAGCCGGGCAGCGCGAGGCCGAAACCAAACGACGGGATCGAACGGTGACAGCAGAGCGGCGAAATCGAGGCGCCGCGGCAAGCGCGCCTCGCGGTGGAGATAGGTTGGTTCGCGCCAGCCTTCGATGCGAACCTGGCGCAGCTCCCCAGTATCTACGAGCTCAGTGATGCGTTGACGGGTTTCGCGAACCGGCATCCGGTAGTAGTCCGCCAGGTCGGCGGCCGTGCCGATCCCGTGCGCAAGTGCGGCTCGGCTCACCAATTCACGTTGGGCCTGCGCGGCCTCTAGCTTGCGACGGAGGAATTCCGGCGGCACCACACGCTCTGCCAAGTCGTAGACTCGCTGGAGATTCCGCCGCCGGTCGGCCACAGCCAGCACGCCGCGCCCAAAGTAGGCTTCAAGCACCTGGCGCTTGACCGCCGAACCCCAGCCCCACTTGTCTGACATGCGGCGGGACCCAACTTCAGGATCCGGCAAATCGTCGGCGCTGAGCGGGCCCCGCCTTCGCACCTCACTCAGAGCACGCTCAACATATGCTTTGTTCTCGGCTAAGAATTGCTCGAAACCCCATGGCCGCACGCGGTGGTTGTCCATGCGATGACGCAGCAATGGCCAACTCTCTACCGGTATGATCGATGCCTCGTGGGCCCACTGCTCAGTAAACTCGCGTCTCTGGTACACGAGATCGTCGAGGCGCGACATCTCGTACGAACCGAGGCGCGAGAACAGGATCTGGTAGTGGGCCGGAACCAAGACATTGACGTAGTCGATTTGCAGCAGTCCCAGCTGCCGGATAACGCGGCGGATGTGACGCACATCGACCCGACCACGCGGTCGTGACCGGTCGAAGCCCTGAGCCGCCAGGGCGATACGGCGTGCATCGCCGAGGGAGAGATCAGCGCTTGGCATCGACTCGCGGTTGCGATCCTTCAACCGGTTTGGTATCGCGGCATCGTCACCGCTGCGGCGAGCGCCAAACCAGCCACTCCCAGCAAGATTGCCGTGGGGGGAATGAATCCGAGAAAACGAACCTGCAACGCCGCCGCCGCCAACGGACACAATGCCGCAATCGCCAGGATGATCTTCCCCGCCACCAGCGGACGCCACGCGATAACCAAGATGATCAAACCCAGCACAATCAGATCGACCGAGAAGATCAGCCAGAGTGCCGGCATCAGCGCACGCAGCTCGTCCGGCCCTTGTTCGGCAAGCCGGGTAACCGAGTCATAGCCCGTCGCGTGGAGCGCGGCGGTCGCGATGAAACCCACTCCAGCCAGCGCCGTCACTACAGAGCCAACACGCCGACGCTTCATTTAGAGACCTCCCTGATGATCCCCTAGCGGACGCTCACCCGGCCAATTGCTCGATATCCTTCGCCGTCACGTTGACTGCCCTTGCGAATCCTGAAACATAACGCCCCTGAACAAGATTCAGTCGGTAAAGATTGAAGTCGCCCAGCCGGAACGTCTGCTCGCTGGACGGAAACCTCTGTACGAATAACTGCCGACTTTCACCGTATTCCGCCGTGCTTTTGTCAACTAGCTCCACGGTACCCTGAAGGGTCACACGCTCGATCTGTAACGCGTCACTCTCAGGTGAATCGGGCGTATGGATCAGCACGCCGAAGGGCGCCCCGTTCTCGAGCCCGCTCGTGTGACGGGCCAGCCTCGAGGCATGCACCAACAAGGACCTATGATCGACGGTGATCGCGTACGGCAGGAGGCCCACATACGGCTCGCCGTCAACGAGCACCGAGAGGGCCAGGATCCGTTGCCTGGCGATAAGCTGGCGTAGCCGCTGAAGTTGTTCTGGTTTCATGAGAGTCTGCCGGCGATATTGGGTTTAACGACTTCGTACACCGACACGCCGAAGCAGCCAGCGTAGCAGCCGAACTCGAATCGACCACCTACGGCCCTGGGTTGCCGCGCCGACGTAAGCTGAAGCGCGCTCGAGTGAATCCTCGATTAAAGCATCGTGCAGTGGCCGGAACACCAGCGGCCAGCTGAAGCGGGCGCTTCCGGTCAGGTTCATTTCGAGAACATGGCGCAGGACTGTCCCCGCCGAACCGCTTTCGTGGCACTCGTAGCCGTGGAAGCCGTCAAATCCCGACGGATGCGTGAACCGAAAGCGGACCGACCTTCCAGGCCCGTAGGCTTCTACAAAATAGCGTACTGGACCGTGCCCTCCGCTTGCACCAACAGACAATTGCCTGTCGAAGCGCATGGCCGGCCAGCGGTCCCGCGGCCACAGCTGATCGTCATCAGAGGCCAGACTATCGATCAAGTGACCGATCGTCACAAGGGGCGCCGGGAATGTCCTTTCGTGTACGTTACGAACTTGCATTGCATTGAACCCAAGGGTCTAAACCCAGAACAACATTGACGTTCACTTGGCAGGCAAGGTTTTGTTGAACTCTAGGGCCTGGTTTACCCAATCACGCAGTGCCTTGGCCGAACGGTAACCTTCCAAGCCTACATACACATAACCTCTGAGTGGCTTGCCGGTGAAGTCCATGGGTCGCGTATCACGCCGCGTGAGTGCCTTATCGTATCGGTCGGGCCCGATACGAACAACGAGATCGTCGCCAACGATGCCAAGGCACATGTTCCCGCGTACCATGAACGACAAGCCGCCGAACATCTTCCTCTCGCTCGCCTCCACTTCTTCGGCAAGCACCTTACGAACCCTATCCGCCAACCGTTCGTCGAATACCATATCAATAGCTCTTCCGCAGACACCATGTCGTCATGCAACGCTGGTTCTGTACGTTCACAGTCTTGATCGGCTCGATCAAGGTCGCCTGCAATTCGTCACCGAAGCTCAACAGTGACTCCTGATCGACCAGATAACGTTCGCTACCGTCAGGTAACAAGAAACGCCGGCCACTGAGCTTACGGATGCGGCTCTCGATCCCGATCGTTGAAGCCAATCGAGCGAATAGGATTCCACCAACCTTCAAAACCCGCCACAACTCGGTCAGCATTCGGCGGAAGTCACGGTCGTTTGCGGCGAAATGTAAGACTGCGTTACTGATGACCACATCAAAACTGCCGTCTGCGAACGGCAGCGATCGCACATCACCCACGCGGAAATTCTCGGCTGGCAACGCTGGCGCGAGGCATGCAGCTTGGTCGCGAAGCTCCTCGATCGAAGCGGCTGATTCATCGACCCCAAAGACGTCGTACTGACAACGCAGCAAGTAGACAAGGTTACGTCCGGCTCCACAACCTGCGTCGAGTATCCGCATGCCTTGGGTGAATCGGCCCTTCAAGAGCTGGTCGAACAGATAGACGTCGATGTCGCCGAAAACGTCCCTGAGCTTCTCGGGCATTAGCTCCGTGGGCTGAAACTCCTTGGAGCTCGTCACAAGGGTTCGCTCGTCACTGGAAATGCTCGGCCTGACCGGTCGCTTAGTGTGCGCGTACTGAGTTGTTGGCGTCTTAACCTATCATGATACTGCTGCGACTGCTGAAAGCGACAGCGGCGCCGGCCTGCCCAGGTGTTGCCGGACAGCCGGCGACGCTGCCAATCGGATCGGCTGACTTCGGTCTCAGTGTGAGCTGGTGACCGCGGGCACTTCGAGGAAGTTTGGGACCACAACGACGATGGCGGAGTAGGGACCACCAGCATGTTCGAAGATGGTCACCGGCTGTTCATCACTCAGCCCCTCCGATCCCAGTTGCTCGAACGTGGTGTAAGGCACGTAAAGCATGACGTGCGGCTTGAACCGCCTTACCGACGGATGGGTACCCAATAGCTGGCCTGCCGACATCATGTAGGACATCGCCAGCGCGCGCGGCACTCGCAGCCGGCCTTCGGCGAAATCGGCGTCGATCGCTCGTTTCATCTCGGCCCGCGACTTCGCAGCCAGCGCCAGCTCCGTCCTCCGCAGGTACTCGCCTAGCACCGTAAGAGATGCTTCCTCATTATAGCAGATCGGCACTCGTATTTCGGAACTCCAGAAATCGCTGGACGGCTGGTCGGGAAGCAGAGGAACGCTCCAGGACCTTTCCACCAAACACGTGAAACCGTTTGTCCCCTTTCGCACCGCGTGGTAGCCGTCATTTCGCAATACGAGGACGGTGGCACTTGCGCCGACGTTCTGAGGTGCAGCACTTGTAGCCAGTGCGACCTCGAACGCTTCATCCAGTAGGTAATCTTGGATCGGCGACATCCTGTCGGCTTCTTCTTGTGCCTCGACAGAAGTGCTTACCAGACAAAGCAACAAGATGCTTCTCATCAAAGCTCTCATATTCGACCTCGTACGTACAGATATCACTCGCTGGCCACGACTGAAGATGCAGGTGCCAAGGATTACTTGAAGATCAGCTCGAGCTTGTTTAGGCAACTGGTCCATCCGTCCTCGTGACCCTGCTTGGCCTCGGCGTTTGGGAACCGTTCATGGTTGATCACGACCTCGGTCGATCCCCCCAAGTCGTTGAATTCCACCGTCACCAGCGTTTCACCCAATGGTGCTTCGCCGTCCCAGTCCCATGTGTAGACCAGGCGTTTTGGGCGCTCGATCTTTCGATACACTCCGTATGCGGCGATCCGATTCCCGTCCGGCGTCACCATGCCAATCCGATATCGTCCGCCAACCGTCAGATCGACCTGGACGTCTTCCACGGTGTAGCCACCTTCGGGACTGGACCACTGCTTCAGCTGGTCCGGTTCGGTCCATGCGTCGAAGACTCGAGCTGGACTGGCGTCGATGACTCGGGACACCCGAAGTGATGTGCCTGTCTTGGTGCTCATGACTCCCTCTCCTCTTCATCGGTGGTTGGGGCTTCCTGCTCGAGGTAGCGGGACAGCGAGTCCAGCTGATCCTCCCAGTACTGCCGGTAGTGCTCGACCCACTCGGACGCATCGCGCATCGGCACGGCATCCAGTTCGCAGCGGCTGACGCGCCCATCGCGGGCCCGCTTCACCAGGCCCGCCCTCTCCAGCACGCGCAGGTGCTTCGAAATCGCTGGGCGCGAGACATCAAAGGGGCGTGCCAGCTCACCAACCGTTGCCTCTCCCCGCGCCAAACGGGCGAGGATAGCGCGGCGGATCGGATCGGCGAGGGCGCCGAACGTGAGATCGAGCTTCCGGTTATTGGTAACCATCTGGTTACCAATATGGGCCCGCTCGACTTACCCGTCAAGCCTCAGCCGCGATCGTCGCGCCGCCTTACCCTATAACTTACTGTGAGATTATGACTTAGAGTGACGGAGCTGGGACAGATACTCATGCCATAAGATCCGCGCCGCCACCGAGCGCCAAGGGCGCCACCCCTCAGCGATGCGGCGCAGTCGATCCGGCGTCGGCTCGGAACGCAAGCGCTTGACGCGCTGGACTGCTTTCGCCAAGGCGAGATCACCTTCCGGCCAGACGTCGGGCCGCCGCAGCGCCATCAGCAAATAGATATCGGCTGTCCACGGGCCGACCCCACGCTGCGCCAGGAGCGAGCGGCGCGCCACGGTGTCATCAGCGCGAGCGATCTCTTTAAGTCTCAGCTTGCCGGACACAACCTGCCGAGCCAGGCCAAGGCAGTAACCCGCCTTCTGGCGCGTGATTCCTAGCTTGCGCAGTTCGTCCAACCGCAGCTGTGCTATGTTTGCGGCGGTGACGCGACCCAATGCTCTCTGTAGTCGAGCGTAAGTTACGTCGGCTGAGGCCAGGGATACCTGCTGCTCCAAGATGATACGCACCAAAGTCGCGAAACCCGGGCGCCGCGCCCACAGAGGTGGCGGACCAAACCGACGCACGACGTTGGCAAGATCGGCGTCTTTGGCACAGAGCTCGCGAACCGCAGCATCGAGGTTCTTGTTGCTAATGAGCCGTGCCGGTTGTTTTGTCGACTTAGCTTTCAAGGTTCGGCTCTGAGTCTCTGAGAAGCCATGCACCGGCCCGAATCAGACCAGCGCCGGTATCGACAGCATACCCTCGAGACTCGTCCCCTTTGTGACCATACGCCGGTGATAATCTACCTGGCCGAGGTGATAGGCCAGGTGAGCGGCGAGATGAATCAGGAACTGACCGGTGGTCAGCTTGGCCCCGCCGATGACGATAGGATACTCCGATTCCAGGATCTCGTCGCTCAGAGTTGACAAAGCTGCTCGTACAGC
>JBFJOD010000063.1:0-18418 GCA_041617795.1 Gemmatimonadota bacterium | reverse complement strand
GCAGTACGGCTTCATCGCCCGGAACCAGGTGGCGGCATTGCTGGCATCGATGGTGACGCGCCCCATGACATTGGAGTGGCCGAGCACGCGCCGCGCCGTCGGGTGCGTGAACAGCATTATGGCGCTGACCGCTACAAACAATGAGCCTATGATATAGACTGGTCTCAGAATCATGATGGTACGGCCCTATTCTTGGCGGGGTTGTTGAACGGAGAATGCGGCAGGTACTGGCCGGACCGCCGCTCTTCTAATATGGACGACGGACTAGATAGGTTCCCTTGCACAGACTGTGGGCCCGGCCCGCCGCCGGTCTGCCTGGCACGAGCCAACCTTGTGCCAGCCAAAGGACGTCAAACGCTGTGGATGCAAGGATCGGGCCTCCAACCGGAGTAGGGGTGAGCGCGCACCGGACGGGCTCTCTGCCAACCCCACTCCGGTGATGCGTGGCGGCACGGTTTGGGCGGTCGTGCTCGGAGAGTTCGACGTTCCCTTCATCGTGCGTCTGCGCATCGAGCACGCCCAGAACACAACTCCACTTGAAAAGCCAGCCAACATCCATAACATGGAGGCTTGCCGTGGCTCTGACCATCATATGAAGATCGAGTGGTAAACATGAACCCAGCTAATCATGAAGTCGCTACCCTGGCAGGCGGCTGCTTTTGGTGCTTAGAGGCCGTCTTCGATCAACTGCGTGGAGTCCAGACAGTAGCGTCGGGCTACGCCGGCGGCGAGTTAGCCAACCCAACCTACAAGCAGGTCTGTACAGGCACGACCGGCCATGCCGAGGTCGTACAGGTCACCTACGACCCCGAGGCCATTTCCTACCGCGACCTGCTTGCGGTATTCTTTAGCGTCCACGACCCCACAACGCTTAACCGGCAGGGTCATGATGTGGGGACGCAGTACCGTTCGGCGGTCTTTTATCATTCTCCGGAACAGAAAGACATTGCAGAGGAGTTCATCGCCGACCTCGAGCGTGATAAAGTTTGGGATGACCCGATCGTAACCGAGATATCGGCACTGAAAGTTTTCTATCCCGCCGAGGATTATCACCGGGACTACTACTCGCGTAACTCGAATCAGCCCTATTGTCAGGCTGTAATCGCTCCTAAGGTGGCCAAGCTCCGCAAGCAGCACTTGGACAAGCTAAAGAAGAACGACTGAGCGAAGCCTCAGCGGACGCCTGGCGCAACCCTAAGGCCCGCTGCGGAGCGGTCGGGCACAGGTCGATCGACACGACCCGTGCGCCAACCGCCGGGTCTGGCGATCCGCGGCGCTTGAATATCAACCGGAGGTACACATGCAAAGTGTTCTCGATTTGGTGGACGCTCAACAAATCGTCGACATGGTTGTTGGATTCATCCCAAACCTTACAGCCGCGCTCCTAGTTTTCTTTGTCTTCTGGCTGCTGCTGAAAGTCACGCGCCGAACCATGCGGACGCTCTTGAAGAAGGCCGATTTCGCCGAGACACTCATCACCTTGCTTGTAGACAATGTCTACCGCGTAGTAATACTCGCGCTCGGACTGGTGATGGCGGCCAGTCAGTTGGGGATCGACGTGGGGGCCGCCCTGGCGGGGATCGGCGTCGCGGGGATAGCCGTCGGCTTCGCCGCCCAAGATTCCATCGCCAACACAATCGCCGGCTTCATGATCTTCTGGGACAAGCCATTCCAAGTCGGGCACTTCATTACCACTCAGGGCAAGTACGGCGAGGTGACAGATATCACCATGCGCACGACGCGTATCCGCACGCCTGAGAACACCTATATCGTGCTGCCGAACCGTCAGATTATCGAAGACTTCATGATCAACCACTCGATGTACGGCGAAACACGCATCAACGTGCCTCTTGGCATCGCCTACAAAGAAGACATCCCCGAGGCGCGCCAGGTACTGCTGGAGGCGGCGCGTTCGATCACCAACGTCGCCAAAGACCCCGAGCCAGCCGTCGTCGTGACCGAATTGGGCAACTCGAGCGTAAACTTAGAGGTACGTGTCTGGGTCCGGGACGCGTCTTACGAGAAGCCTGTTTTCGTTGAGGTTATCGAGGCCTGCAAGCTGGCGCTGGACAAGGCCGGAATCCAGATCCCCTTCCCGCACCTGCAGCTGTTTGTCGATGAAGTGAAAGAACCGGTCTGGCGCGCGGCCACCCGGTTGGCCGGCGGAAACGCCTTTGACTGACGCCACCTGAAAGCAGTCACGCAATGGATGCGCTAACTGAACGAAAGCACCCCAACGGTGAGCCCTGGATCAAGCTCACCGATCTTCTCGCCGGAGCACACCTGGCGCAGCTAGAGGCTTTCCTTACTGATCTGTCTGCGGAAGAGACGGCACGCACCCTCTCGCGGCTCGACGAGGACGACGTAGAACAGATTCTCGTCTTGCTCGGCCCCGAGAAAGCTGCCGACCTGCTGGAACTGCTCCCCGATGTCCAGGCCTCTGAGATCATCGAGGAACTACCACCGGCACAAGCTGCAGCGATCGTCCATGAACTTCCGGCTTCCGAACAGGCGGATGTGCTCGCCGGTCTGAGCGAAAAAGACGCCGAGGCCATCCTCGGCCGGCTCGAGCCGAGCGAGGCCATACAGGCCCGGCAGCTCATGCAATACGAGCCGGATACGGCCGGCGGCCTGATGTTGACCGAGTACCTTGCATTCCCAGAGGGGCTAACGATCGGCGAGGTGGTCGACGATTTGCGCCGTCACGGCGAGCGCTACTCCGACTACGACATCCAATATGCCTACATTGTCGACGCCGCCGGCGGCTTGATCGGCGTATTGCGCCTGCGCGATCTACTGCTCGCCCGGCGCCAGAGCGAGCCGGTCCAGTCGATCATGATCCCCGAACCGATCCACGTCGAGGTTCACACCCCGCTGGAAGAGCTTAAGCACCTGTTCGACGAGCGTTCATTCGTCGGCATGCCGGTCGTGGATGAAGTGGGGACGTTGGTCGGCGTGGTTCGGCGTGTCGCAGTAGAGGCGGCCCTGAGCGAGCGTGAGACCCGGACTTTCCTGAAGATCAGCGGTCTCATCGCTGCGGAAGAGATTCGCACCATGCCGACATTTCAGCGCTCTTACCGCAGGCTGTCGTGGCTGTCCGTCAACATCTTCTTGAATGTCATCGCTGCCAGCGTCATCGCGTTCTATCAGGACACCCTTTCCGCGGTGATCGCCTTGGCCGTCTTCCTGCCGATTATCTCCGACATGAGCGGCTGTTCGGGCAATCAAGCGGTAGCCGTCTCCATCCGCGAACTGTCTCTAGGGCTCGTCAAGCCTTACGAGTTCCTACGAGTTGTGCTGAAAGAGGGAGCGGTCGGAATCATCAACGGCTTCGTGCTGGGGATTCTGTTGGGCGCTGTCGCGGTCGCCTGGAAGGGCAACATCTTCCTCGGGTTGGTAGTGGGCGGGGCTCTGGCGCTGAATACGCTGCTGGCGGTACTTCTCGGCGGCTCGCTCCCGCTGATGCTCAAGTCACTGAAGCTGGATCCCGCTCTGGCGTCCGGTCCGATCTTGACGACCGTGACCGACATGTGTGGCTTCTTGATGGTTCTGAGCTTCGCATCGTTTGCCCTGGCGAAGCTGACAATGTAAGAAGCGACGCGCTATTTCCGCGCATGGAAGATGTCGTATGCTCTCTTAATCGCGGCCGTGGGGCCGACAAAGACCACGGTGTCTCCCGCTTCGACCCACGTGCTGCCGCGCGGCACCACGAACTCGCGGTTGCGAATCACCGCGGCGACCACGCACTCGTTGGGTATGTTAATGTCTCGGATGTCCTTACCAGCGACTTCTGCACCATCGGGCACGACAACACTCACCAGACTAGCCACGCCGCCTTCGATTGCGAATAACTCAGCCACGCCCGGCCGGTCCAGATAATTCTCGACCATCGCAGCGGTCGCCCATGGCGCGCTAATCGCCACGACGCCCTGCTCAGCGAGGAGCGGTATGTAATTGGGATCTTGAACGATTGCCATCACCCGTCCCATTCCGAGACGCTTAGCCTGCAAGGCAGCGATCACGTTCTTGCCGTCGTCTTCCGATGCGGCGATGGTGATATCGACGTTCCCTGTTCCAACCTGCTCCAGCAGTTCTTTCTGCGTACCGTCCCCCTGATAGATCGGCACGTTGTAGCGTTGCTCGAGCTCTTTGCACAGCAGCTCATTTTCCTCGACGAACGTGATCTGGTGTTCCGCCGCGCGGAAGACCAGCCGGTATTCGTCTTTGGCCAAGAGCCGGTCAGCGATGTTCTGACCTTGTCTGCCGCCACTGATGATCAGGACTCTCATACGTCGCCTTCGCTTTGTTAGTATCCACAGTCTAAGCCTGGCCAACATCACCGGCAATTTTGTCAGCTGCGCGCGATTGGCTGGACGCAGGTAGTAGATCGCCCCGCCGATTACCGTGAGGGCTCCGCCAAGCAGAAAGCTTCGCACCTCGAGGGCGGGTACAAGGGCCCAGCACGAAATGACACCGAGGATCGGTATGACCGGAAATAACGTGACCTTGAACGGCCGCCGCAGGTTGGGCATTCGCTCGTGGAGCGCGATGACCGCGTAGTTCACGATACCCAGACCCATCAAGTACCCGAAGCCCGCTATTGATGCGACGAACTTGACAATCCCCGACGAGCCGAAAGCAATCACAACTGCCGCACAGATCATCAGCGCCCAGTGCGGCGTGCGATAACGCGGGTGCAGCCGGGCCAGAAACGCCGGGAAATGTCCGTCTCGACCCAGGGCGTAGAGCACGCGAGCGCTGGCACCCAACGTCACGCTAAAGGCCGAGAGGCTGGCCATCACTGTTGCAACAATGGCAGCCCACCGCCCCCAGCCGCCGAACAGTCGGTCCGCAGTGAGGATGAAGGGAACGTCGGTCTCAGCCAGTTCGCTGTAATGGACCGTCCCCATCATCGTCCAGACAACGATCACGTAGATCGCCGTTCCAACCCCCAGTGTGATGAGGATGGCGCGAGGGATGGTCTTGCCGGGGTTGATGATCTCCTCCGACGCCACCGTGATCAGATCGAAGCCGACATAAGAGATGTAGATCAGCGCCATCGACGGCAGGAAGGGACCGTAGCCCAGCGGCGCCAGCGGCTCGAGGTTGGCTGGCTCGATCTTCGTAAAGCCCAGCACGGGCACAGCAATCAGCACGACCAGCTCAACCAGGTTCATGACCGTGATGACTTTTACGGCCTCAGACATCCCCCGCATGTTGATGGCACCGAACACCAACGTTGTCAGCAGCGCCAGCAGTGGGATGCTCGCCTCCGGCCAAAAGTAGCCGCGGATGGTCAGCGCGAAGATCAGCGCGTACATCGAACAGGCCAGCGTGTTGCCGATCCAGAAGAACCAACCGGTGAAGAAGGCAAGCGGCCGTGGCAGGGTACGGCTGGTAAACGAGTAACCGCCGCCGGCCAGCGGTATCGCCGCCCCAAGCTCGCTATAGTTGAGGGCGGTAAACACCGTCAACACGCCCATGACCAGGTAAGTGAGGATGCCCAACGGCCCAACCATCTCGGCAAGCTCGCCGGGAAGGGCGAAGATACCGGGACCCATCATGGCGCCGATGCCGATCATCACCGCCATGAAGAGGCCGATATTCCGCTTGAACTGTACGGGCTCCACGATTCTCCCTGTCGCTCGACTCCGGCCGCCGCACTATTGTGCGCACCCGACCCGACCCGGGCCGGCCAATTAGCGCGTTCGATTATTACAACGGGGTCTGCTGTGCGGACGTCGTATCAGAATAGCATACAGCGGGTACAACCAGAAAGGGCACCGGAGGTGTAGACTTGCGTCTTCACACTGACCGCCTTGCCGTCAGAAATAGCGCGCAAGGGACAGCGCCACGTGCGTGTGCTGGCGTGGCGCCTCAGGCGGTTCGCGGTCCTCCCTGCCAATAAAGGCGCCGGCCTCGACCGCCAGCACGGCCGCGTTGCCGAGTCGCCGGTTGGCCGACAGCGACAGGACGCTGTTAAGCGTTCGCCGATCTACGAAAACGCCAGCGCGGAGCTGACCGTCCTGCCACCAGAGCCGCGCGCCGGCGAAGACATCATCATTGAACGATGTGGTCGCGTCGTCGCCGCGGCTGTCGAACGCATATTCGCCGAAGACACTCAAATAGTCAGCGAATGCGTATTCAAGACCACCCGTAGCGGCAACGTAGCGGCCGCTCTCGGGATCGAGCGTCAGTGCCTCCAGCTTGCATATCCAACGCCCGACTAACAGCTGAACGTCTGCCCCGGTCTGGGTTATGCGCTCGTAGTGCGGGGTGAGGAACGTCGCGCCGGCCGAGCCTGTCTCGGTTTCGAATCTCGGCTCGCGATTCGTACCGACGAACTGCAAGAGGCCGAAATCCAGAGCACCCAGCCTATGCGACCAGCGGGCCGCCCAGTCCCAGCGCCACCCGCCGGCGCCTGACTCAACCACTCTGGCCGAAGACCACAGGAGGCCGGCGTGCCCGGTGTAGCTGCGCGGTCTGAAGTAAGGCATGAACATGAGATCGACCGAGCCCCAGTCCTGATGCGTTGCCAGGCTGACGAGGGGCTGTCCCAGCTTCTCGTAGCCGGGTCCGCCAACGACCGGGTCTCGCTGATTGATCACATCGACGAGCTGGCGCGACTCCGTCACACCCCAGAAGACCTCCCGGATACCCAGCGCAACGTCCCAACTTCCCCCACGATACCGCCAGGCCGCTGCCTGAAGATCGAACAGCGTCCGCTCGCCCCTCGGGTCCCAGCGAAGGAACGGCTCGACGGCCAGCGACTGCCGTCCCCGGTCCCAGTCGTGTTGGAACGCTGCACGAAGCGCAAGAGCGACCTCCAGTGCAGAGCGATCCGGTCCGGCAGCGGCTGCAAACCACTGCGCGCCCAGGGCAACGTCGCCTTCCCACTGACCCCGCAACGGAGTTACCAGAACCAACACAGACAATCCCGCCAGCGCCACAGAGCAACCATAGAGCGAAGGCGCCAATCGATAGGACGACGCCCTGATGCCGGAACACGGACCTCTCATCTCAATTGCTCCAGCCGGGCGGGATCGAAGTCGCGATCGGCCAGCCCGGCCCCGAATTCATAGTCGCTCCAGCTCAACAACGTCGTTCGGCCAACTTGATGGTTTACCATGACCAGCTGTCCGGCGCGCCAGCCGACACCGGCGTACTGACGGTAGTCCTTGAACCGTAAGGTCTTCAACAGCTCGCCATTCCGACCGTAGTAATCGACGCGGAGCGGCCGGTACTCGGTCTTGTCGACCCAGACAACCTGTCGACCATAGCCGGAGCTTGGATCCAGTGGAATCCGTTCGACGACAAAAGCTTGGTACTGCTCCACCGCTTCATCTCGCAGATAGCGGTAGCTGAACTTATCAACGACCTGCGAGCCGACATCTTCGTAGGCGAATTCGCTCCCCATGAAGGACCCCGACTGTCCGCTTGCGGCGATCCGCTTCACTCGCTTCAGCGCCGGAAGGTAGAGCCACTGGTCATCGCTCCCCTCCGGGTGGCTGAAAGTGAGCAGAGCGGTGCCACGCAGGTCGCGTGGACTCTCGAAGATCAACAGCGTCTTCTCACCGTCGCCTTCCACCTCGAGCGCCCGAATTCTCAGCTCGCGCGTCCGCTCTTTGCCGTCACGATCGCGCAGCACCATGGTCAACCGGGCCGAGTAGTCGCCATAGCCGCGGACCCGGCGATCGGCTTCCTGCGCTATAGTCAGACCTCGCTGCTCGGCTGTCTGGGCATTGGCGGCCGGGCTAGCGATGACGATCAGCCATGTCGCCAGCCAGAACCCGCAACTCTTCAGACGGCCGTTTGCAATGCAAGCGCTCATATCCATTATCCTCCACTGTATCATCTGCTGCGGCGTCAGCGATCGCCGGACGTTTGCGCCACGCCACGGCGATGAGCGTCGGAAAGACGAAGAGATCGGCAGTCACGGCGGCCAGTGCGCTGATCACGGTCATCATCCCCACCAGAAACAGCACCTCGAAGCGCGAAGCCATGAGCACCGAGAACCCGGCGCCGACCATCACGGTCGCCATTACGATCGCCGGCGCGGTATCGCGCAGCGTTGTCTCTAGCGCCAGGCTCAAGCTCAATCGCCGCCCAATGGCTTGCCGGAACCGGCCCAGCACGTGAATCGTGTCGTCCACCGCCAGGCCGAAGGCGATGGAGCAGACCAGAACCGTCGACGGCTTGAGGGCGAAGCCCGCCAGTTTCATCGCGGCCAGCAGGACGATCAGCGGGAAGATGTTGGGGATCAGCGCCAACAGACCGTGCCTCAGCGATCGGAACATGTAGCTCATCACAGCGAAGATCAGGATCACGGCGATCAGCAGGCTCGGCGCAAAGTTCTTCAGCACCTGGGCCGAGTAGTTCTGAATCAGCTTCACGGTCCCCGTCGAGACGGCCGTCCCCATTGGAACCGGGTTACCCTCCAGATATCCATCCACCCTGGCGAGGAATGGCAGCATCAGTTGTGAGCCAGCGTCGCGGACCGTGACGATGACCTGCGCCTCGCCGTCCAGCGGGCGATAGACATCTTCGAAGAAATCGGCGTCCTGCAGCTCCGCCAACAGGACCAGCTGGCTCGCCTCCTCCAGCGTGGCCGGCAGCTTGGCGTCGTTTGCCGCTCCATCCGTGGCGGCCTGGCGCAGCGGTCTCAGCAGATCCGTTAGTGCGAACGAGTTCACAACAACCGGTTCATCGGCGATGAACCGCTGGAAGTCCTCTATCCACTGAAGGGCGTCAGGATGGTGAAGTGGCCCTTCATCCGACTGGCGCAGGAAGAGTACGACCTGATAGATGCCGAATCCGCAATCTTCGATCCACAGCAGATCGCGTCGTACACCCGCGCTCTTCTTCAAGTCGTCGATCAGGTAGGTGTCCACGCGCAGCGAAGCCGCCAGGCCCAGCGCGATGAACGCCAGACTTCCGAAGCCAATCAGCAACTTTCGCGAGGGACGAACAGTCAGACCGGTCGCCGCTGCGACAATCCGCTGAATCCAGTGTGCTTGCAGGCCCCGGTTGTTGAAGGACTGCCTCTTGTAAAAGCTCAACAGCACCGGTAGCAGCGTCATGCTGAACCCAAAGGTTAAGAAGATCGCCAAGGCCGTGAACAGACCGAAGTCCATCACGATGCCGATCCGGGTACCCACCAGGCTCAGGAACCCGATCGCAGTGGTCAGCGAGGTATAGAAGCACGGTGAGGAGAGCTCGGAAAACGCATCGACAATCGCTGCCGGGTTGTCCGCACCGCCCGTCCGCGCCTGCCGATAGCGGGACAGCAGATGCACGATGTCGCTGCCGCCGACGACAAGGACGATGATCGGGATAAAGCCGGTAAGCACCGTTACCGGTTTGCCCGTAAGACCGATGACCGAGACGGTGCAGAAGTAGGCGGGCAGCACGGAGACTAAGCAAAGCGATACCTGACCCAGATGCCGGAAGAACAGGAACAGCACACCGAGAAAAGCGAGGACGCCTGCCCCGACGAACAGCCGCTGGTCTTCGTTCAAAAGCTTGGGGACTCGCGAACGGGTTACCGGCACCCCGCTGACCACGAACTCAGCGCGGTCACCAGCCAGCGCCTCCAACTTCGCTTGCAAGGTCTCCTCGACCTCACGACGCCTCCGGTCGTCGGCCATGTCGGCATCAGTCAGGGCGCTGTGAATCGCGAAGACGGTCTGATCGGCGTTCCAAAGGTAGCCGCGAAAGAAACCCTTGTCTCGATGACGGGCGAATACCTCGCGGACGTAGGCGTCGCTGAGGCTGTCCTCTTCGATCAGCCGGTGAACGCGCAGACCACTTTCGCCCTCCAACTCGGTCACGTCCGCCATCGCGATGCTGCCGAACCAACGAATGTCCCGCAGCCCGACGTCTTCGAAAGCGTGTGCCGCCCGCCGGAGATCCCGATAGACCGCGACGCCCGCCGGCCGCGTATCCTTCCAGAAGACCGAGATCTGCATGTCTTCCTTTGGGAAGCTCTGTTTGTAGCGGTCGTAGCGTTCCCGCTCCGGCCCCCACTTCGGGAAGAACTGCTCGAGGGTGAAGTCGAGAGGCACCTGGCTGGCCGCGGCGGCGGCGATGCCGACGATCAAGACGTTGGCGGCCAGCACCTTGCGGCGGTGGCTCAATATCCAGCGGAAATAGCTGCGTACTGCCGGTCGCATCGATCCTGATCCCTTCCTGACGAGGACCGTAACCTGGGGTTGGGGCTCAACTTCTGGCCCGATGATCGGTGATCGACATCAAGCGAGGATCAAGCGAGACGGGCGGCCTGCCTCTTGTGCAAGGCACCGTAGCGGGCCAGCGTAACGCTCAACGCCACAGACCTGTCATGCGTATGAGGGATGAGCGCTAGAGAGATACCGGACGCCGAGCTGGCCGTTTTGGCTCAGGCGGGGGATCGGGATGCCTTCGGCGATCTGGTCCGGCGTTACGCCGGCCAGGCCCGCCGCGTCGCCCGGGCCGTGCTCGGGAACGAGTCCGACGCCGACGATGCGGCGCAGGACGCTTTCCTGGCAGCGCTCCGCTATCTGGGACGGTACGACCCAGACCGGCCGTTCGGGCCCTGGCTGATGCGGATCGTGGCCAATACCGCAGCGGACCGGCGGCGGCGGCGGAGAGTCCGGGCGACCGAAGCGATTCCGCTCCAAACAGCGGACCCGGCGCCGGGACCGGAGCGTCAGGCGCTGAGGCGCGAGTTGCGCGACGAACTGAAACGCGCCCTTGGCAGGCTGCCGGAACGGCGGCGGATCGCTGTGGTGTTGTTCGACGTCGAGGGGTACTCGCACCAAGAGATCGCCGACGTACTCAAGGTCCCGGTGGGGACCGTGCGGTCCGATGTGTACCACGCACGACGCGTTCTTCGCGCAGCCATGTCGATGTGGGAGCATTCGGAGGAGGACCAGGAATGACGAAGTCACCATTCGATCATCGACGGGATGCCGAGTTGGGCGACGCCCTGCGGGAAGCGCTGACCAGCGATGACGATTCGACGTTCGTCCAGCGAGTATTGGCGAAGCTAGCAGAAGTGGAAGGCCCGGTCGCGGCAGGAGCAGAGTGGTGGGAAATCTTGAGTGGCTGGGCACGGCCGGGGCTAGCAGTGGCGGCCTTGGCCCTGGTGGCCGGTCTGGTTTTCTGGATGAGCGGCGTGCGGGCCCAGTCGGACGCGCCGTCGCCTATCGATCCGCTGCTGCCGCTTGCAGAAGCGGGAGTGCCGACCGCACTACTACTTTCGACCGCTCAACCGCCCGACCTGGACTATGTGCTCGCGTCGGGGCTAGGCAACGGAAGGTGACTTTGGGATGCTAAGCAAGGGGAAGACGTGGGCTGCGGCCCTATTGGTCGGGGTGTTCGTTGCCGGAGCGGCGATTGGGGCGGCGGTGACCACGTTGATTGCGCCGCAAGACCAGGTGGTCGCGTCGCGCACTGGCACGCGCGCTGACAGCGACCGGGGCCGGCGCCGCAGCTATGCCGAACGCTTGCAGGAAGACCTGAATCTCAACCCCGAGCAGCGGGTGGAAGTCGACGCGATTCTGGCTGGACGCGAAACAGAGATGCACGAGTTGTGGGAAGAGATGCGCCCCCGGTTCGACGCCTTACGAGAGAGCATTCGTATCGAGATCATGAAAGTGCTGGATGAGAGCCAGCAGGAGAAGTACCAAGCCCTCATCGAGCGCGGCAGACATAGGGGAGAGAGGGAACGTGGCAGCAAAGAGCAGAAAGAGAAGTAGCGGCCTCGCGGCGCTGGCACTGCTGGTGCTGGCGATCCCGGCCGCCGCTCAGGAACAATCCGTGACTTTGAATCAGGCCATCGACATGGCGCTGGTTGCACAGCCCGCGATGGTGCAGGCGCGTGGCCAAGTTGCATCGGCCAGCGCGTCGAGACTTCAAAGCTATGGGAATTGGTTACCGAGTCTGTCACTGGGCTCCGGCTACAGCGAGAGCTCCGTGACCCGGTTCGACCAGGCGACGCAGCGTACCGTCGAGGGATCGGCGACGTCGTACTCGACGAACCTGAGTGCCTCGATAGTCTTGTTCGACGGCCTGAGCCGAATTTACGACGGCCGGGCCGCTGGCGCCGATGCCAATGCCGCCGACGCGTCGTTGGTCAACTCGCGCTTTCAGACGGTCCTTCAGACCAAGCAGGCCTTCTTCAACGCGTTGGCCGCCGAGGAGCTGGTGCGAGTTTCCGAGACCCGGATCGAGCGCGCGCGTGAACAGCTCAACGTCTCCAGAGAGAAGCTGATCAACGGCACCGCAACCCGGTCTGATACGTTGCGCTCGAGCGTGGAGTTAGGAAACGCGAGGCTGCAGAAGCTCAACGCAGAGACCCAGCTCGCCATCGCCGGCGCAAACCTCGCCCGGCTGATCGGGGTCGAAGGAAGCGTGAAGGCGGTCCGTGAAGACCGGCTGCTGACCATCATCCAAGTCGACACGGCGACGCTAAGGCAAGAGGCGCTGGCGGAATCGCCGGCGATCTTCCAGGCCGATGCCCAGGCGAAGGCCGCCGAGGCGCAATTCGCCTCGACCTTTAGTCAGTATCTGCCAAGCCTGACGGCAAACTACTCCAGATCCTGGGCCGGCGCCGAAGTTTCTCAATTAGATGACAGTTGGTCGGTGCGCCTGAACGTTTCCTGGCCGCTGTTCAACGGGTTCACGCGCGAGCTGAATCGCACACGCAGCGCGGTCAATCGCAACAACGCTCGCGCCCAGGCCGAGGACGCGCGGCGGCAGGTAAACGCTCAGCTGACCCAGCACCTCGCTTCGCTAGCGTCAGCCCAGACGCGGCTCGAGATCGCGCAGTCGAGCAAGGCGGCCTCGGAAGAAGATCTCCGCGTCCAACAAGAACGCTATCGGCTCGGGGCAGCAACGATCGTCGACGTGCTGGCCTCGCAGGTGAATCTGGATCAGGCCGAGGTGGACATCGTTCAGGCTCGCTTCGACTACTTCGTTGCCAGAGCACAAATCGAGGCTCTCGTTGGTCGAGAGCTGGAACCGACGTCATAACCGAGAGAATCCAATGAAGCGCATAGGAATCATAGCCGCCGCCTTCGCAGTTATCGCCGTCGTCGCTTTCGTCATGCTGCGAAACGGCGAGGAGCAGCTGGCGCCCGTCTACCAGATGATCGCGGTTACTCCGCGAGACATCGTGGTCGCGGCCAGCGCCGCCGGCGCCATCGAGCCGGTCACCACGGTGGAAGTCAAGTCGAAGGCTTCCGGCGAGATCTTTGAGGTGCTTGTCGAGACCGGCGACGCCGTGAATGCCGGCGACCTGCTGGTTCGGGTGGACCCACGGATTCCCCAAGCGACGCTGCGTCAGGCCCGGGCCGACCTCGAGCTCGCCCAGGCGCAGCTCGAGACCTCGCAGTCGCAGCTCCGCCGTTCGGAGGAATTGTACAAGACGCAGTCGATCACCGAGCAGGAGTACGAGACCGCCCGCCTAGCAGTGGCAAGTGGCAAGGCCCAGTTGGTCCGTGCCCAGCGCTCGCTGGAAGACGCACGGATCTCCGCCGAAGACACCGAGGTCAAAGCTTCGATCTCCGGCGTGATCATTCAGAAGAACGTGGAGATTGGCAGCGTCATCTCCTCCGCCACGCGGGAAGTCGGCGGCGGTACGATTCTCATGCAGATGGCGAACCTCGACACGGTTCAGGTTCGCGCCCTGGTCGACGAGACCGACATCGGCAAGATCCGGCCGGGGATGGAGGTCACCATCGCTGTGGACGCGTACCCGAACCGCCCCTTCCGCGGCACGGTGCTGAAGATCGAGCCGCAGGCCACCGTGACGCAGAACGTCACGATGTTCCCGGTCCTGGTGCGGATCGCCAATCCCGGTCAGCTGCTCAAACCCGGCATGAACTCCGAGGTCGAGGTGCATGTCGGCTCTCGCGAGGATGTACTGGCCATACCCAACGCTGCCTTGCGGACCGACCGGGACGTCGCTTCGGCGGCGGAGGTTCTGGGCCTCGACCCTGAGGCCGTCAGCGAACAGATCGCCGAGGCCCGCCAGGCGGCTGCACCCACACGCATGGCCAGCGGCGATGTGCCGGCGGACGCCACCGATGGCCAGACGGACGGCGAGACCGTGACCTGGCGCGGGCGTGAGATCAAGCTGCCCACTGGCGTCAGCGCCGACGCGGTCCGCGCGATACAGGCAAAGTTCGAGGGGGCCAGCGACATGCGTTCCGTCTTCGAGTCGCTCACACCCGCCGAGCGCTCGATCATGCAGCAGTTGCGAAACAGCCACGGCGGTGGACCCGGCGGACGTGGAGAGCAAAGCAGCGCGACGGACGCGGCTCTGGCCGGCGGCAGTTATATCGTCTTCGTGCGACGGAACGGCGCGATTTCGCCCGTACCGATCCGCACCGGGCTCACCGACCTCGATTTCTCGGAGGTCGTTTCCGGACTGAGCGATGGCGATACGGTGCTGGTGCTGCCCAGCGCTAGCTTGCTGGCCAGCCAGCGAGAGTTTCAGGAGCGCGTCGCCGACCGGGTAGGCGGTCTACCCGGCGTGCAGCGACGCTAGGCTAAAAGCTCGGATCCAGGATAGAGGAGCAGACAGATGCTCTTTGGAGAAACGATTAGGGTAGCACTCAGCGCGATCCGAGCGAACAAGCTTCGCTCGTTGCTGACGATGCTGGGAATCGTCATCGGTGTGGCCGCGGTGATCACGATGGTGGCGCTGGGTACGGGAGCCCAGAAAGCGGTGCAGGATCAGATCCAGTCGCTGGGCACCAACCTGCTGTCGATCTATGCCGGCCAGTCGTGGCACCGCGGGGTGGCGAGTGCCGACCGGGTCAGTCTCACCACTGACGACGCCATGGCGCTGAGCCGCGACGCCCGTGGCCTGACCGCCGTGGTTCCCGAGATGCGCCGCGGTCAGCAGGTCGAGTTCATCAATAACAACATCAACGTGAACGTCACCGCCACCGTGCCGGAGTACATACTCGTCAACAACTACGAGATCGCGGCAGGCAACATGTTCACCACCGGCGACGGGATAGCGCGAAAGCGAGTCGCCGTGCTCGGCCATGCCGTGCCCGAGATGCTGCAAACGAACGGTGCCGCGATGATCGGACAACAGATCATGATCCGCGGCATACCGTTCGAGATCGTCGGCGTCATGGCCGAGAAAGGCTCGACCAGCAGCTGGTTCAATCCGGACGAGCAGATACTTGTCCCGATCCAGACGGCTCAGTACAGGATCTTGGGCACAGACCGACTCAACTCCATCACCGTGCAGGTGGTCCACCCCGACTCGATGACGGTGGCGATGATCGAGATCGAGCGGGTGATTCGGAGGGAGCATGGGATCGCCCCCGGTCGAGACAACGACTTCCAGATACGGGACCGTGCCGTCTTTCTCAACACCTTCGAGGAAACCACGAAGACGTTCACTTACCTGTTGGGCGGAATCGCGCTGGTCAGCCTGCTGGTCGGCGGTATCGGCATCATGAACATCATGCTGGTCTCGGTCTCCGAGCGAACCCGCGAGATCGGGGTACGCAAAGCGCTGGGTGCGACCAAGCACAATATCCTGATGCAGTTCCTGATCGAGGCGCTGGTGCTCTGCTTCATGGGCGGCTTGATCGGTATCTTCGTCGGCTCGGGCGGCGCTGTGGCGCTCTCGAAGCTGGCCAACTGGAACACCTTCGTCTCGCCGCTCGCCGTGTTCGTTGCCGTGATCTTCAGCGGTGCGTTGGGAATCTTCTTCGGAATCTGGCCTGCGCGTCGCGCCTCGTTGCTGGATCCAATCGAGGCGTTGCGCTACGAATAGACGGTATTTGCGACTTAGAAGATGAGGCGGCAATGAATATCGCTCGCACACTTTTGCAGGGTGCCCTGCTCGCCCTAATCACGACCGCACCCTCCTGGGGTCAGGAGCCGGAGCAAGAGAAAGCGGTGGACGTTTCCGGCGCCTGGGAGATCACATCAGAGTCGCCGCGCGGGCCGATGTCCCGAAAGGTGACCTTCACGCAAGACGGCGCAAAGTTGACCGGGACGATGGAGACGCGGATGGGCACCTCTCCCATCGAGAAAGGCTCGATCGAAGGCGCTAAGATCAGCTTTACTGTCATGCTTGCCAGGGGCGACCGCAGCTTCGAGATGACCTACCACGGCATCGTGCAAGGCGACACCGCCAAGGGGACGATGCAGTCGCCCCGGGGCGGTGACGTCGAGTGGACGGCCAGACGGCTTCCGAAAAAGTAAGCGCGCCAAGCACGCACCCCGTCGGAAGAGCACCGGATCGGCTGCGGTCGATCCGGTGCTTCATTTTGCGGACGGGTCCAGTCGTTACTGCATCAGTTACGATCGAGTAACGACGTCCGCCGATTCCCTCTCGCAAGCCAGTTCATCCGAGCCCCACAACTCTACTGACGACAAGAAGTTCCCCCGGCGGTTGAACACCCGGCATGCGGTCTGCCACAGCCAATGCCTGACCGGACCCGCCGGCCACTGTTCGGTTTCGAGTTGAGTTTGCGCGACTGGATCAAGTGTCGAGGAAGAGATTGACGATTCTCATTCAAGAGTCCTGTTCAGCATCGAGCCGCAACGTCCTCCGCGGCCGCGATTACCTGGCGACCTGTCCGTTAGACGATCTCGCGATTCGGTCAAGTTGTCCGATTCGTTCTGACTCGAACGCGGCGCTCACACGGTCAGTCGATCGCCTAACGCCAAAGCAAAACGCAGGTTATGCGCATCGCCCGTCCGGCAAATCCGATGGGGCACGCGACTTGCTCAGACAGAACGCGCACCGCCTACCCGCCCGGACCTGCCCGGTTCTCGATTACCCGCTACGAGTTAACAACAGCCGACACGCTGCCAGCGCGTCGAGCCGATGCTAACCCCCCGCCGATGGAAAGTAGCAGAATTGAACTCTCGGCACACGAATTCAGGCTTCAGCCTGCTAGATCTGATGACGGCCCTTGCCCTAACCGCAGTGCTCGGAACGATCGCCTTTCCTGCAGGTCGCTCCACGATCCGGCGCCATCAATTGAACTCGGCGGTGCAGACGCTCAGCTCCGATCTGAGCCGCACTCGGCTCAAGGCGCTGGAAACGAACGGCACGGCTCTGCTGCAGCTCGATTCCTGGAGCTCATACCGGGTCGCTGGCAGGCTCACTCAGCTTCCAGCAAACGTGCATTTCTCCGACGCCAGTGCCGATTCGGTCGTGTTCGACCGCTTTGGTCTCGTGGCCGACGGACAGGAACACCGCTTGGTCCTGATCGGACCCGATGGAGCGGCGCGTGAACTGCGCATACGACCCACCGGCGCCGTAGAGGCTCGGAAGCTATGAGATGTGAGCGGGGATCCACGCTGGTAGAGACGCTGGTCGCCCTAGTGATCCTGGGCGTTGGCGTTCTGCCGCTCATCGGTTTGATGGGCGCGGGTTACCGCTACCAGGGCCAGGCGCGCCTCGATGTTCAGATGGCGACGCTGGCCGAGGCCAAGGTGGAAGAGCTCATCGCCATCGCCGGAACCGATTTACCGGATACGACCGCGCTGACACCTGGTGGCAGTGTTGAACAAGACGTGGCCGGGCACTGGGATGCGGTGCAGTCGGAGGACAAAACGTTCACGCGCCGTTGGCGTGTGGAGCTCGGCCCAGCCGGGACACGAGATGTGACACTGCGCGTGCTGCCACGCCAGCCGGCGGCCGCTCGCGCCATAGAGGTTTCGACGCAAATCGTCCATGAATAGACACGGGAATAATCGAGTTCGTTTGGCTTCGCCCGCCGGCTTCAGCACCGTCGGCGCCCTCGTATCGCTGGTTCTAGCGGGCCTCGTTCTCAGTCAGATGCTCGGGATGGTCGTCCACTCGCAGCGCGGCCTTATCGATAGCAACGCGAAGGCCAAAGCCGCTGGCAGCGCGCGCCACGCTTACCTCGTTCTGAGCCGACTGCTCAGGCAAGCGGGCAGCGACCCGCAAGGCGTCGGCGTCCAGGGAATCGCTCCCGATCCATTGGGGCGGGGCAGGTTCGACAACATCCGCTTGCGGGCCGACTTCAATCCACCAGACGGAGACCTGGCGGACCCCGGCGAAGACCTAACGCTCTGGCTGAATGCCGATACGCTGTTCGTCACTGAGACCGCGGGCGGCGCCGGCGCGCCTTACCTATTCGGCGTCGACTCCCTCGCCTTTGACTACTACGACCGCGCAGGTTCGTTGATCACGGACCCCGATTCGGTTCCTTCCCAAACCGTCTCCGTGGGACTGACAGTGAGAGGTTTCAGCGAGGTACGCGACGAACAGCCCCGACAACTGCTGGTCGGGCGTATCGCGCTGAGGAACGGAGGGTAACGTCGTGGGTGGCCAAGTTAGTTTGGACAGGTCCGGAGTCACACTAGTCGCCGTTCTACTGGGGCTGGCTATGGTCAGCGCCGTCGCGGCCACGGTCATCGCCGTCGG
>JBFJOD010000062.1:0-18553 GCA_041617795.1 Gemmatimonadota bacterium | reverse complement strand
GTTGAATGGTCCACCGTCCCTCCCCGGAATCCTCGACGTAGCCGCGAATCGAGGCCAGCTCCGGGTCGCGGGAGAAGGCCCGTTCGGCGAGCTCCAGCAACCAGGAACGCACGACGCTGCCCTGGTTCCACAAGCCGGCGATGCGGCGCAGATCCAGCGGAAAGGGCGCGGCTTTCATGATCTCGAAACCTTCGGCGTAGGCCTGCATCATCCCGTACTCGATGCCGTTGTGGATCATCTTGACAAAGTGGCCGGCGCCGACCGGGCCGCAATGCAGGTAGCCATGCTCGACCGCTGTAGGCTTGCCCTCGCGTCCCGGCGTCCGCTCTATCTCGCCAATCCCAGGAGCCAGTGTTCTGAACACCGGGTCGAGGCGCTCGACGGCGGCCTTTGTGCCACCGATCATCAGACAGTAGCCACGCTCGAGCCCCCACACACCGCCGCTTACGCCCACATCGATATAATCGATCCCCTTCTCCGCCAGTTGCTCCGCCCGTCGTAGATCGTCTTTGAAATAGGAATTGCCACCGTCGATGATGACGTCGCCTTTACCCAAGATCTTCCCCAGCGCTAGCACCGTCTTGTCGGTGGGATCGCCTGCCGGCACCATGACCCAGGCGGCCCGGGGTGCGCTCAGCTTCTCGGCGAGATCTTCCAGCGACGTCGCCCCTCTGGCGCCCTCGCGCTCGAGTTGCTTCACGTTGGCGGGATCGAGGTCGAACACCACGCAGTCGTGCCCTTCCGCCATCAGCCGCCGCACCATATTGGCGCCCATCCTTCCCAGTCCAACCATACCCAGTTGCATCGCTATGTCCTTCAGCTAGGGTGCCTGTCGTCTCGAAGTCCGGCCAACAGAGCCGGGTATTAGCTCAGCCCGGCCGCGACCATTCGCTCCAGTGTATTCAAGCCGGCGATCACATCCTGGCCCAGATGCACGCGCAGCGCCCGCCGGCCCCGTTCCGCCAGCACCTCGAAGTCGCCTTGCGCCTGAGCCGCTTTCACCACGCCGAATGTGTACTTCTGGCCGGGCACCGGCAGATCTGTCGCGTCGTCACAGGTGATCTGCAGAAAAACACCGGTGTTGGGCCCGCCCTTGTAGGCCTGGCCGGTTGAATGGAGGAAGCGAGGGCCATATCCCAAACAGGTTGCCACGCGACGTGCATCGCGCACGCGGTGGCGAACGGCCTGCAAGACTTGGTCGTGCGCCTCGTTCATCTCTATATAAGAGAGCAGCGCTAAGTAGTCGCCGGGCTCGAGACGCGCCAGCTGTGCCTCGATGTGAGCGGCCACCGTTGGTTTCTTTGCCAACTTGCCAAGCTGTTTGGCGTTCCGCTCGTCAGCAAACAACTTCAGTCCGTCGCCCTCGGCGATCGCCGCTTCCGCTGGTAAGGCGCCCGTCTTCTCATACTCGTCCGTGAGCGCCCGGGTCGCCACCTTGCTGGCCTCGACGTCCGGCTGATTGAACGGGTTGATGCCGAGGATGGCACCCGCCACCGCCGTCGCGAACTCCCAGCGAAAGAACTCCTGGCCGATGTCGTAGCGGTCGGCGATCTCGATGCGAATTACCGGCTGACCGGCCGCTTCGAGACGCGCCACTGCCGCATCCTGATCGGCGTCCGCCTCGTTCGACAAGCGAAGATAGGCGAACACCCGGTCGTCACCATAGACCTCCGGCGCGCCAAGCTCCTCCCGGTCCACCGGGATCAGCGCGATTCCCTGCTTGCCCGTGGATTCGGCCAGAAGCTGCTCTAACCAGGCGCCCAGGTCCCAGATGCCCGGCGAAGCGACGAGCGTGATCTTGTTGCGGCCCAACTGACCCAGCACACCGAGGATGATCCCCAGCACAGCGCCGGGGTTCTCCCGGATCGGCACGCAGGCCGCGCAGGTGTTTACCATGTCATCGGCCCGGTCCAGCAGGCGCTCGACGTTCAGCCCCATGACGGCCGCCGGCACCATCCCGAAATCAGACAACGCCGAATAGCGGCCGCCGATGCTGGGTACGCCGAAGAAGACTCGGCGGAACCGATCGGTCTCGGCCGCCGCCTGCAGCTTCGACCCGGGATCGGTGACGGCGATGAACTGGCGGCCTGCCTTCTCGGCACCCACCCGCTCCTTTACCCGCTCGAAGAAATAGCTCTTGAAGTTGTTCGGCTCCAACGTCGTGCCCGACTTGCTGGAGACGATGAACAGCGTCCGGTCGAGATCAACCTTGGCTTCGACGGATTTGACCTGGGCGGGGTCGGTGCTGTCCAACACATGGAGCTCGGGAAACCCATCGATCTTGCCGAAGGTCATCTTCAGAACCTCGGGGCAGAGGCTCGATCCGCCCATCCCCAACACCACGGCGTGAGAGAAGCGCTCCTCTTGCATGACGCTAGCGATACGCTGGAAGCGCTCCAGGTGGTCCTTGAGCTGGTCTTCGGTGATGCCCAGCCAGCCCAACCAGTTGGCTTCATCGCTCCCGGTCCAGAGCGAGGCGTCGCGCGCCCACAACCGCCGCGTCTTCCCGGCCGCTTGCCACTCCTCCATAGCCGCGTCGACCTGAACGGCCAGCTCCTTCGGCAGACTGTAGTTTTGTTTTCCGGCCATCGCTTCGGCAGGCGCCTTGCAACTCTCGCTCACGGCCGCCAGCAACTCGTCGAAGGCCTTGGCAAACTTCTGCACGCCGTCGTCCAACAATCCGTCGGTCACCTTATCGAGGGATACATCCAACTTGTCCAGCGCCTGCAGCGTAGCGATCGCTCCTTCAACTTCCTCTAGGAGCGAGGCCCGCGGTTTCCCGTGCTCGCGGAAGGCGTCTAGCGTGGCAGGTGGCACGGTGTTCACGGTCGCCGGGCCGATGAGCTCCTCGACGTACATGACGTCGCGGTATTCCGGGTTCTTGGTGCTGGTACTGGCCCATAACAGTCGCTGAGCCCTGGCACCGTTCTTGGCCAGCGCTGACCAGCGCGGGCCGCTGAAGATCTGCTTGAAGCGCCGATAGGCCAGTTTTGCATTGGCGATGGCAACTTTCCCCATCAGGTTCTGATGCCGCTTTCGCAGACCCGCGTCTTCTATCTGCTCCGACCTCTCCTCCAGAATCGCATCGACCGCTGCATCGATCCGGCTGATGAAGAAGCTCGCCACGCTGGCCACCGCGCTCAGGTCACCACCCTGCTTGTCGAAGCGTTCAAGGCCGTTTAAGTAGGCTTCTGCGACGCGGCCGTACACTTGCCGCGCGAACAGCAGCGTGACGTTGACGTTGATCCCTTCGCCGATGAGTTGCTCGATGGCGGGTATGCCCGCCTCGGTTGCCGGCACCTTGATCATGACGTTATCGCGGCCGACGGCCTTCCAGAGACGTCGCGCCTCTTCGACGGTTCCCTTTGTGTTGTGGGCAAGGTCCGGCGAGACCTCGAGGCTGACGTAGCCGTCGCGGCGCTGGGTCTGGTCGAAGACCGGCCGCAACACCTCCGCCGCCATCTGGATGTCCTGGACGGCAAGCCGCTCGTAGATGGCCTTGGCATCTAAATCTTTGTCCGCCAGCAACGACTCCAACGTTTCGGAGTAGTCATTGCTCCCGGTGATCGCCTTGCCAAAAATCGCCGGATTCGAGGTGACACCCTTCAAACCATCTTCTTTGACCAGGTCTTCCAGCTCACCGCTGGTGATGAGGCTCCTGCGGATGTAGTCGAGCCAGATGGACTGGCCGTAATCCTCGAGCTTGCGCAGCGGGTTCATCTATCTACCTCCGAAGCTTATCTCAACTGTTGGCCAGCTGGTTTTTTGCGATGGCGACGACTTTATCGGGAGTGAAGCCAAACTTGCCCTGGAGCTGCTTGAGCGGCGCAGAGGCCCCGAACGTCTCCATGCCGATGATCGCGCCCGTCGTCCCGGTGTAACGTTCCCACCCCAAGGTCGAAGCCTGCTCCACCGCCACCCGAGCCCGCACGCCCGGTGGAATTACGCTTTCACGGTACGCCCGGTCCTGAAGCTCGAACAGCTCCCAGGACGGCATGCTGACCACCCGGGCGCGAACACCGTCCGAGGTCAGCTTCTCGTAGGCATCCAGGCAGAGGGACACTTCGCTGCCGCTGGCCAGCAGCAAGACCTCCGGGTCGCCGGTCTCGGCATCGGCCAAGACGTAGGCGCCTTTCCGCACTCCGGCGGCCGGCGCACAGCGCGAGCGGTCGAGTGTGGGCAGCGACTGGCGGCTCAATATCAGGGCTGCCGGCTCATGGTGCAGCTCCATGATCACGCGCCAGGATTCCGCCACCTCGTTGGCATCGGCCGGTCGCAGGATCATGATCCCCGGGATGGCACGCAACGAGGCGAGCTGCTCCACCGGCTGATGGGTGGGCCCGTCCTCGCCGACGCCGATGGAGTCGTGGGTGAAGATGTAGATGACGGGGATTTCCATCAGCGCGCTGAGCCGCATGGCCGGGCGCATGTAGTCGCTGAAGATCAGGAAGCCGGAGCCGTAGGGCCGGACCTTACAATGCGAAAGACCGTTGAGGATGGCGCCCATGGCATGCTCGCGGACGCCGAAATGCAGGTTACGGCCGCCGTAGCTGCCGGCCTGGAAATCGCCGGCGCCCTCGAATGTGAGCAGCGTTTTGGTCGACGGCGCCAGATCAGCGGAACCGCCGATCAGCCAGGGAACGTTCTTGGCGATGGCGTTGAGCACCTTCCCCGATGCGGCCCGGCCAGCCATACCCTTCGGGTCCGCTTCGAATCCCGGGATTCCCTGATCCCAACCTTCGGGCAGCTGGCGGCGCTGCATGCGGTACAGCGCATCGGCCAACGTCGGGTCGTGCTTCTTATACGCTTCGAACATTTTCATCCAGTCGGCGCGCAGCTTGCGGCCCCGCGCGCCGATCCCGGCAGCGAAGTGGGCTTGCACGCCGGCGGGGATCAGGAACTTCGCGTCCTTCGGCCAGTCGTAGAACCGCTTGGTCGCCTTGATCTCTTCATCGCCCAGCGGTGAGCCGTGCGCCTCCGGCCGCCCTTCCATCGTCGGCGCGCCATAGGCGATGTGGCTGTCGACGATGATCAATGAGGGACGGTCCGTGGTGCTCTTGAAGCTGCTGAAGGCCCGTTCCAGCATCTCCAGATCGTTGGCATCCCCAACTCGCGTGACGTTCCAACCGTAGGCGATGAATCGGGTCGCCACATCGTCACTGAAGGTGATATCGGTGCGGCCCTCGATGGTGATTCGGTTGTTGTCGTAGATCCAGCAGAGGTTGGACAACTTCAGGTGGCCAGCCAGCGAAGCCGCCTCCGCCGAGACGCCCTCCATCATGCACCCGTCGCCAGCCAATGCGTAAACATCGAAGTCGAACATCTCGAAATCCGGTCGATTGAACTGCGCGGCCATCCAGCGTGACGCCATCGCCATGCCGACGCTCACCGCGACCCCCTGCCCCAACGGGCCCGTCGTCGTCTCGACGCCCGAAGTCCAGCGGTACTCCGGGTGGCCGGGCGCTCGGCTGTCCAGCTGTCGAAAGCATTTGATGTCGTCCAGCTTCACCGACAACTCACCCAGCGTCTCGTACTTGGCGTTCACCGCCTTCACGCCGGTGAGATGGAGCAGCGAGTACAGCAGCATCGACGCGTGGCCCGCTGAGAGCACGAAGCGGTCACGATTGGGCCAGATCGGGTCCTCGGGATCGAAACGCAGAAAGCGCTGCCAGAGGCAGTAGGCGACCGGCGCCAAAGCCATCGGTGTGCCAGGGTGCCCGGAGTTTGCCGCCTGTACCGCATCCATGGACAGGGTGCGGATTGTGTTGATGCACAATTGATCCAGGTCGTGCTGCTCGCTCATCCCGTCCTCCGGACGTGGCACAGCGCCTGCAAATTCGGAGCGCCTGCCATTTGCGGGGTTAAAAAAGGCGGGCCGGACAGAACCCCCGGCCCCACCTGTCAGCCAATTCAACGACGGAAACGGATTTTTAGTCTAGCGGTTCCCCGGCACGGCCGGCAACCGCCCAGTCTTACGACAACGGCAACTTCGCCGGTTCGTCCACTTCCTGGGCACGATTGACGCCTAGCTTGAAGTGCGCGCGGATCCGTTCCGGTTCGAACTGGAGCCCGGCACCCAAGCTCCGCTCGGGAAAGACGAGCATGATGTCGACATACCGGTACTTCGGGTCCGGCGAGCAGCTGCTCTTGACCAGTTCGTTGATCTCGAGGACGTGCTTCACGTCATTCACGTGGATCTCGTCTCGCAATAGACTGATCGCCCGATCGCCGATCTTCAGCCAACCTGTCAGATCGATCCCCGCGAACTCGGGCCGAACGATATCCTTCGGCTTATTCGACGGGATGACGACCCATACCTCATCCGGGACATCGCCAGCCGGCCATTTGCGCAGCGCTTCCAGGCCGTCAGCCAGCGGGGTGGCGTTACGCACGCCGCCGTCCAGGCCCAGTTCGTTACCGGGTAACTCCGTGGGGGGGAAGGTCACTGGGATGCTGCCGCTAGCGATGACTGCGCCGACCAGGTCGGGGTGGTCGCGGTTGCTGGCGGAGACGTAGCGACCTGTCACCATGTCGACATAGCCGAAACGCACTTCGACACCAGACTCGCGCAGCCGTTGCGTGTCGACGTTACGCTCGATCAACCGGCGCGCTGGATCGAGGTGATACAGGCTGGGCTTCTTGCGAAGCAGCGTCAGACCGGCGTTTAACCACCCCGGTCCCGGGTACCACTGCCGGTACACGTCGTCGTTGCTATTGAGCGCGAACCACAGATCCCTCAACTTTTCAACTAGCTCCACCAATTCTTCCTGGTTCCGTGCCTGACCCAGCATCGATGCGTTGATCGCTCCGATCGAGACCCCCGCGATAACGTCGAACCAAAGCTTGCGTTGTGTGATCAGCTGCCAGGCAGCGCCAACTTCGAAGGCGCCCAGGGCGCCGCCGCCTGCCAGAACTAGTGCGCGTCGCATACCGCTACCTCCCTCAACGCTTCAAGGTGACGGGCCGATCTTCACGAGACGTTGCCACGGTTGGGGCGTTCGTCGGCCAGCTCGTCAGCCAATCTCCCTGGCCACCGCATCGATTCCGTCGGCGATCGCCGCGGCCAGCTTCTCTTGGTTCGTGCGGTTGGCCAAAAAACGGAGTTGGCTGGGATTGGTCAGGAATTCGCATTCCACGAGAACCGCCCACATCAGCGTCTCGCGCAACACGGTGAAGTTCGCCTCCTTAACGCCGCGTTTCTTATGAGTCGGAAACGCCGCGATCATCTTGTTGAGCACGTGGCGCGCCGCCACCCTGCCCGTGGCCGAGCCGGGAAAGTGGAACACCTCCATGCCGGACGCTCTCGGGTCGAGGGCCGCATTAGCGTGGATGCTCACGAAGAAATCCGCCTCCAAGCGGTTGGCGAAACCGGCACGGGCATGCAGGCTCAACGTCCTATCCTGCCGCCGTGTCATCACCACCCAGTGGCCGCGCTCCTCCAGCACCTCCTCCAGCAGCTCCGCCAGGCTGAGGTTGAACTTCTTTTCTTCTAGCCGAAATGGCTTCCTGCCGATTGCGCCGGGGTCGCTGCCACCGTGCCCCGAATCGATGCATACTTTCATGAGGCGAACTCCTCGTTAGCGTGGCTCACTTCCTCTCTATTGCGCTCCCGGACCATCGATCAGCGCCAGCCCGCCTGAAGCACACGTTGCGCGTTCCCTCCCAAGATCTTCTTGATGGCGTCTTCGGGCACGCCCCGCTTCAGCAGCTCGCGTGTGACGTTGCCAACCTTCGAGGCGTTCCGAACATCATCCGGCGGATCCGTGAAACCGTCGAAATCCGTGCCCAGCACGACGTGCTCCCAGTTTCCCGTCACTTGGTGGATGTGCTCGATCGTGTCGCAGATTTGCCAGACGCCTTTTTTCGGGTGCGAGGCCTCTAGCCAATACGTCATGAAGATGACGCCCACCGCGCCGCCCGTGCGCGCGATCTGGCGGATCTCGTCATCGCTCAGGTTGTACGGATCATCACTGTAACGCTTGACTCCCACATGACTGGCCAGGATGGGCCGCTCGGCGTTCATCTCTTCATAGATGGCGCGGCGCGCCTGCGGAGTGCAGTGCGTCACGTCGACGATCATCGGCAGCTGCTTGAGCTTACCCAGCACCGCTCGACCCAGATCGCTCAGACCCAGTGATCCGTCGGTTCCGAAATCGAACTTGCAGAGCTTGCGGATAAACATGTCCTTGGGGATGCCGTCGACGTTAGCAGCCAGGCCGTTGGCATAGAAGTGCGTCAGCGTCAGCATGGCCACGCCGCGTGCCGCCAGTTGATCCAACCGATCCGGATCGCCCTCCAGCACGTGTCCACCTTCGACGGTGTGCACCACCGCGATCTTGTTCTGGGCTCTGATCCGGGTGACGTCGGCCGCGTGCTTTGCTAGTTCGACCTTGTCGGGCTTGCGGCCGATCTCACGCTCCAGCGCGTCCATCATCTCAAGCAGCCGGGCGAACAAATCACCCTTGAACAGGCGGCCCGAATCGGGGACGACGATCCAAGTGGCAAGGCGAGCAAGGAAGCAGTCCTTGAAGATTTCGCGCTCGGGCAAGTAATGGGCGGCCCAGATTACTCCGACGCCGCCCCTAGTGAGCATCTTGAAATCTGAACGCGTTGAGAACGGGTTCCAGAATTTGCCGGAGGAGTAGTGCCGCCAGAGGTTACGGCCGAACATCCACGCCTTGAGCGACGGGTGGGTATGCACGTCGGTGAACGGCGCTTCGCGATGCAGACGCTGGATCCGTGCGTCGGCGCTCTCGCTCATGACCTGTCCCTCCTCACCGCGTGCGGCGGGTTGCTCTCGATGAGTCGATGGTGGTGGCGAAGCCGGGTTTACCTTCGCATCAGCATCGTAAACTGCCGTTGAGAACTGAAGTCTGAAACTACTCTCCCTCCTGCACAGACGCCACCGTGCTGAGGAGCTTGAGCTCGCCAGAATCGGCGGAGATCATTGTGTCATCAGGCCCGCGCCGTCATCATAGAAATGTCCTCAGCCCGGGAGGAGCTATGTCAAACACCTACTGGCGTGATCGCGGCTTTCCATGGGAGTACGATCCGGGGCCACCGCGGAATCGCAGTTGGGCGCGCTTGTTCGCGCGCACCCCAAACTACCGAGGCATCGGCAAGGCGGTGTTGGGCCGCGAGGGGTTCCGCTGGCACTTTGGCCCGATGTTCTACCGCGGCCGCTTGAAGGACAACGCGGTCAAAGTCGTGGTGATCGGCCAGGAGGGCGCACAAGACGAGTCGCTGGCCCACCGCTCGTTCACCGGCGGCACCGGCTCACGCATGCAGCACTTACTCAATCACATCGGGATCAGCGAGTCGTATCTCTTCCTCAACACGTTCGTCTATCCGATCTACGGACAGTACACTGGCGATCTGCGCTGGTTGGCCCAAGATCCTGATTCGCCCATCGTCAAGCACCGGCACGAAGTTTTTGACTACGTGCTCAAGCGAAACGACGTTCACCTGATCGTCGCCGTCGGCACCGCCGCGAAGGAATCTGTTGTCACCTGGGTGAAGTCCCACGGCGGCAGCTGTCCCAGTGGCGCGCGCGACGTCAGCCGCTGCAGCGGCGGAGTGCTCGATCCCAAGACCAAGATCGTCGGCGTCCTCCACCCAGGCGGCGCCGGTAAAGGCGGTTCCGTCGCGGCGATCATCGCCGATTTCAAGCGGGCGATAGGCAAGATCGAGACCTGGACCAAACAGGACGCGAACTGGTTGCCGGCCGACCCCGGAGCGACGCGCAACTTCACCGAACCCTACCGTTACCGGAGCGCGCCGATCCCCTTCCACGATTTCCCCTATGGCTTCCCCTGGCGCCTGGGGCGCGGCGGCACCTCGAGCAACCGGAAAGACCGGCAGCGATCCATCCAGATCTATTCGGCGGGTGGTAAGTACAATGCAACGGGCGCCCGCATCACCTATCACAATACGTGTGGGGGCAGCCCGGAGGGCTTCGCCGCCGCGCCGGAGGATGTCCCCTACGAGCCGCCTCGCAAACGCTACCGCGACTACGACCCGGGTCCGGGGCGACGCTTCGCGCGACTGATGATGGGCGGCAGCGCCGGGCTCGAGTGGCCCGACTTCGAGGCGCTCGGCGTCACGGCTCATCCATCTTTCGGCTGCGGGCCCATCTACCGCGGCCGGCCGCGCCGCGCCAAGGTCCTCGTGCTGGCCGACCAAGGTTCCTACGACGACCTGTTCACCGGCCGTGCCCTGACTGGAGAATCCGGCCAGCACCTGCAGGAGTTCCTGTCGGCCATGGGGATCAATCGCAGCTACATCATCCTACGCGTGCTACCGGTCGACACCCTCGATCTACGCTCGAGCACGGTGCGGGCCATCGTCAACCACGCGCAAGTCCGCAAAGTCTATTCAGCCATCGTCGACGCGGTCGCCTCCGCCAGTCCCAGCCTCACATTGCTGCTCACTGTCGGTTCGCACTCCGCGGCGCTGGCGAGTCACGTGCGCCCGTCTGGCATCCAACTCGTGAAGCTGAAAGCCTGGGGCAGTTCAGGAGCGCTGGCGGACTGGAAGCGGCAGCTGACGAAGCTCAAGACGCTGACGTATGGCAAGGACATAAGGAAGCCCAGCTTCAAGTACGACGGCGGCCGCGGCCAGATCCCGCGCTTCGATCTTCCTTATGGCACGCTGTGTTGGCGCGGCGCGTGTGGTGACCGCGCCAGCCGCCCCTACGATCAGAGAACACGAAAAGCCTCGCGCGATTACTACAAGCTCTACATGCCGACCTGGGCGGCGAACCTCAAACCCGAGCCGCTGACCAGATCCGAGCAGCGGGCCGTCGACAAAGCTCCATAGGAGGGCACCCATGCCGACCGATCCGATCGATCCTCTGACTGGCCCGCGCTACGCCCTCGACGGTCGGGTGGTGACGATGGATGCGGTAGGCACGGTGCTGGAGCGCGGCACCGTCTACATCGATGCCGGCGTCATCAAAGCGGTCCTACCCTCCGACGCTCCCAAGCCGCCGGAGTTCAAGGGCTGCCGTGTGGTGCGCACGGGCGATACGATCTATCCCGGGCTCATCGAGTTGCACAATCACCTGAGCTACAACGTGCTCCCGCTCTGGCAGGTGCCGCAGAAATTCGACAACCGCGGCCAGTGGCCACGCCATCGCGACTACCGGAGGCTGATCAGCGGGCCGCTGGGCGTTCTCGGGCGGACGGCCGACTACATTCCCGCCGTCGTGCGCTACGTCGAGGCCAAGTGCTTGTTCGGTGGCGTCACGACCTCGCAGGGCATCGCGCTCTACAGCAACAACCTGACGCGGCGCTACTATCGCGGGATCGTGCGTAACGCGGAAGAAACCAACGATGACGAACTGCCCGAGGCCCTCACGCGGATCTCCGATGTGGAGGCCCGCGACGCGGCGAAGTTTCTGGAACGCCTGAAGAAGAGCTCGACCCTGTTGCTCCACTTGAGCGAGGGAGTCGATTCCGTCGCCCGCGACCACTTCCGTGCCCTGAAGATTTCCGGCCGCAAATGGGCGATCACCGATGCCCTGGCGGGGATCCATTGCGCGGGCCTCAAGTCCCGGGACTTTGCTACACTGCGTTCCCGCGGCGGCACGATGATCTGGTCACCGCTCAGCAACTTCCTGCTCTACGGCGGAACCGCAGACATCGTAGCCGCCAAACGCCAGCGTGTGTTGATCGGCCTGGGCTCCGACTGGTCCCCTTCGGGCAGCAAGAACCTGCTGGGCGAGATGAAGGTGGCCTATCTGGTGGGCCAGCAGCAGGGTGACCTCTTCTCGGCGCGAGACATCCTGGCGATGGCCACCGTCAACGCGGCGCAAATCCTCAAGTGGGATAAAGTGATCGGGTCCATCGAACCCGGAAAGCGTGCCGACTTCATGGTCGTCAACGGCCGGCGCGGCGATCCTTACGACCATCTGCTCAACGCCCGAGACACGTCCATTACTTTCGTGGTCGTCAATGGCATCCCGCGCTATGGCCAGGTGCGGCTGATGAAGCATTTCGGGAAGCCGTCCGACCGGGAATCGTGGACGGTTGGTGACTCGGCCCGTGAGTTATATCTGAAGCAAGAGACGCAGGACCCCATCGTCGCCAAACTGACGCTAACCCAAGCGCGGGACCGGCTGGCCGATGGATTACGGCGGCTGCCCGAACTCGCCCTCGAGCTGGAGAACCCGATCACGGCCATGGCGGTCATGGGCCTCTCGATCGGCAGCGAGCCGGGCGCCTGGTACCTCGACCTCGATCACGAGGACCACGGCGCCTTTGTGCACCGCCCCCAGCTGCCCATGGGTGCGCAGGGTGACCACACCGGCATGTTCGAGCCTACCGCGGCCTCGCAGCCGCTGTCGCAGATACTCGAACCACGACCTCTCGACCCGCTCACCGTCGTGGATGATTCGGGCTACTTCGAGCGGCTCGCGACTCAGCCGAATCTGCCTGACTACATCAAGACGGAACTTCCACCGCTGTACGGCGAGCCCGTACCCAAGCTGCCCGAACCGGGCACGATCAGCGCAGCGAGCCTGGGGCCCACTGGAGCCGAGGCGGCGACGTTACCCGAGTTCCTGGCGACCTCAGGCGGCCTGACGCTGGCCGAGCGCCGTTTACTGGTCGAGCAGGCGCTGTTGCTGCTCGAGCAGACGTACGTGCACCTGACGCTCAAGCGGGCCATGCACGCCGTCGACCCGGTACAGCGTCTGCGCCTACTCAGCCACCAGCTGGCCAGCGCCAGCGAAGAGACCGTCGGCCCCGAGATCGATTTTCACAAGTTGATGACCGAGATCTTCACGTCGATGCACGACCTCCACACCAACTATCTGCTGCCATCACCGTTTCGTGACCGGACGGCGTTTTTGCCCTTCATGGTAGAGGAGTATCACGACGACGATCGCACACCACACTACATCGTCTCGAAGGTGGTGCCGGGCTACGAGCACCCGACCTTCGTGCCCGGCGTCGAGATCCTCTACTGGAACGGGATGCCGACTCGGAGGGCGATCGAGCTTAACAGTGAGGAGCAGGCCGGTAGCAATCCGGATGCACAGTTCGCCCGAGGACTCGACGCGATGACGATCCGACCGATGGTGCGGACGCTGCCGCCACCGGAAGAATGGGTGATCGTCACCTACCGCGCCCTCGACGGACGCGAGCTGGAGATCCGGCGCGAATGGCAGGTTTGGGCACCGGCCAGCGGGATCGGAGTGGATCCCAACTCCGGGCAAGTCGTCTCGGAGGCCTCCGCCCTCGCCTTCGACGTGCAGACCGATGCCGTCAATCAGGCGAAAAAGATTCTCTATGCCCGCAAAGCCTTCAGGGCCGAGCAGGATATGCGCGCGAAGCCGGAGCTGGTGCAGGTCGGAGAAGCGATCCCCACCAACATGCCAACGGTCTTCCGCGCCAAGGCCGTGGAATCCGCGCACGGTACGTTCGCCTATATCAGGATCTTCACCTTCAATGTCCCCAGCGCCGACGGGTTCGTCAGCGAATTCGTCCGCCTGGCGGAGGCGCTGCCACAGGAGGGGTTGATCATCGACGTGCGTGGAAATGGCGGCGGCTTGATCTATGCCGCCGAGCAACTGTTGCAAGTGCTGACCCCGCAACGCATTCAGCCGGAGCCGGCCCAGTTTATTACCACACCGCTCATGCTCAGCATCTGCGAGGCGAACTCGCCGTCGCCGCTCGATCCCAACTTCAACCTCGGTGCCTGGGTCCCATCGATGCGCCAGGCCGTTCCGACAGGATCCGTCTACTCTACCGGACAGACTATTACGCCGGAGGACTGGGCGAACCGAGTCGGGCAGCGCTACTACGGACCCGTGGTGTTGATAACCGATGCGCTCTGCTACAGCGCCACCGACATGTTCGCCGCCGGCTTCAAAGATCACCGGATCGGAGACATTCTGGGGACCAGCGGCAACACTGGAGCTGGCGGTGCCAACGTCTGGACTCACGGCCTGCTTCTCGTTCTCGCTGCGGGGCTGGCCGGAACCCCAATGGGCAATCCGTTCAAGCCGCTACCGCGGGGAGCGGGCATGCGGGTCTCGGTCCGCCGCACGATTCGGGTGGGCGAACAGGCCGGCATGCCGGTCGAGGACCTGGGGGTGGAACCGGACCAGCGTCACTACATGACCCGGCGGGATCTCATCGAAGGCAACGCCGATCTGATCGATCACGCGGCCAAGCTGCTGATTGGCAAATTGCCTCACCCGCTGGCCGCAGAGGTCGGTCCGCTGGTCGCCGGTTCAGTCGATCTGAAGCTGACGACGAAGAACATCGATTGGATCGCGGTCCAGGCCGATGGCCGGCCGCTGAAGTCGTTCGATGTGAGTGACGGATCGACGCGGCGCAAGATCGGACTGCCAAGCGGCGCAGCGACCCTGGAGGTGATCGGCTACCACAGCGGGAAGCCGGTCGCGCGCAACTTGCAGCGATTGGCTTAGCTAAGGCAGCTGCTCCGCCGTTCGCCGCAGGGCCGCGATCTCCGCCTCCAGCGCCACGAGCCTGGCCAACAGGTCGGACTTCAGATCGACCGCCACGAGCGGTATCTGGAAGCTGGCTTTGACCGGCCTGTGATCGCTGCTCAGCGAATCGTCTGGAAAGTCGCCCGACCGTACTAAGATTTCTGATGTCGCGGGCCAGTGTTTCGCAAGCCCGGAGACGAAGACGAAATCGAGTACGCTGTCGAAACGGCAATCCGGCAGGCCGCTGAAGTTGACGCTGCATTGGGTCGCCACCAGGCTGTCAGGCCGCACCCACTCGAACGCTCCGTCGTCGGTCAGCAGGTCGTAACCCAGATCGTGATTGGCCTCGCCGTTCTTGACGTTCCAATCGAAGTTGTAATCACCCACCGCGACCACTGGCAGCGTCTGTTCGGCGGCCCATTTCTTGAGCCGGAAGGCTTGCTCGAGTCTCAGCACCGCATTCACGCGCGCCAGGTGGTTGACCATGAACAGGAACTCACGCCCGCTCTCGCGGTCCAGAAACCGGGCAACCAGCGGTGAACGGTGGCTGAGGCTGCGATCGTTGAGCTCGTTCAGCTCTTGCAGCTCGATCAGATCGAAGCGGATCACGTCGTAGATGATGAGCAGTCGGGCGTTACCTCCGGTCTGGCCGATGACGCCGTGGAAGAACGCACCTTCCCCGATCCCGGCGCCACGCTGGAGGGTCGGCTGGTCGGCGGGATCGACGTCGGACAGTCCCCACAGATCGACACCGTCTAAGGCTCTGATCCGCTCTGCCACGGAATCGGCGTTCGAATCGCTGGATTCGATGTTCCAGGCGACGACCTCGAGCCGCGTCTGCGCCTCTGCCTCAGTCACCACTGCATGGAAAAGCAGAGCCAACATCATGACGGATCGTAAGATCGATGCCATAGCTGCCTCCTGACGGACCGGATCACATCGAGAGTGGTTAAACTGAGGGCTCGTGATTTCGAGCGGAAGACGGCAAGCTCGCCGTCTGAACCGTCGAGTGCAAGTCCCGGCGTAGCCGCCGGCTCACGCGCTAGCCTGGGGTGACCAGCGCCCGGAAGCTCTCTTCAGAATCCCTGCGCCACGACTTCAGCTGGTTTTCCCAAGTCTCTCTGACGCGGGAGTGCAGCAGCAATCGCTTCAGACCGCCGACGTGGGCGTCGAAGCGCAGCCGCATGAACAACAGGTAGTACGTTCCATGCTCCGGTCGATCTTCCGACACGCTGGCCAGCAGGGCGATCTTGAAGCCGGCATGGATATAGTGGCTAGCATACAGGTGTTTGATGGCCATCGTGGCCTGATGGCCGTTTCCACCGGACGTCGGCATGACGACCAGGTGATTGAGAGTGATGACCGGCCTCACACCGTAATCTTCCACCGACCAGTAATAGGTCGTCTCGACCTCCGGCCACCCGTCACCCGTCAGATCGGCGAGGAAGCCGGCCAGTTCGGCATCCTGCTCGAGAATCGGCCGCACATTCTCGCGCAGAATACGAAACCCATCAGCGACGGCCAGCGGCTCAGGCTTGTCGCCGTAGATGGGCAAGGCCGTTTCGCCACGGGCGATGTAAGCGCGAAGCATTTCGGCCAGGTCATCAGCGACCAGAGCGCGTGCCTCGACCTCATGGCCGGACCGCGACCAGTCCACCTGGGTACGCATTCGTTCGATCGATGGGGCTGTCAACTTGAAGTTGCAGGCGCCCGGCTCGCAGTCGCGCAGCGCCTTGATGTCGGATTTCGCCAACTCGAGATCCTGCAGGTCGCCTGCATCAGGAATCTGACTGAAGAGACCGGAGCTCAGCACCACCTCGTCGGCCAGCAGAGCCGCCTCGACCTCTCGCAGACGCTCGATCAGAAAGCCCACGGGGGCATCGACCCGGACGGCCCCGATCACCTCGACTTCGTAGTCGTCCTGCGACTTCGGCACGTTGACCACGAGCTTGCCCTTCGACAGGTCGCGCAGATCATCCGCAGACAAGCCAAAGCGCGCGGCCAACGCCGCATCGAGCGTGGTCGCTTCCTGCCCGCTACCGGCAGATGTCCACAGGAGCAACAACGGTATTAAAAACGACAATCTATTGGGGCTTGGACGCACCATGTTCAGATCCCTCCACCCACAATAATAAACCAATCGAGACTGATTCCTACTATCCAGTGAATGACAGCGACGTACCACATTGACCGCGTGTGCAGGCACACCCAGCCGAACACGAACCCGGTCGGCAGTGCCGCGAATGTCTCGGTCAGCGGACGTCCGAAATGCGCGACCACCGAGAGCGCCGTCTGCAGGGCAATCGCCGGTCCGGCGCCAATACGGTCTTTGAGTCCGAACAGCAGCACGCCACGAAACAGCACTTCCCAAGCCCCGAAGTACAGAAACTGTAGCGGTACATAGGGGAGGAAGCTGGCGGCATCGGGACGCAGACCGACGTCGAGCGGATAGACGAAGCGCATCGCCGCAGATCCCGAACCGATCTTTCCGGCGACGAGCGCCAATGGGATTCCAAGGGCCAGCCACGCCAGACCGATTCGCCAACGACCCAGGCTAAGGCCGAGCTCCGGCAGGCGCAGGCCGAGGAGGAAGCGCGCGACTAAGACGGGAAACGCGGCGAGTACGATAGCCGAGCCGACGAAGTGCAACAGCGGCTGCAGCGGCGTGCCGGTGACCGCAAATGAGCCGCGAACGTCCGAGATGGTAGCGATCACGTCAGTACGCAGGACATAGTAGAACACCAGGAGGGCAACCGTCGCCACTACGATTAGCAGCTCAGCCTTGAAACCGGCCAGCGCCTTCTGAAGCGCGGACATATCTGCTCACCTCCCGTTGCTCTGCAACCAGCTGATGGTTTCCGCTAGGCCCTGTCGCAGCGGCCGCGGATCGTAGCCGAGTTCTCGCCGGCTGGCCGCGATATCCGCACGACGATCTTCGAGGAAGACCCTGACCCAACCGGGAGTGATTGAAACGTTGCCACCGACACGGCCCCACAACGGCGCGGCACGGGCCACGGCCAATGCTGCCGCCGATGGCAGCGCGATCGTTCGGCGATGTTTCCCAATTAGGTCGCCGACGGTCTTGAGAAACTCGCTGAACGACACGTTCTCTGGACCACCCAGCATGTAGCGAGCGCCCGGGCGACCGCGTTCCGCCGCCAGCCGGATGCCGGCGGCCGCATCATCGACGTGCACGTAGTTGGCCAGTACGTCGTTATCGGCGATGCGGAAACGGAAGCGGCCGGACAGGTATAACGCTACAACGCGCGTTACGCCGTTGGCGTCGTTGAGTGGACCGGGCCCGTAGACCCGAGTGGGGTGTACGATGACAGCGTTGTGACCCGCCGCCGCGTAGGCAGCAACCAGCTGATCTCCTACTTGCTTCGATCGCTCGTATGGAGTCGGAAGCCTGGCTTCGCCACGGACGGCAGCCGGGCGGTGTGGCGGTAACGCGAGGATCGTCGAGACATGGACCAACCGTTCTATCGCGGCGCGCTCGGCGACCTCGAGCAGATGTTCGACCGCAGCGACGTTGACCATCCTGAATTCATCGCAGTCCATCGACCAAGCGCGGGCACAGGCAGCCAGGTGAAGAACGGTCTTGGCACCAATCGTCGCAGTCTCCATGGTGGCTCGATCGCAGACATCCCCCACCACGATTTCCACCTGGCTGCGAATACGGTGATCCAAGCGTCGCGGATCTCGCACCACAACACGGACGCGTTCACCCGCGTGCAACAGCTGATCAACCAGATGACGGCCAATGAAACCGCTGGCCCCAGTTACAAGCGTTGTCCCGTTCATCATTCACCTCCGTTTTTCAACCGCGAGCAGCGAGGCAGGCGGCAAGACGGGAACCGGCCGAATCGGTTCGGCGCGTTGGCTAAACCGACCCACCAAGCGCGGGACCAGGAGGGCCTGCAGCGACAGCGCCCAGATAACTCCCGCCAGAGAGTCCACGGCGTAGTGGTTCTGGGTGTATACGGTGGACAACACGACACCGAGCGCTTCGAGGCTCAGGAGGATTGCGATGGGCCGCTTGAACCAGCGCCAGCCCAGAAAGGCGATCGTCGTCGCCCCCGCGACATGTGAGCT
>JBFJOD010000061.1:0-18897 GCA_041617795.1 Gemmatimonadota bacterium | reverse complement strand
TTGGTATTTGCGGTTGTTGGCGCTTTCGCCGCTTCGCGATGGTTGGAACTGCGTCGTGAGACGCCGGTCGCTGAGGGACCGCCTCCGGGGCAGTGGGAAGGCAAGCGGATTCGTGTCGAGGTGCTGAACGGTGCGGGAGTGGATCAGCTCGCGTCGCGTGCAAAAGATCGGCTGCGCGATCTCGATTTTGACGTGGTGTTCTATGGAAACGCAGCGAGCTTCGACCGCGATAGCTCGCAAGTCATTGCGCGCCTCGACGCGATCGAACCGGCCCGCCGGGTTGCCGATGCGCTGGGCGTCACCCGCGTGCTCCACCAGCCCGACCGCAACCTCTATCTCGATGTCACTGTGATTCTGGGCAACGATTGGGCGGACGCGCCAGGCAAGCCGGAAGCCGGCGGGCAGGGACGCCTGACGGCCTGGTGGATGCGGGTCAAGCGCTCGGCGCTCAGGCTCTGGCCGGGATAATCGTGTTGATGCCGAATTTGCGTGCGGTTATCTTTCGACAGCGCAATTCGCAGTCGTGTTTACGCAAATACTGAATGACAGGGGCGTATATCCGGGACGGGGCGCGGAGCGCCGCCGACGATCGAGGAATAGTGCGAGTCCGCGACTTGTTGACATCGGAACGCGTCAAGGTGCCTTTGGACGGGCAGAACAAAGACGCGATCGTGGCGGAGCTGGCCGACGCTGTGGTGAAGGCCAAAGGCTTGGAAGGGCAGCGCGCCGAGATTCTGGCGGCGGTGAGACAACGCGAGGAAGTACTGAGCACCGGGATTGGTGAGGGTGTCGCGCTGCCGCATGCCAAGTACAATGGTCTGGACGAATTGGTGATGGCCGCCGGGGTCAGCCTCGAAGCGATAGAGTTTGGCGCCCTCGACGGGAAGCCGGTGAGGCTTTTCTTCTTGATGCTGGGGCCCGACGCCACCGCAGGTACGCAGGTACGCGTCCTCAGTCGCATCAGCCGCCTGATGCGGGACTCCGCGTTTAGGGAGGAACTTGTCGCAGCGGAAGACGCCGATCACTTTCTACGCGTGCTCGAGGAAGCTGAGCGAGCGATCTGAGTGTGGCCGTGCCCCAATCTTGCCGCCGTCTCGGTTGTTTGCGCCGTCTTGCCTCTCGCGTGCCTCCGCACGCTCGCACACCGCGTGCGGATCACTTCCAAGTAGCGGCTAACTGAATGAAGGGTTCTCACTTCCGAACATCCTACCGTACCCACCTTGCCGGTGAGCTCAACGCAGAACACACCGGCCTACAGGTCCGACTGGTGGGCTGGGTTCACCGCCGGCGCGATCTCGGAGGCCGGGTTTTTGTCGACCTGCGTGACTTAGCTGGGATCGTGCAGGTATCCTGTGGATCCGACTCGCTGGATGAGCCGGCGCTCGAGCGCGCACGCAGGCTGGGGTCGGAGATGGTCGTGGCGGTGGTGGGCACGGTGACTCGCCGTCCGGAATCGGCGGTCAATCCTGAAATGGCGACGGGCGAAATCGAGGTCAGGGCAGAGGATGTCGAAGTTCTGGCACCGTCAGACACACCGCCGATTCCCGTCGCCTACGGTGTGGATGAGGAGCTGGCGTCAGAGGAATTGCGGCTCCGCCACCGGTATCTCGACCTGCGCAGAATCGATCTGCAAAACAACTTCCGGCTGCGGCACCGCATCTTCCAGACGATTCGCCGGTCGCTGGACGAGCTCTCATTCGTCGAGGTCGAAACGCCGATACTCACCCGGCCAACGCCGGAAGGGGCGCGTGACTATTTGACGCCCAGCCGGATCAGCAAGGGCGAGTTCTATGCCCTGCCGCAGTCTCCGCAGTTGTACAAGCAGATTCTGATGGTGGCAGGGTTCGACCGCTACTTTCAGATCGCCCGTTGCCTGCGTGATGAAGATCTGCGCGCCGATCGGCAGCCCGAGTTCACCCAGCTCGATCTCGAAATGTCGTTCGTCGATGAGAACGATATCTTCGCCGTCGGCGAGGCGGTGATGGCGGCTGTCTGGAAGGAGTGCGCGGGGCGTGAGGTTCCGCTGCCGTTCACTCGGATGACTCATCGGGACGCGATGGAGCGCTACGGCAGCGACAAACCGGACCTGCGCATCCCGTGGCAGCTGGCAGACCTCAGTGATCTGCTGCGTAGCTCTGAATTCCGCATCTTCCGGTCGGTCTTGGAAGCGGGCGGACGGGTGCGCGGCTTCCGGGTGCCTGGCGGCGCGGAGTTGAGCCGGAAGGTCATTTCTGAGTCGGACGCCGTGGCGCAGGGCGCTGGGGCACCGGGCATGCTCTGGACGAAGATCACGGAGGGCGGGGCGCAGGGCGGATTTGGCAAACAGCTAACGGCCGCCGAGCTTGCGGGTGTAACGTCGCGGTTGGAAGCGGCGGCAGGTGACCTGCTTGTGGTGGTGGCGGGCGTGGCTCGACCAACGGACGCCGCGCTCGATGCGCTGCGACGCCACCTTGCCGGGGTCGTGGGTGCCGTCGGTGCGGGGGATCGTTTTCTTTGGGTCACCGAGTTCCCGCTGTTCGAGCCACATCCCGACACGGGTGAGCCGGTGCCGAGCCACCACCCGTTTACGTCGTTTGCGGCGGAGGATGCGGCGCTGCTCGAGTCGAAGCCGCTGGCGGTGCGCTCGCGGGCCTACGATCTGGTCTACAACGGCTCCGAATTGGGAAGCGGCAGCATCCGGATCAACCAGCCGGACGTGCAGCGTCGAGTGCTTTCGATCCTGGGCATCGGTGCAGAGGAGGCGCAAAGAAAGTTCGGCTTTCTGCTCGAAGCCTTCCGGTACGGCGCGCCGCCCCACGGTGGTTTCGCTCTGGGACTGGACCGCATCGTCATGCACCTGACGGGAAGCGCATCCTTGCGGGATGTGATTGCTTTTCCAAAGACGACCGCGGCGCGAGCTTTGATGGAGGGGGCGCCGGCACCGATCCCCGTTAACGAGCTGTTGGAACTTGGAATAAAGGTGGTTGAGCCTGCAGATGCCTGAACAATCGACCGAGCCCTCTCAGATCGTGCAACACCGGATCCCGGCCGAGGGTGCCGATCAACTGCTACTTGCCGGTGTAAACGATGCCAACTTGCAGGAGCTGGCTCGCGTGTGCGGATGCCGGGTGATCATGCGCGACGATCAGCTCGTGCTCTCGGGTTCACTGGCGGATGTCGAGCGCTGCATTCCGATCGCCCAGCACATGATCGATCTGGCACGTCTCGAAACGCCGTTCGCGGTCAATGACATCCGGCGCTTCGCCGACGTCGTGGCGGAAAGCGAGGGCCTGGCTCCCGGTGCCCTGGAGGCGAGCAAGATTATCCTGCCGGGCTCGCGCAAGATAATCACACCGAAGTCGACCGGTCAGAAGCTCTATATCGATGAGATCGCCCAACGGGACATCGTGATCGGGGTCGGGCCAGCCGGCACGGGCAAGACCTATCTTGCCGTAGCCATGGCGGTGGATGCGTTGCACAAGAAGCGGCTGCGCCGGATCGTGCTGACGCGCCCGGTTGTGGAGGCCGGCGAGCAGTTGGGATTCCTCCCGGGTAGCGTCGAGGAGAAAGTAGATCCGTACCTGCGGCCGCTCTACGACGCTCTGGGTGACATGATGCCGGCCGAGCAGATCCGGCGCGCACTCGAGAGCCGCGCCCTGGAGATCGCACCGCTTGCCTACATGCGCGGGCGAACGTTGGCTGATGCGTTCGTCATCCTCGACGAGGCTCAGAACACGACGACCTTGCAGATGAAGATGTTCCTGACGCGCCTGGGGCTCAATTCCAAGGCGGTGATCACCGGCGACAAGACGCAGATCGATCTGCCACGTCGTGAGGACTCCGGCCTGCTAGAGGTCGAGCGCATCTTGAAAGGGATCGACGGAATATCGTTCGTATACTTGTCCGAGGTGGATGTCGTCAGGCATCGGCTGGTGAAGGACATTATTAGAGCGTATGCGCGGGCGCGTTCAAACGACCTGGACTTGCAGGAGAACGGATGAGCCCAGCAAAGAGGAGCCGTAGTGGGTTGCGTCTCCGCGTCATGATGCGGCAGGTCAGTCAGAGCCGTGGCGCGAAGGCGTTCGCTCGCTATCTCAGCAACACCTACCGGGTGCTGTTGCTGCTCTCCGCCGCGGTTCTGATCGAGCTGGGCTTTCCCGCCGGCTCGGCGCCCGATCTTCCGCTGTTTCGAGAGGGCGTCATCGCCGATGAGGACGTTATCGCGCCGGTGACCTTTCCGGTGAACAAGAGTGACGAAGACTTGACGAGGGAACGGATCGCGGCAGCGGCCAGTATCTCACCTGTCTTCGACCTCCGGCCACAAATTGCCGACAGCGCCCTCGCTGCGGCCTCGGAGTTCTTCGATAACCTCGACAGCGCCGTGACTCGTGCGAGCTCGGCGCCGGACCGAAGAATTGCGGTCGAACTTGTGGCAAACGAGTTCCGAGTCACGCTGGCCTCGGCGAACCATGTTGCCCTACTTGCGTCGCGCGACACGCGCCAGCAGTTGCGCACGGCAATTGCACGCGCGTTCGATGGCCGGCTCCGCGAGGGGGTACTGAGAGCGGACATCGGCGCGGTGGGGGCCAGCGGTGTTTGGTTACGCGCCGGCGATAACGATCAACTCGTGGTCCGCGATTCGCTGCGTACCATGCAGCAATTCTACGAGCAATCGCAGTCTCATTTGCCGCGTGACGCCGGTGGCGATCTGCGAAGGCTCTATCACAGTCTGCTGGTTCGTTTCGCGCGAGCGACGATTGAACCGAACGAACAGGCGACCCAGGTACTGCGTGAGCAGGCTCAACAGGCCGTCGATGCCGTCGAGTATGAAGTATTGGAAGGTGAAAGAATCGTGGCGGCGCACGAGCGAGTCAGTCCGGAGGAGCTGAGGAAACTGACTGCTTTGCAGAGGGCATTGGGCCAAAGCGACGGCGCTTGGCCGTGGCGTGCCCATCTCGGCGGTATGATTTTCAGCCTGGTCCTGCTGGTCGTATTCGGCCTGGTGCTCAAGTACTACCGCGCAGAGGTCTATGATTCAGCGCGATCGATCACCCTCGTCTGGTTCGCTCTTGTCGTCGTGGCCGCTGCGACCGCACTCATATCTCAAAGCACAACACCCTGGCAGCTGATCCCGATTGCATTCGCCGCTTTGCTGCTGGCGACCCTATACGATGGCCTGCTGGCGCTGGTGACCGTGTTCGTCCTCGTCGGACTGGTGACGATACGGCAGTTCCCAGGTGTGGCAGTCCCGTTCTTCACCTTCGCGGGCGGTGCCGCCGCCGCGCTCAGTGGTCGCGTCGTCAGGCGGCGAGCCCAAGCGTGGGCTTTTGCCGCCGTCATAGCCGGCTCGTACTTACTGGCCGCCGTCAGTCTCGGCCTGCTGGGTCTCGAAAGCCTGAACGGCATTGTCCAGAGTGTGTTGTGGGGCACTGTGAACGGCGTCGGTTGCACGCTGGTGGCGACCGGTATTCTTCCGCTGGCCGAGGCGTTCACACGAATCACCACGGACCAGTCGCTACTGGAATTGGCGGACCTCAATCGTCCGCTTTTGCGGCGGCTGTCGCTGGAAGCGCCCGGGACCTACGCGCACTCGATCAACGTGGCCAACCTGGCCGAGGCGGCGGCTCGCGGCATCGGCGCGAATAGCCTGCTGGCACGGGTTGGCGTCTATTACCACGACATCGGTAAGGTGAAGAAGCCTCAGTATTTCGTGGAAAACCAGCCGCCGGGGCGCAATCCGCATGACAAGCTGAAGCCTTCCACCAGCGCAAGCATCGTCCGGGAACATGTAAGAGATGGCCTGGACCTGGCGACTGAAGCGCGCTTGCCGGATGATGTGACGGCGTTCATCTCCGAGCACCACGGCACCCAACGGATCGGCTTCTTCTGGGAAAAAGCTCAGGAGTTGGAACCCGACGTGGAGCACAACCCGAGCGAGTTCCGCTACCCTGGGCCAAAACCGTCTAGCAAAGAGACGGCTATCGTGCTGATGGCGGACTCCGTCGAGTCGGCGGCGCGCGTTCTGCAGGATCCAACGCCTGAGACGATTACCGCGCTGGTCGACCGCATCGTCGGCGCCAAGCTCGCGGACGGACAACTCGATGAGGCGCCTCTGACGCTAAATGAAGTGAGCACGATCAAGCAACAGTTTGTCACTGTGCTGACCGGCATGTACCACCATCGCCTGGATTACCCGATCCAGAACCAAAAGCCGCAGCAAGCCGAGGAGCCTCTGGTCCGAGGAACTTCGTGAACCCACCAACCGAGCTTGCGGTGTACGTGAACCGGGTCGAGGCTGCCGAGCCACTGACCGCTACGGATGTCATTCGGGCAGTCAGGACGGCAGCTGAAGCGGAATCTGTGCCGAGTGGCGAGATCTCGGTCACCTTCCTCGATACCGGGGCGATGTCCGCCCTCAACGAAGCTCACCTGCAGCAAGACGAGCCGACCGATGTGATCGCCTTCAACCTCGGCGAGCTGGCGGCTCCGCTGGGGGATGTTTACATCTGCCCGGAAGTCGCCCGTGAATCGGCGGCGGAGTATGGCGTCTCACCCCGAGAGGAACTGCTCCGCCTAATCGTTCACGGAGTACTGCATGTTCTGGGACATGATCACCCGGATGGGCCAGAGCGGATGAACAGCGAGATGTTCCGCCGCCAGGAAGCGATCCTCTCCCAGCTTTCCTGAGCAGTCGGGCCGCAGGAGCCCCAAGTCGGCAAGTAGACGGTATTCCAAGGGGCGCGTACCCCCAAGCCGCGCCTGCGCACAGTGGACGTAGAGGCCAACCACATATAGACTTAGGCCGGGTGGTCGATATGAAACAAGAAACAAGCATGTTCACACGCCTTCGACGATATCTTCTGACCGGGATCGTAGTCATCGCACCTGTGGGTGTGACGATCTTCATCCTGCGCTGGATCCTCTCGAGGCTAGATGCGATACTCGGTGTCTGGTTCGCGCGGATCGGTGTAAGCATCCCCGGTCTTGGACTCATCGTCTTGCTGGTATTGGTGATCGTTGTCGGCTGGATCGCCCAACAAGCGGTCGGCCGGCAGCTGATCGGCGCGGGTCGCAACTGGCTGATGAAGTTCCCGCTGACCAAAACGATCTACAGTGCGGCCAGCCAAATAACAGAGCAGGTCATCGGCGAGCAGAAACGGCTGTTCAAGTACTGCGTGTTGGTGGAGTATCCGCGGGCAGGCTGCTGGGCGGTGGGCTTCTTGACCAACGAGGCGGCCTCAGAGGTGAACGATGTGCTATCGGAGGCGGCGGTTGCGGTCTTCATACCGACGACACCGAACCCAACCTCCGGTTTCCTGGCCTTCTTGCCTCGCTCGCAGATACGCCAGTTGCGGATGAGCGTGGAGGATGGGTTCAAGTTGGTCATCTCAGCCGGAGCGGTGACACCTGACCTGTTGAAGGAATCGGCGGGTCGGCCTCTGGAGCAAGTGGAAAAGGCGGGGTAGGGTGAGTGACGAGCTGACCCAGGAATCGAACATCGAGCTGATCCGCCAACTTCTGGCGGAGGGCGAAGAGACGAGGCTGCGCTCCCTCCTGGCAACGTTCCACCCGAGCGATCTGGCGGACGTCATCGAACTGTTAGACGACGAGCAGCGTCCGCTCATCCTCCGGGTACTCCCGGGCGAACTCGCCTCGGAGGCGCTCGCCGAGATGGAAGAGGACGAACACCCCGAGGACCTGTTGCTGGCGGATCCGAGCCGGGTCGCCGAACTGGTCGGCGAGCTATCGAATGATGATGCGGCCGACTTGATCGGCGACCTACCCGTCGAAAAACAACAGGAAGTGCTGGCTCAGCTGCCGGTGGAGGAGGCCGACGAGCTGCGGGGTCTTCTTGCCTACGACGAGGAATCCGCCGGCGGCGTGATGACGACGGAGGTGGTGGCGGTCAGTGAGAGCGCCACGGTCGCCGAGGCTATTGATGCGATTCGCCTCCAGGCGGAGGAGGGTGAGGCCTTTTATACCGTATTCGTGGTCGACCCAACGGGGATGCTGCGTGGCACCGTCTCATTTCAGGATCTCATCGTCTCTCAGCCCTGGCGTCCGATCAGCGAGATAACTGAATCCGCGATTACGACTGTGCCGGCGGCGATGGACCAGGAAGATGTCGCTCGTCTCATGTCGCGCTACAACCTGGTAGCAGTTCCGGTGGTGGATTCGGCGAACCGCCTGCTCGGCCGGATCACCTTCGACGATGTGATGGACATCGTCGAAGCAGAAACCACTGAGGACATATTGCGACTGTCGGGCGGTTCCGGTGAGGAGTACCTGCGCGGTGGAGTCGGTGAGGCGGTTCGCAAACGGTTGCCGTGGCTGGTGCTTGCCATGCTGACCACCTCGGTGGCCGCAATGGTCGTCTACCTGTTCCGCAATACCATCGAGGAGATCGTGGTGCTGGCGGCCATCATGCCGGTAATCGCGGCCCTGGGCGGCAACGCCGGTACGCAGACGCTGGCCGTCACGGTGCGCCGGTTGGCATTGTCGCCGGAACGCTCGGCCAGCTGGTCGGTCGTGCTCAAGGAAGTGGCGGTTGGCCTGGTGAACGGGGCGGCGGTCGGCGCGCTGGCGGCGCTGTTCGGCTACTTCCTTCCGGATGGAAGCCTGCTGCTCGGCCTGGTCGTAATGCTGGCGATGTGGGGCAACCTGGTGGTGGCGGGGTTTGCCGGGGCCTTTGTGCCGCTGGTTCTGGAGAAGTTGGGCCTCGACCCCGCAGTTGCATCGTCGGTGTTCTTCACGGCCCTCACGGATATCTTCGGCTTTTTCTTCCTGCTCGGTCTGGCCAGTTGGGTGCTGCTGCCACCGGCTTAGTCGGGCCGGTCAACCGCGTGTCGGGACTTTGACCGGCTGGCGCGAGTCGCTAACTTTGTACGTGAATGGTGAGGCTGTAAACGGTGGGGGCGGTGCGGCTTCTGGGCGTCGCGCCTCTCCGAAACAGGGGTGATGGGTCTCGGTTTGAAAGAACGCGATCTGCTCGAGGCGTTCACTGCAGGAGAGGCCCGGGCGCTGGCCCGGGCCATTTCGTGGGTGGAGAACGGCCGTGCGGGCTTCGAGGCGCTGCTGGGCGCCCTGCACGACCGCGTCGGGCGGGCTCATCGGATTGGGATCACGGGGCCGCCGGGAGCCGGCAAGTCGACGTTGATCCACGCGTTGGCGCACGTGGTGCGTAAAAAGGGCGAGCGCGTCGGGGTCGTCGCGGTCGATCCGACCTCGCCGTTCACGGGTGGTGCCCTGCTGGGCGACCGTATTCGGATGATGGGGACGGCCGGAGACGACGGTGTGTTCATCAGGTCGATGGCCAGTCGTGGCTCGGTCGGCGGTTTGGCGACGACGACGCGGGAAGTTGCCGATCTCATGGACGCCTTCGGCTTCGAGCGGGTCATCGTGGAAACGGTTGGCGTCGGCCAGTCTGAACTCGAGATCGCAGAGGCCGCCGATACGACGGTGGTGGTGCTGACGCCGGAATCCGGTGACTCGGTGCAGGCGATGAAGGCCGGCCTGATGGAGATCGCCGATATCTTTGTGGTCAACAAGGCGGATCGCCCGGAAGCCGGTCGGGCAGCGGCTGAATTGAAGACGATCCTGCGAATCAGGCAGGGCCGGGCGTTTGATCGTATCCCGGCCCACCACGGGGTCGACCTGAGCGAGATGGCGCGTCAGCGCGCCGCCGGTCAGCGGGAGGAGAAGAAGCGGCGGGCCGCGCCCGTCGAGGTCGCGGACTGGGACATCACTGTGCTCTTGACCAAGGCACATGACGGCGACGGGGTGAAGGAACTCCAGACTACTCTGGACGCTCATCTCGCCTGGTTGCGGCAGACGGGTGAGCTGTCGCGCCGCCGGCAGGAGCACCTGCTCGAGCGGGTGAGGGCGGTCGTTGACCGGAGGCTACGAGCGCGCGTCTGGGAAGAGGGAGCGGGCGAGTCGATTCTCAATGCTGCGCGAGGTGATCTGGAATCGGGAAGACGGACCCCATACGATGTGGCTAGCGAGATACTTGGCGAATGGGTGCAGACCGAAGCAAAGGGTGACGAGAGATGACAAAGCGGAAGCCCGATCAGGACGGTGCAGATGCCGGATCGCAAATCGAGCGTCTGAAGGAGGAGGTTGAGCGGCTGCGGCGCGAGCGCGCCGCCTGGCTGGGGCGTTATGAAGCCGCGCCTAAGCGGGAGATTAATTTCGATTCGTTGTCTGGACGCTCGCTAGCACCTCTCTACACGCCTCTCGATATCGATAGCTTCGATCCGGATTACTTTGACAAGCTCGGTCTTCCTGGGGAATTCCCGTTCACCCGCGGTCCCTATGCGACGATGTACCGGACGCGTCTCTGGACGATGCGGCAGTTCTCCGGGTTCGGCACGTCGGAGGAAACCAACGAACGCTACAAGTACTTGCTGGACCATGGCCAAACCGGTCTGTCGGTTGCTTTCGATTTCCCAACTTTGATGGGCTACGATTCAGACGATGCGCGGTCGGAAGGTGAGGTCGGCGTCTGCGGTGTGGCGATCTCCAGCCTGGCTGACATGGAGACTTTGTTCGACGGGATTCCATTGGCAGACGTGTCGGTGTCGATGACGATCAACGGACCCGCAATCATGCTCTACTGCTTCCTGCTGGCGACGGCGGAAAAGCAGGGTGTCGATTTGAATACGCTGCGTGGCACGATCCAGAATGACATTCTCAAGGAGTTCATGGCGCAGCACGCCTGGATCTACCCACCGGAGCCGGCCCTGAAGATCATCACGGACATCTTCGAGTGGTCATCCACGCACGCGCCGAAATTCAACACGATCTCGATCAGTGGTTACCACATACGCGAGGCCGGGTCCACGGCGGTTCAGGAACTGGCCTACACGCTGAAGAACGGGTTTACCTATGTGGAGAAAGGAATCGAGCGCGGGTTGGACGTAGATGACTTTGCGCCGCGGCTCTCCTTTTTCTGGGATGTGCACAACGATTTCTTCGAAGAGATCGTCAAGTTCCGCGCGGCCCGTCGCATCTGGGCGCGACACATGAAGGAGAAGTACGGTGCCAAGAACCCGGAGAGCTGGCGTCTCCGCACCCACGCGCAGACCGCTGGCGTCTCGCTGATGGCGCAGCAGCCCGAGAACAACATCGCCCGCGTAGCCTATCAGGGTCTGGCCGCAGTGTTGGGCGGCACGCAGTCGCTGCACACCAACGCTCTGGACGAGACTTTGGCGTTACCAACCGAAAAAGCTGTGCGCATCGCCCTGCGCACTCAACAGATTTTGGCCTACGAGACAGGTGTGCCCAATGTCATCGATCCGCTAGCCGGCTCGTACTATGTGGAATGGCTCACCGACAAGATGGAGAAGGATGCGGAAGAGATATTCGCCGAAATCGATTCGCTGGGTGGTGTGGTACATGGAATTGAGGAAGGCTACTTCCAGCAACAGATCGCCCTGTCAGCCGAGCGTTTCCAGCGGGAGGTCGAGTCAGACGAGCGGATCATCGTAGGTCTGAACGACTTCACAGGCGGCAACGAAGACACCGACATCGAGACGCTGAAAATCGGACCGGAGGTCGAGCATAAACAGCGGGCGCGCCTGGCCGATCTGCGGTCGCGGCGCGATGCCGAACTGGCGGAGCAGGCGCTGGAGCGCCTGGCCGAGGCGGCCCGGAACGATGAGAACCTGATGGAGCCGATGCTCGATGCCGTGCGGGCCTACGCTACGCTGGGCGAAATCCGCCATACGCTGGAGCGCATCTACGGACGGTTTCGCGAGCCGGTGTTCTTCTAGGCTATACGACCCGTGTTGCCCGAGATTCGCGTCAATGCGCTGACGGGCGACCGAGTAATCGTTGCCCCGCTTCGGGAACGGCGTCCAGGTGCCCTCCGCTGGCGCGGCACGGTGGCGCCGCCTTCCGAGCTTCTCTGTCCATTCTGTCCCGGCAATGAAGACGAGACGACGACGGAGCTGTTCCGCATCCCCAGCGGTGAGACGGCGGGCGGCTGGCGGGTACGTGTGTTCGCCAACAAGTATCCGGTCCTGGTGACGACCGAGCCGCCCGGAGCGGCTGCTACGGACAATCCATTGTGCGAGAAGCAGCCGGCCGTCGGATGGCATGAGGTGATCGTCGAAACGCCCGAGCACGATCGTCACTTCACGGAGTTCGGTGATCGGGAGCTGCTGGATGTCTTGAGGACCTATCGGTCACGTATTGCGCGCGCGGCCGCCGACGCGCGTGTTCGACACGTCGTCATCTTTCGCAACCAGGGTGAGCTGGCCAACGCTTCGATCTCGCACCCCCATTCGCAGCTGGCCGGTCTCGGCTTCGTTCCCGCAGCCGCGACTTGCGTTCTCGAGCGGTCAGAGAAATACCTCGACCGCAACGGGCGGAACTTACTCATCGATATCGCCGCGCAAGAGATGGTAGCTGAGCCATCGCGGCTGGTCGCGACTCAGGAGCGCTTCGTCAGCTTCGTACCCTTCGCGCCCGCTCATGAGTTCGAAGTATGGGTGGCGCCGCGGTTCCTACCTCCACGCTTTGATCTGGTCGATGACGCGACTCTGCAGGATCTGGGGATCGCCTTGCGCAGCGCGCTGCGAGCGCTACGGCGTGGACTGGATGACCCGGATTACAACTACATCCTTCACGTGCCGCCGCGAGTCGAGCACGCCGAATCAGTGGTTCCCTGGTACATCCAGATCATCCCGCGCCTGACGCCGGTCGCCGGCTTCGAGTTGGGCGTGGGCGTTCAGATCGTCGTCAACAGGCCGGAAACGGCGGCGCAGCGATTGCGCGAGGCCCTGCGGGCTTAAGACCAAGGGCGGTGGCAGTTGCCGCACAGTGGCGGCGCAGGTATTTTGCCGTCGCGATTTCTGACTTGAACCCACACTCCGCAACGTTATGGCAGAACGCAAGATACGCGTGTTGGTCGGCAAGCCGGGCCTGGATGGCCACGATCGTGGCGCCAAAGTCGTGGCGGCGGCGCTGCGCGATGCCGGCATGGAAGTCATCTACACCGGACTACACCAGACGCCGGATCAAATCGTCCAGGCCGCCATCCAGGAGGACGTGGACGTCGTGGCGCTCTCCATACTCTCCGGGGCCCACATGACGCTTTTCCCGAAAGTCGTGAAGCTGCTTCGCGAAGCAGGCGCTGACCGCGTGCTCGTGACCGGTGGCGGCATCATACCTAAAGAGGACATGGAGAAGCTGCGGGAACTTGGAGTCGGTCAATTGTTCGGTCCCGGAACGCCGACATCCGATGCCGTGACCTACATCCGCGACTGGTTCGCGGAGCAGGCGGCTGGGGCAGACAAGTGAGGCCGGGGTCGATATCCCGCAGTCGGGGGAGGGCAGGCTGGTGACAGTGGCGAAGCAGAAGCCCCGCATGCGTTGCTTAGCTGAAGAGCTTCAGGTCTTAGAAGCACAGCTGCGGCAGGGGGGTGGCCGGAAGAAGATCGAAAAACAACATGCCGATGGGAAGTTGACGGCGCGCGAGCGGCTGAACTTGCTGTTTGATCCCGCATCCCACTTCCAGGAAGTCGGCTTGCTGGTCGCCTACGACCGGTACGATGGCAAGGCGCCGGGTGTAGGCGTGGTGACGGGATACGGCCAGGTCGCCGGCCGCGAAGTCGTCGTCGTGGCGAATGATGCGACGGTCAAAGCCGGGTCGTGGTGGCCGGAGACGATCAAGAAGATGCTGCGGGCGCAGGAGATCGCGATGCGCTGCCGTGTGCCGATCATCTATCTGGTCGACTCGGCGGGCGTGAACTTGCCATACCAGGGTGGAGTGTTTCCCGGGCAGTACGGCGCAGCGCGGATCTTCTACTACAACTCGCTGATGCGGCGTTACCTACGGGTCCCGCAGATCTCCGCCGTGATGGGCCCTTGCATAGCTGGGGGCGCGTACCTGCCGGCACTTTCCGATGTGATCTTCATGGTCCAGGGGACCAGCTTCATGGGCCTCGGTGGTCCGAACCTGGTGAAAGGTGCCACCGGGCAGACGGTGGATGCCGAGACGCTAGGCGGCGCCGACACGCACACACAGATTTCAGGCGTGGCGCACTACGAGTCGAAGAATGACGAGGAGTGCATCGAGCAGATCCGCGCGTACGTCGCCGATTTGCCCCCCAGTAGCGGGATACCGATCCGCTTTGCCGAGCCGCGTCCGCCGGCCCGGCCGCCGGAGGCGGCCTACGAGTTGGTGCCGGACGATCATCGTGGCGGCTATGAAATGCGGGCCGTGCTGCAAACCATCGTCGACGAGGGCGAGTTCCAGGAGTTCCAGCCGGAGCACGCTGCGGAGATGATCTGTGTAGACGCTCGAATCAACGGCATCCCGGTCGGTATTCTGGCCAACCACCGGGCGATCATCCCGGACAAGAAAGGCGGTCCACCCCGTTTCGGCGGGATCATCTACACGGAAAGCGCCGAGAAGTGTGCCTATTTCATGGAAACGTGTGACCGGCACCGACGGCCGCTGCTCTACGTGCAGGACGTGTCGGGTTTCATGGTCGGAAGCGAGGCGGAGCATTCGGGCATCATTCGGGCGGGAGCGCGCATGGTGGAGGCGATGTCGGTTGCGACGGTTCCGAAGATCGTGTTGACGATCAACCATGCCAGCGGCGCCGGCTACTACGCCATGGCGGGGCAGGGCTTCGATCCCGACTTCATCTTCTCGTGGCCCACCGGGCGAATGGGCGTCATGGAAGGCGAGTCGGCCGTTCGGGCGGTGCATGGCCCGGCTATCGATGAAGCGAAGCAAGCGGGCCGCGAGTTAGATGAGGAGACGGCGCGCAAAGTCGAGGAGACCCTGGCCACATATGAGCAGCAGCTCGATGCCCGCTATGCCGCAGCGCGCGGCTATGTCGATGCGGTAATCACTCCAGAACGGACTCGTGACGCCCTGACCCTGGCCCTCCGGGCCGCCATCCAGAACCCCGGACCGCACATCGGACCCTTCGCGCTTCCCGGGGCGCTGGACACGCTGCTCAAGTGAGCCCCAAGGCCAGAAGTGTACGGATCGCCTCGGGACAGGGCTTTTGGGGTGATTGGCTAGAAGCGCCGGTCCGCCAGGTCGAGGCCGGGCCCATCGATTACCTGGTGATGGACTACCTGGCCGAAGTGACCATGTCCATCCTGCAAAAACAACGGAACCGCGATCCCTCCCAAGGCTTCGCCCGCGATTTCGTCCCCCTGATGGGCCGTATCCTGCCCGCCTGCATCGAGAAGGGCGTTCGGGTCATCGCTAACGCTGGTGGAGTCAACCCGCTGTCCTGCCGGGATGCCGTTGTCGATGTCGCGCGTCAGGCGAACCTGTCCGAGCGCGCCCGGATCGGAGTGATCAGCGGTGACGACCTGCTAGATCGTCTAGACGATTTGCTGGCGCGGGGAATTGAGCTGCGCAATATGGAAACGGGCGAGCCGCTGGACTCGGTTCGGGATCAGATTCAGTCGGCCAACGCCTACATCGGTGCAGCACCCATCGTCGAAGCGTTGAATAAGGGCGCCGATGTGGTGATCGCGGGGCGAACGACGGACACGGCGCTGACCTACGCGCCGATGATGTTCGAGCACGGTTGGGATGCGACAGACTGGCACAAGCTGGCGGCGGGTGTAGTCGCCGGTCACATCAACGAATGCGGAGCGCAAGCGACCGGCGGCAACACCGGCGTGGATTGGCAGTCGATCGATTACAGCGACATTGGTTATCCGATCGTCGATTCCTTCCCCAACGGCGAGTTCGTCGTCACGAAGCACGAGGGTCTTGGCGGCCGCGTGACCGTGGCAACGGTGACCGAGCAGTTGGTCTACGAGATGGGAGATCCTTCCGAATACATCACGCCCGACTGCGTGACGGATTTCCGCACGATCCGCTTGGAGCAGGAATCTGCTGATCGCGTTCGCGTCTTCGGAGTGCAGGGTGGGCCGCCGACGGAGATGCTCAAGGTCTCCGTCTCCTACTTGGCCGGCTACAAATCGATCGGGCGTATGACCTACTCCTGGCCGAGTGCCCACGAGAAGGCGAAGGCGGCGGAGCGAACGATCCGCGAACGGCTAAAGCGGTTGGGGCTACGCTTCGATGAGATTCACAGCGAGTATCTCGGTGCCGGCGCCTGTCATGGCCCACTGGCCGGTTCGCTCTCAGCCGACCTGCCCGAGGTCGAGCTACGGATCGGTGTCAAACATTCCAGCGATCGGTCAGCAGTGGATCGCTTTACCCGCGAGATCGCCGCGCTGATCCTTGCCGGGCCGCCGACCGCCACGGGGTTCGGCGGCGGTCGACCGCGGGTACAGGAGATGGTGGCCTATTGGCCGGCGCTGATACCGAAGACCGAAGTCGAAACCCGGGTGGAAGTGAAGGTCGCCTGATGCCGCGACTGCGTCTGCTGGAAATCGCCCACGCCCGTTCCGGGGACAAAGGGGACACGGCGAACATCGGTTTAATCGCCTTGAGGCCAGAGTTCTATCCTGTTATCGTACAACAGGTTACGGCAGATAGAGTGAAGCAGCATTTCAAGGGGATTTGCCAGGGGCCGGTCGAGCGCTTCGAGCTTCCCAATCTCAATGCAGTGAATTTCCTGCTGCACAATTCGCTGGGTGGCGGCGGCACGTTGTCGCTGCGGACCGATGCCCAGGGCAAGACCCTCGGCGCGGCTCTGCTGCGGATGGAGATCGAGCTTGCGGATGAGCTGGCAAGACGGGTCGGGAAACGGGACGGCTGAGGCAGGCGTGGGCACGGATAGGACGAACGGGGAGCGAGCGGACATGGACGCGCTGGAAGGCTACGATTCGCTGATCGTGGAGATCGACGCGCTGACCGGAGTGGCGACGATCAGTCTGAACCGGCCGGAGGCCCGCAACGCACTGAGCGCGGTGCTGGTGGATGAATTGGCGGATGCCCTGGCATGGTCGGACGCCGACGAGCGGATAGGGGCGATCATGCTGCGCGGCGAAGGTAAGGACTTCTGTGCGGGAGCGGATCTGGCAGCGCTGTCGGAGATGATGGAGGAGAGCGTAGAGGAACAGTTGGCGGATGCCGACGCGTTGGGCGATCTGTTCCTGATCATGCGGAGGATCAGCACCCCGGTCGTGGCCGCAGTGCACGGACACGCGTTGGCCGGCGGCTGTGGGCTGGCCACCGCCTGCGACGTGGTACTCGCAGCGGGCGATGCGCGGTTCGGCTACCCCGAAGTGAAGATCGGCTTCCTTCCGGCCATGGTGATCGCCATGCTGCGGCGGGCGGCTGGCGAGAAGCGAGCGTTCGAGTTGGTGGCGACGGGCCGGATCATCGACGCGGCGTCAGCCGAATCGTACGGGATCGTCCACCACGTCTTCCCGGCCGCGGAGTTCGAGTCACGCAGCCGCGAATACGTGGCGGAGCTTGCCGGGCGCAGCGCCAGTGCGTTGGCGATGTCGAAGCGGCTACTCTACCAAAGCGAACTCCATTCGTTCGAGGCGGCGATTCGCGCGGGAGCCGAGATCAACGTGCTGGCGCGCCTGACGGATGACTACCGCCAGGGCGTTCGCCGCTTCTTGGAGTCGAAGCGGAAGAAAGGGGATCGCTGAAGCCCGGTGCGTCTGAAGCTGGCGCTGATGTTCGTCGGCGCACCGACGGCGCTAGTCGCCACGCGATTTGGGCCTGCCTGGTTATTCTACTGCGGGCTTGCGCTGCTCATCTTGGCGCTGATCCTGCCCAGCGAGTCCGGGCAGTCGCTCGGCGGGAAGTTGAAGAACGTCGCGCGCCACCTGCCGGGAGCGCGCTGGCTGCGGCCTAAGGAGTAGTCGTGGTGGGCTGGGCCTCAGCGCCGGGCTCGATCCATTCTGCGGGAACTTCCAATTCACCCCGTTCGTGCAGGGCGACGGCGGCCGCGGCGACTTCTGGATCGAAGTGACTGCCGGCGTCCTGGTGAATGATCTGGACCGTCTTGTCGAAGCCTAGCCCTTTGCGGTAGGAGCGGTCAGAGCTGAGCGCATCGAGGACGTCGGCCACGGCCAGTAGCCGCCCCAGAAAGGGGATTTCTTTGCCATCCAGGCCGTCGGGATAACCGGACCCATCCCACTTCTCATGATGGTTGCGAACCCCAGGCAAGACCGCTTCGAAGCGCGGGCTCTTGATGTGGCCGAGGATGTTGACCCCATGAAGCGGGTGCTTCTTGATCTCGTCGAACTCCGCGTCGGTGAGGCGGCCCGGCTTGTTGAGGATGGACTCCGGGACACCGACCTTACCGAGGTCGTGGAGCAGTCCCGCCAGCTTCACGACTTCGATCTCCTCCTCGCTCCTGCCGAGTTCGCCGGCTATACGCGTGGCGAAAGCGGCGACGCGCTCTGAGTGCCGGTGCGTGTAGCCGTCCTTGGCGTCGATGGTCGCGACGATCGCCCGGATCGTGTCGAAGAAGAACTCTTCTAGCTGGGTCATCAACTGGGCGCGATGGATCGCGACGCCCGCCTGATTCCCGATCAACGCCAGAAGCTCCAGGTCGCTCTCTGAGAAGGCGCCCGTCAGGCTGCGGCTGTCGGCATAGAGGACGCCCAGAACCGACTCATCGGTGGCCACCGGCGCGCACATCACCGAACGAATCTTCTGCTGGATGATGCTCTGACCTTCGCGATAACGGGCATCTGCGGTGGCATCACGGCTGAGCGACGATACATGGTGCTCGAGCACGTCCTGCACCACGGTCCGACTGACGGTGATCTCGTCTAACTCGGGATCACCGGTGCGGGCGCGGACCGCGACGACCTCCAGATCGCCAGAGCCATCGCCACCATCCCGGAGTAGCAGGGCGGCACGATCTGCGTTGATTGCCGTGAAGATCGAGTCGATGACCTCGCCGAACAGATCGTCCAGATCACGGGCACCCGAGAGCAGCTTCGAGATCTGATAAGCGGTGGCCAGGTTGCGCTGAGCGCGCTGGAGGTTGTCGAGGTCAC
>JBFJOD010000060.1:0-18953 GCA_041617795.1 Gemmatimonadota bacterium | reverse complement strand
GTGCGCGCGGAGATCGAGCGCGCGATCCTCGACTCCGACATGCTGACAGCTGCGGCCCAGCAAGCCGAGCGCGAGCGTAGCGACCTGCTGATCGAGACCTACGACGCCGCCAAAGCGCGCGAGCTGTTCGCCGCCTTGGCCGAGAACGGCACCGCGGCGACGCCCACCCTGGTTGTGAACGCCGATCCACGCTGCGCGAGTTCGCCACGCGCGGCCGTCGATTCAGCCTCGCTGGCCCAGCTGCCGCGCTTTCTCTGGTGCTTCGTCGAACTCCAGGAGACCTCGGCAGCGGAGCTGGAGCGGAGTTGCCGCCGCTTCGACAAGTTCAGCGAGATCGTCGGGGAGCTGGAAGGCGCGGGCGTGCGGATCCTGGCCGGCAGCGACGCGCCGAACCCGGGAGTGCATCCGGGCGTCGGACTGCACGAGGAGCTTCAGCTGCTGGTGCGGGCCGGCCTCACCCCTGTGCGCGCGCTGCAGGCGGCCACCCGCGATGCCGCCGCGTTCATCGGGGCGGCAGACTCGCTCGGTACGGTAGAGGCGGGGAAGCTGGCGGACCTCGTGCTACTCGATGCCGATCCGCTCGCCGACATCCGAAACAGCCGGCGCATCGCGGCAGTGATCATGAACGGCACCGTGGTGCTTGAGACCGAAGCAACATCCTGACATGCGAATCGCGACCCGCGGTCTCGGTCCGTGCCTGGCCTGGGCACTCACCGTATCCTTTGGCGGCGTTCGTCCCGAGCTTGTTGTATCCCCCACCACGGGTTTAGTAGACGAGCGCATCGAGATCGCGGTGCTCGGTCTCGCGCCCGCTCAACCGTTTGCCATCCGTGCTACCACCTTGGACCAGCGCCAGCGACCCTGGGTCGCGGAGGCGCGATTCCTGGCCGACGGAGCCGGCCGCGCCGACCTCTCGCGCTTGGCGCCCCAACCGGGCGGCCCCTACGAAGGTGCGGACGCCATGGGGCTGTTCTGGTCGGCCGTTCCGGCCATCGAGGGTGCGCAGATCGCGCTGCGGCCCGGGACGTCCTATGTGACGCGCCTCGAGCTGATCGTCGCCGGCGAGCTGGTCGATGAGCAGCGAGTGGAACGCCGACTCAGTGGACCCGACGTCGAACGGATCGGCGTTGCGGACGGGGGCGTCGTCGGAGCGTACTATCGCCCGGCGGGGGAGGCACCTTTCCCCGGTGTCGTCGTCTTTGCCGGATCGGATGGCGGGCTGGCGAGCGCCGAATGGCGAGCGGCGCTGCTGGCGTCGCGCGGGTTCGCGGCGCTGGCGCTGGCGGTGTTCCGCCACGAGGGCCGGCCCGACGACCTGGTCGAGATACCGCTGGAGGATGCCAGCGCCGCGGTGGCCTGGCTGAAGGACCGCACCGAGGTCGGCCGGGTCGGCGCTCTGGGATTCTCGAAGGGATCGGAGCTGGCGCTGAGCCTGGCGGCCCGCGACTCGCGCGTCGCCGCCGTGGTCGCTATCTCGGGTTCGGCTTACGTCTGGCCCGGAATCTCGGACGGCCCGCCGGAGAGGCGGTCGTCCTGGAGCTGGCGGGGCGAGCCGCTGACTCCGATACCCTGGGCGGTCGGGGCGGAGGCGGGCGCGATGTTCGCGGCCGGCCCGCCGTTCCGACTCCGCATCCTGTACGAGGAGAGCCTGGCCGCCGCATCGCCGGCACTGCGCGAGGCGGCGGCCATCGACGTCGCCGCGCTCGCCGGGCCGCTGCTCTTGGTCACGGGTGAAGACGATGGATCGTGGCCAGCCGCCGATATGGCGCGCACCCTGGTCGAACGCATGACCGCCGTAGGCAGAGCCGACGACGTCACTCACATCAGCTACCCGGGCGCCGGCCACCTGCTGTTCTGGGACTACCTCCCCGCTACCGCTGCCGACAGAAACGCCGGCCAGATCTTCGGTGGCACGCCGGCCGCGACGGCGGCCGCGCGCGCCGATTCCTGGCCGAAGATCCAGACCTTCCTTACAGACGCCCTGCGCTGAGGGCGGCTTCGCACCGCGGCCCTCGCCCTGGCCGGGACGTTCGCCTTCGTCACGCGGCCGGCGAACTGCGCGGGCGATGTGATCTGGCAGGACCTACCGCTGCTGGTTACGATAACGTCTCACATCACGTCAAACTGTCGAGGTCGGTTAGCGATGGCGCTACGAGCGCTCCTTTTTGTAGGCATGCTTGGCCCCGTTCTCAGCGCTCAGTTCGTTACTGCGGACCTGCGAGCGCAGGATGCGGCGAACGGCGAGCCACCTTTCGAGGTCGTGGGCCCCAGCTTCTTCGCGGTCCAGGTGCGCGACGATTCCGCCGCCGCCGACTGGTACCGTCGCGCCTTCGGCCTTGCAGAGGTGCGCCACAGCGAGGCCGCGGATGGCCGTTACTCGATTCGCCTATTGAAGCGCGGGGGACTGACCGTGGAGCTGATTCGTTTCGGCGCGGCGGTGGAAGCGGCCGATCCACGGCTCGGTCTCTTCAAGAGCGGTTTCCATGTCGACGACATCGATGCGGCCTACGCCTGGCTTGCGGAGCTCGGCACTAAGCTGGATCAGCGGATCAGCAGCGACGAGGTTCTCGGGTCGCGCACATTCGTTCTCCGCGATCCCGAAGGAAACCGGCTACAGATCTTCTCGACCGCCGACCCGGCGCAAAGCTCCGCGGCCACCCCGCCCGCAGTCTACGTCGACGAGGGCGCCTGTCCGTTCGAGTGCTGCAGCTACGGCCGCTGGTGGGCGATCGGCCAGGTCGAGCTGCGGACCCAGCCGCGGGCCGGAGCGCCGGTCACCGGGTCGGTGCAGCCGGGCGACACGGTGATGGCGGAGACCGGCGTGGTGCGCACGGTCCCGGCGCCGTTCCTAGTCAAGCAGGCGCTGGACGGCTACGCGCCAGGCGATACGATCTGGCTCCTCACCTACTTGGGCGAAGGCTTCTTCAAGGTCTGGGATGGCGGTGAAGTGCGCGAGCTGGAACTCGAGTTCAGCCCCTACGGCGGATCGCCGGGCGCCCGTTGCGAGCACTGTGAGCACGGCGAGCTGCTGACGCCGCACGAGTCGGAATGGTGGGTTCGCATCACGACCGCCGCCGGGGTCAGCGGTTGGACGCGCGGTACTGAATCATTCGACGGCATGGATGCCTGCGGTTAAGCGCGGTGCAGCCTGTGTTATCCCACATTCGGGTTAGGGTCAGCGATGACTAACGATTCCCGCCCCGCAGCGAACGCCATCGGACCGGTGACGGCCGCCCGCCGTATCGAGTCGATAGATACGCTGCGCGGGGTCGCCCTGCTCGGCATCCTGGTGATGAACATCACCGGCTTCGCCTTTCCCTTCGCGGCGTACTTCAACCCGACGGTGTACGGCGGCTCGACCGGGCTCAACTTCGGCGCCTGGGTCTTCGCCCACCTGTTCTTCGAGTTGAAGATGATGGGCATCTTCTCGATGCTGTTCGGCGCCGGAGTCATCCTGATGACCCAACGCGCCGAGGCGGCGGGCCGACCCTTCGGCCGTATCCACTACCGCCGCATGTTCTGGCTGCTGGTGATCGGGCTAATCCACGCCTATCTGCTGTGGCACGGCGACATCCTGGTGACCTATGCGCTCTGCGGCTTTCTGCTCTTCCTGTTCCGGCGTCGTTCCCCCCGCACACTCATCATCTCCGGCCTGGCGTTCCTCGTCTTCGGCGCGCTGATCGCCTCTGGCGGCGGCTTCGCGGAGCTGCAGTTGCGGAATGTCGTACAGGAAATCGAGGCGAAGGTCGCGGCCGGCGAAGAGATGACGCCGCGCCGGCAGGCGTTGGTAGACCAGTGGAACGGACTGCGGCATTCCTTCGCGCCGACGCCGGAAGAGATCGACGAGACGATCGCGACGATGCGCGGCGACTGGGGCACGGTCGTGAAGGCGAACGTCAAGGAAGCCGTGATGATGCACACGCAGGCGGTGCCCTTCTCGCTCTTCTGGCGTGCCATGGGGATGATGCTGCTGGGCATGGCGCTGATGAAGCTGGACGTCTTTGCGGCGCAGCGCTCGCGCCGCTTCTACCGGAATTGGATGATCGCGGGGTTCGGGCTGGGGCTGCCGCTGGTCGCATTCGGCGCATGGCGCTGGAGCGTCCACGACTTCGACTTCGTCTACGGCTTCCTCATCGACGGGCAATACAACTATTTCGGCCACGTTCTGGTCGTCATGGGTTACATCTCCCTGGTGATGCTGGTCTGCCAGGCGGGAGCGCTGCCCGGGCTGCGTGCGCGGCTGGCGGCGGTGGGCCGCACGGCGTTCAGCAATTACCTTCTGCAGACGGTCATCGGCGTGAGCCTGTTCTACGGCTACGGCCTGGGGCTGTTCGGCCAGATCGGCCGCTTCAACCTCTGGTGGTTCATCCTCGGGATCTGGCTGTTTCAGCTGATCGTCAGCCCCTGGTGGCTGGAGCGCTTCCGCTTCGGCCCCGTCGAGTGGCTCTGGCGCACGCTGACCTACTGGAAGCTTCAGCCGATGCGAGCGAACGTACGCTAGCTGCTCCTGTATCGCCGTGAAAGGGAGGGACTCATATGGAACTCGCGGTCAAGATCGTTCAAATCATCATCGCCCTGGGGATCTTCAACGTCTGGGTTCTGCGCTACGGCAAGCCCACCAGCTGGCGGGGCGGCGATGCCAAGAACATGCGGGAAGAGTTCGAGGTGTACGGACTGCCCGTATGGTTCATGGGAGTGATCGGCGCCTTGAAGCTGCTGTTCGCGACGTTGTTAATCGCCGGCGTCTGGTTCCCGGCCCTGACCATGCCCGCCGCGTTGGGCCTGGCCGTCTTGATGCTCGGCGCGATCGTGATGCACGTCAAGGTGAAAGACCCCCTGCAACGATCGCTACCGGCGGTCTCGGTGCTCGTGCTCTGTCTGTTCGTCGCCTTCGCGTAAGAAGGCGGTACCGAGCAAGCGGATGGGATGAAGTACAGCTGCGCGACCTGCGGCGAAGTGCACGAGGGTGTGCCCGGCCTCTCGTTCGAAGCGCCCGCTTACTATTATGCCGTCCCGCCGAACGAGCGAGCGCAGCGCTGCGCTCTGACTTCCGACACCTGCATTATCGACCAGGAGCACTTCTTCGTCCGCGGCTGCCTCGAGATCGCCGTGGACGGTGAGCCCGAACCGTTCGTCTGGGGCGTCTGGGTCTCGTTGAGTCGTGAGAACTTCCAGCGCTTCCTCGAGCTGTACGATGAGCGCGAACGATCCCAACGCGGCCGGTACGTCGGCTGGCTGTCGGTGCGCCTCCCCGACTACCCGGATACCCTGAAGCTCAAGGCGGCGGTGCACCTGCGCGACGGCGAGACGCGACCGCTGATCGAGCTGGAGCCGACGGACCACCTGCTGGCACTCGAGCAGCGGACCGGCATGTCTCGCGGCCGCCTGGTCGAAATCCTTTCGTTGGCGGAGCATCGCGTGGGCCAAACGGGCAGTTCGGGCGAGCCATGCACCTCGTGACTCGCCCCTGGCGACGTTCCTGCTGAGAGCCAGCCGTTATTGTTTCGCTTGCAATGCGCGAGCGGGCCTCACAGCTTTGTCGCCTCGACCGTCGAGGTCGCCAAGCCGTAGCCAGGAGGGGAAACACCATGCGGGGCGACGAACCTGGGGGACCGATTCGTTGGCGGCTGCACATCCCCGTCGCGCCGGAGAGAGTGTACGAGGCGCTCGCCTCGGACGCGGGACGCGCCGCGTTTTGGGCCGAGGCGGCCGTGGAGCGCGCGGGAGCGATCGAGTTCCGCTTCATCAATGGGTACTCGTATTCCAGCCCGATCCTGGAGCGACAACCTCCCGGTGTGTGGGCGATCGACTACATGGGCGGCGAGGCGCGCTTCGAGCTCGCGCCGGACGGTCGAGGCGGCACCGATCTCTTGTTGACGCATGCCGGGGTCGCGATCGACGAGTGGAACGAGGTCCATGCCGGGTGGCTCAACGTGCTGTTTCCCCTCAAGGTGTGGCTGATGCAAGGTCCGGACATCCGCAATCACGACCCCCAGCGCTCATGGGATCAGGGGTACGCAGACCAGTGAGTGACGACGGTCGAGTCTCGAGCCGCTGCAAGAAGGTAGAGACGACGTTGCGCAAAGGCCGGCGCCCGCTCCATTCCAAGCTGGCCGTTATCGGCAAGCTGCAGGCAGCCGTCGTTGGCTTGCTGTTCGCCAATCTTCTCGCCGCCGCGCCCGCCAACGCTCAGATCGTCATGGGCCAGGTCAGGGATGCCGGCACCGGCGAACCTGTCGTCGGCGCGACGATCACGCTCGCCGACACGCTGGCTGCGCCCCAGCGCAGGGTACTGAGCAACAGCGCCGGGCAGTTCATCATCACACACACGGCGCCGGGGCAGTACCTGATACAGGCGGGACGACTCGGCTATGCGACGATTGAGTCCTCGGCGATCGCCATCGCTGAGGGCGAGGTGGTGGAGGTCGAGGTGCGGCTAGCCGTGGAGGCAATCCCGATCGAGCCGCTCACCGTGGTCGTGCGCCGGCGCGAGACCCAGCGCGAGCGTGACCTGCGCGGCTATTTCGAGCGAGCCGAGGCCACCAACGAGACCAACATCGGCTCGACCCAGATCTACACGCGCGAGGAGCTGGCGCAGTGGGACGGGTTCAGCCTCGAGGACCTTTTCAGGTTCTATGTGCGCTGGAACGCCTCGCGCCAGAACTGCGATCCCAAGGTCTTTCTGGACGGGCGCCAACGGTACGGCCCATTCTTGGAAGACCTCCAGTTCATGACGGTCGCGAATATCGAGGGCATCGAGCTCTATCCCGGCCTCGGCCTCGGTGAAGGCAGGTTCTGGAATCCGGAGGGCTGCGGGATCGTTCTGATTTGGTCCAGAGTGTTGCCCGAGAGGCGAAAGAAGCTCGGCGTCGTGGAGGTGCTGGCGCTGGGCGCGGCGGCCGCGCTGCTGATCGCGCAGGCCATCTTCGTGGTCTTCTGAGCGCACGCCGAAGACGATCTCGCGTCGCTACAGCTCCGGCGGAAAGACGGCCGACAGCTCGATCGAGCCGTAGTCCTTACTGCCCAGGCGGACGGGCAGCTCTTTGAAGTGCCGCTCCATTTCGCGCTTGCCGGCGGCGAAGTCCCACACTTCCACAGCGTCGGTTTCGGGATCGACGATCCAGTACTGCGCCACGCCCTGGCGCTCGTACAGCTTCCGCTTGATGGAGCGGTCACGAATCGCCGTGCTCGGTGAGCCGATCTCGACCACCAGGTCGGGCGGGCCGCTGATCCCGGGCTTGGTGAGCAGCTCGGCTCGATCCTTCGTGATGAAGATGATATCGGGCTGCACGCCTTCCTCGGTCTCCGGGAACTCCACCCCTACCGGCGCGAAGAACAGCCAACCATGCCCCGGTGCCGCCAGCAGCCGCTGGAGCTCGGCCACCAGATTCGCGGCGATCCACTGGTGACGGAGCGTCGGCGCCGGGGTCACGTACAGCTCCCCGTCGATTGCCTCGTAAAGCTTGCCGTCTTCCGGCATGAGCTGGGCGTCCGCCCAGGTGATTCGGGTCTTCGGCATCGTATCCACATTATACCTCCCGGCCGCAGCCGCGGCGAGCGGATTCTGTGGAGTATGATGCGCACTAGTGGTCAAAGAACCGTCAACGCGAAGGCTGATAGGATACAGATGAAAGCAGAACCAGCGAGCAAGTCATCAGCCGACCTGGGATGACCGCGCCTATGATTGCGGCTCCTTAGCTCCTTTGATGATAAGCCAGAAGATCACCGGCACCTCTCCGAAGCAAAGCGGCATCCAAGTAGTCAGCGCCACTCAGGAGTATCAGCGGTGCAATCCTATTGAGTAGGTTGGCGAGTGCGATGGCGACGCCGACTGAAACGAATAGCACCATGGGTCTGACCTGCTTCTTGTCGACGTCTTTGAGCAGAGTGCAGGCTCCAGGTGCTCGTTGCTCTCGGGCCGCGACCACGATCAGCCAGTTGGGATATCAGGATGGCCGTGAACTAGCCCGACTCCACGCCGCGTGCAAACTTGCGGATCACAGCCGCCGGCAATGCAAGCCCAATGAACACGAAGGCCCACACTGCGGCTTCAATCAGGGTCTTGGGATTGAGCAGGTCCCCGCGAATCGCATCAAACACGTCATCCATGTTCCTTCTCTAGCGGTCACGAACGCGGAAGGTCGAAATGATCCTCCACCAGACCGTCTCGCGCACATCACGAAGGCCGGGTTGGGCGTGGAATTCGATGAACGCGTCTTGCAGGTGCAGGTTGACGAACGCAATGTCCCCAGTGCTCTTCCAGCGATACGTCACCTCCGTTGCCCGGACTCCATTGATCTCCACATCGCCAACGGTAACGTCCATATCCGGCAGCTCGGCATCGACCAGCGGCTCGACCGCCGGCGCTTGGTTCTGCATGCGAATGTCCAGGACAGGGGCAGCCGCCGAGTACTCCCGTCGCGCGATTCGAATCGCGCGTCCATCGCGTTCTCCAACTGGACCCGTCGGCCACACCTCGAACCCGCCAGGGTACTTGATCTCGTAGCCGTACGTGGCGTTCCGGTACGTCTGCCACATCAAGGAATCAAAGGCAGTCTGCTGTCCTTCTGCCACTTCGAAAGCTAGGGCCCAGGCTCCGATCAGAAGAATTGCGCTTCTCACTCTCAGCATTGCTCCGGAGTATCGCGTAAATGACCTCACAAGGTAAAGGCGTAGCGAACCCCGCTGAACCAAGCGCTAAAGGCCGCCAGGCCACCCCGATCCGAGTCCCCGAAAGTGATGACCGGCTTGACGAAAAGGCGGAGTTCGTTCCGATTGAACCGGAAACCGATTCCCACATAAGGCGCCAGAAACCCGCCACTGCCCTTGTAGAATGACCCAAAGCTAGCTCCTTCTGATGGGGCCGCACCCTGACGGGCCATCGCGTTGGCGATCAAAGCTCCCACGTGTACGCCACCTGCGATGGACCAGGGATCCCCGTAGGAGAGATCTAGAACCGGACCGGCTGCCTGGTAGTTCATGGTTGTGACCTCGTCCCGGTCGGAACTGGCAACGAGGGTCTCAAAGCCGATCCGCAGATAGGGCCTCAATCTGTAGAGGAAGAAAACCCCGGAAATGTGGGGGCCTTTGACGCCGTCGAAATCCAGGTCTCCAAACGCCTGATCCAGACTCGACAGATCCATTTCCCCGATGATAACCGCGGAACGAAGTCCCAGCTGGTACTTGCCGTCGGACTCCTGAGCGCCCACCTCCATCGGCAATGTCGCTAGCAAGATGCCGGTCAGCAGCAAACGTCTCATCGCGACCCCCTTCTTTTCTGTCCGTCGCTGTCTGTTTCAGCCGCAGACGCCCGCCGGCCTATCGCTGCTCCACGCGCCGCAGGAAGTCGCGGACGACCCGGACATACTCCTCGGGCTCATCCTGCATGGTGAGGTGAGCACTGCCCTCCAAGATGGCCAGCTCCGAATTCGGAACCTGGCTTTGGTAGAAGGCGACCGTGCCCGGCGTCGCCTCGTCGTAGCGACCGGCGGTGAACAGCACCGGCAAGTCCAGCTCTGGCAGCCGGTCGGTTCGCTCGTAGTCCTTCAGCGTGCCGGTCGCCGCGAACTCGCTCGGCCCCCACATGTATCCGTAGAGGTCGGTGTTGAGTTGGGTGAAGGTGCTGTCGATGTCCGCGGACCACGGCTCTCTCCGCGCCAGGAAGCGGCGATAGAACTCCATCACCGCGCCCTGATACTCCGGCGCGTCCGTCGTTCCAGCCGCCTCGTGGTGCGCGATGAGCGCCTGGAGCGAATCCGGTAGCGCCGTCTTCAGGCTGTCCGTATCGCTCATCCAGCGCCTCACGCTGAGGGCCGGGCTCGCCAGCACGAGGCTCCGTACTCCCGTGGGCTTGGTCAGCATGTAATCCATCGCCAGCATGGTTCCCCAGGAATGGCCGAGGATGTGCACCTCCTCGAGACCCAATGCCTCGCGAACCTGAGCCAACTCTTCCACGAAGCGCTCGACGCGCCAGAGCGCCGTGTCGGACGGTGCTGGGGAATGGCCCGCACCCAGTTGATCGTAGAAGATGACGGGGCGCTCATCGCCCAGCGCCGACAGTGGCTTGAGATAGTAGGAAGGAGCCCCCGGGCCGCCGTGCAGCACCAACAGCGGCGTTGCGGTACCGCTCCCGACGATGCGATACCACACCTGGCCGCCAGTGACATCGACGTAGCCCTCGCCCGGAGTCAGCCCGCCATCGGGCTGGCACGCCATCAGCAGAACGGCGATCGCGCCCGCCGCCAGCGAAACTCCCGTCAACCGTGCATTCATAACGACTCTCCCGTGCTGATCATCAAGCCAGTGCCCGCGCGACTACCTTCTAGAAACCAGAACTGTCGACAAAGCGCGGAAATCGGTGTTGTCGCTTCAATATTCCCCTGAAGTGCCGGAAGTTGAAGGCTTACACTCGGAGTTCGAATCTCCTGTCCGCAGACGGGCAGCGGCGTAAGGATTGTCGGTACGTAGCGCTGCCGTCCGGCAGCCGCGAGCGCGCGTCGGGCACACTCGGGCAGCGAATCGATCAGTCGCCCAGGGCAGCAGTGATGTCAGTCCACTCCATCCAGTGGGCGCTCAGGTCGACAGCCCCCTGGCGAGCATAGAACGCCCGCGCGGCCGTGTTGTCGGGTTCCACGTCAACGCAGATCCGCGACGCGTCTCTCTCCGAAAACCATTGGGCAAGGCGCGTTAACAGTTCGCTGGCGATTCCAGTCCTTCGCTGCTGCGGCACCACATAGAGGTACTGCAACTCGCCGTCGCAGTCGTAGCGCCGCGTGAGGTGGCCACCGATGTAGCCGACTGCTAAGTCGCCATCCATGCAGATGAACATGACGCGGGGCGCGAGGGCGTGTTGCGGGTGGTGCTTCCCCTCCAGGTACAGGGCCATGCGCGGGTCGGCGGGCCCAATGGTTGAGTCCCCGGCCCGACAGCGCACCATCTCGGGCACGTCGGACGGCACTGCTTCTCGATAGCTGACGGCCAGAGTTCTACACCTCGGTAAATGCGTGTCTACGTTTACGCCATTGTCACGATGATCTTGCCCTTGTGCTCGCCAGTGTCAAAGAACCGCAACGCCTCAGGCACATCGGCAAGCTTGTACGGTCCCTCAATCACCGGTACCAGTTTGCCGGTTTCGAACAGCTCATTCATGAAGGCGAGGTCTTTGTTGGGTTTTAGCATGACGAGACGCACGCGCTTCTTAGAAAGCCGCGACAGGAGCGGACCCATGACCAGGATCTGCAGCAGGCGCGCGGTGCTGCCGCCGACCGTGGCATAGGTGCCGTTGCGATTCAGCGCGCGCGCGTAGGCAAACGGCGAACGGTTGGACTTCACATCGAGGATCAGGTCGTAACGTTTGCCGCTCCTCGTGAAGTCCTCCTTTGTATAATCGATGACGTGATCCGCGCCGAGGGCGCGCAACATCTCCAGTTTGCCGGGCTTGTCGACCACGGTCACCTCGACGTCGTAGAGCTGCTTGGCCATCTGCAAGGCGAACGTGCCAACGCCCCCGCCCGCCCCGTTCAGCAGCAGCTTTTGACCGGACTGAACCCCCACATCGATGAGCCCCTGCACGGCCAGCATGCCCGCTTGCGGGATGGCGGCGGCTTGCTCGAAAGTCATGCTGGCCGGTTTGTACGCCAGGCTCGTTTCCGGCGCACAGACATACTCCGCGAACGCGCCGAAACCGCTCTGGCACAAGTCGCCGTAGACCTCGTCACCCGGCTGGAACGCTGTAACCTCGTCGCCCACGGCCTCAACGCGCCCGGCGATATCACACCCGATGATCTGCACCTTCGGTCGGAAGAGACCACTGAACACGCGCGTTAGGAGCGGCGTGCCGCGCAGCATCCCCCAATCCCAATCGTTGACGGACGCGGCGTGCACCCGAACCAGGACTTCAGCGGCTTTGGGCGTGGGCGTGGCCACATCCCGCAGCTCGAGGACGTCGGGCGTTCCGTAGCGTTCCATTACAACTGCCTTCATGAGCGCGTCACGATCTCGGCTTGAAACAAGGTCACGTCACTCTTGCCAGGCGGCCTGCTGAAAGACTCCACGCGACCCGCCTGGCCTCGAGCGATCCAGCAGAACTGTATGACGCCGCCCGACCAGCATGCCCTCCAGCTTCGTGAGCCGCAAGGCGGACGAGCCCGGCTACCCGTGCTAATATGCCTTGACACGCATATGCCTCTACATGTATATTAATCCATGTTCTCTACTCTCGCCGCTCTGGCGGAACCGAACCGCTTCCGAATCGTCGAGTTGCTACGATCCGGGCCGAGGCATGTCGGCGAGATCGAGAAGCGTCTCAAACTCCGGCAGACACAGGTATCCAAGCACCTGCGTGTGCTGCGGGAGGCCGGGATCGTCGTCTCAACCGTCGATGCTCAGCGAAGGCTGTATGAGCTCCGGCCGCAGCCGTTCCGCGAGTTGGATGACTGGCTGGAGGGTTATCGCTCCTACTGGGAGGCACGGCTTGACGAGCTCGAGACGCACCTTGATAACTCTCGGACGGAGTGACGAACATGAGTGACGGTAAGGGCACCTTGGGCCAGCACGGCAAGAGGCACACTTTGCGCTTCGAGCGGCTACTCAGCCATCCGCCTGACAGGGTGTGGCGAGCCATTACGGAGGACGCAGATCTCTCCGCGTGGTTCCCGGCGCGGATCGTCGGCGCACGTGAGGCGGGGGCCGCCCTGCGCTTCATCTTCCCCCCCAAACCCGGCCAGGTACCGGCGGACACGCCCGAGGAAGGGTTGACGATGACGGGGGAGATGCTGGTCTTCGATCCGCCGCGGGTCCTCGAGTACCTGTGGGACGCGGATGTTTTGCGCTGGGAGCTTGAACCTCATCCGCGCGGCACGTTGCTGACGTTTACTCACACGTTCGATGACAAGGGACGAGGAGCACGAGACGCGGCGGGCTGGGATATCTGCTTCGCCTCGCTCGAGGCAGTCTTGGAGGGACGCACCCCCCAGCCCTTCACGACCGAGCGCCACAAAGACCTGTTCGCACACTACGCGCGACGCTTCGGACCTGACGGAGCGGTGCACAAGACGCCTGACATCTGATGGCGGCGACGGAGAGCGCAGCGGCGCCTGCGCGCGCGGACTTTAACGATCAGTTGACGGTGTCATTTGACGGAAGGCGGCGAGGAACACCTTCCGCATCTTGATGCCCTGGAGCTCACCGGAGACGGCGTCCAGCGCCTTGAAGTCGTAAGAGCCGCGCCGCTTGAAATACGCGACCCAGAACGGGTAGTGCACCCTCTCCGGCTCGGAGATCTTTCGTATCGACACCTGACGCTTGTTGCGCAGCCCGTGCTCCAGCAGCAGCCAGCGATACTCATCCATGGCGGTCTCGCGTGCCAGGCTCGGGGACTGTACGAAGTCACAGGCCGGGCCGTCGCAGTCCTGCCGCCGGACCAGAGTATCGCCGATGAAGAACACCGTGGCTCCCAGCACCGCATCGACCGCGACGCCCACCCGCTGCGGGCCCGCGTCCCCAGCCAGCTCCACGTCGAAGAAGTAGTACGGGAGGTAAATCAGCTCGACGCGGGTCGGCTGGATGGGCCGGCTCCAGAGCCGGGCTGGAAAGGACGTGGATGCCGCGGAGAGGCTGGCCGTCGCTTCCTCTTCTGACAAGCTCGGGGAGATACTGGCGACTGCGTCGCTCAGGGCTCGGAACCCATCTTGCGGCGATTCGCCCGCCCCTTGAAGAGCGCGGCGACGCCAACGCCGAGCAACAGCGAGCCCGCGATGAGATTGGTGACGATACCGCGCAGTAGAGGCACCTGTGGCGTTTCCTTCACGAAGAACGTGGCCACTAAGACGATAACGCCGAAGGCCGACCAGAACACGCCGAGGATCGTGAACGGCTCAAACGTCTTCTTTTGCTCCATCGCAGTCTCCGGCTTCGTTCAGAAGGCCAGGTAGAACAGAATCTGAACCGCCATGAGCACGGAAGCCCAAACCCTGAGATCCCGCCACTTGTGGTTGTCCGGTGAGCCCGAGTAGATGAAGCTGCGCGGTCGCCGCCAGGCCCAAATCGCGATCGCAACGAAGAACGCCACCGCGATCACCTTGCCCCACCAGAGCGGTAAGCTTGCAAGCCAGTCACTCATCTCACTCACCCCTCTCGGCTCGCCGTGAAAGCACGTCCTGGATTTCACCGTTCTTCATCACCAACCCGTAGACCAGCCCCTCGAGCTTGGAGGTCGGTTCTGGCTTGGTCAGTAGGCTCACGATGATGTTGACGATCAGCGCCCCCACGAACGACCACCAGGCTACGTAGAGGAAGCTCCACCCCGCGACGAAATAGAGGACGCTCGAAATCGCCACACCGACTAATAATCCGAACAGGCCGCCCCATTGTGTAGCGCGGCTCCAGCCGATGCCCAGTAGCGTGATGGCGAAGGTCGGACCCTGGAAGATCGAAAGCAGGCTCTGCATCGCGACGTAGATGCCGGGGAACTGTTTCGTCACCGGCGCGAAGGCGATCGCCCACAGCACGAAGACCAGCGTCAGGATGCGGCCGACGTTCAGGTAGTGCTTGTCGGATGCGTCCTTGACGAAGAACCGCTGGTAGATGTCCCGGGTCCACACCGTCGCCGCGGAGTTGAGCGTCGAGTCGACGCTGGAGATCAAGGCCGCCATGAACGCCGCGAATACCAGGCCGGCCAGGCCGGCGGGCAGCAGGTTGCGGATCAGCCAGGGGAAGGCGCGGTCCATCTCCGGCCCGGCGAGGTTCGGGTTCAGCGACAGCGCCAGCAAACCGGGCAGCACCACGAGCACGGGGATGAACATCTTGGGGAAGGCGGCGAACAGCATGCCCGCCTTCGCATCCCATTCGCTGCGCGCTCCCAGCGTGCGCTGGATGATCGCCTGGTGACAGCACCACCAGGCCGGCGAGAGCACGAACGCCAGGCCGAGGATCATGCCGAGCCACGGGATCGTCGGATCATCGAGGGGCAGGAACAGCTTGAAGTGGTTCGGGTGCGTCGGGGTGATACTCTCCACCAGGCCGGACCAGCCGCCCACCGTCCACAGCCCCAATACGGTGAGCGCCACACCACCGATGAACATCACCAGCAGCTGAACCACATCGGTCATGGCGACGGCCGCCAGCCCTCCGGTGATCGTGTAGATCCCAACGATCACGGCGGTGAGCAGCAGGCTCACCCAGATCGGGATGCCGAGGTATTCGTTGAGCATCAGGCCGGCGGCCCAGAAGAAAACGCCCAGCACGCAGGCCAGGAACAGCCCCCAGAGCAGCGCCTCGATGACCCGGACCGCCAGGTTGTAGCGCCGGCCCAGGAACTCCGGCACGGTGTACACGCCGGCCTTCCAGTAATAGGGGACGAACAGCAAGGCCGAGAGCACCATGGCGGGGATGGCGCCGATCCACTCGTAGTTGGCCTGGGCGATCCCGAAGCGGTAGGCGCCGCCAGCGGCGCCCATGTAGTCGTAGGCGCCGATGTTGGTGCCGATGATGGACATGCTGATGACCCACCACGGCAGCATGCGTCCGGCCAGGAAGTAGTCCTCTTCCGTCTTGACGTATCTCTTGAAATAGAAGCCGAAGATGGGGATCGCGACGAGATACGCGATGACGATGAAGAGGTCGATTCCACCGATGGTCACGTCCACCTCCCGGCTGTGCGCTCGTGGCCCGGACGAGGGATTCTAAGAGCGGCCTGCACCTCTCGCAATCAGTGCCAGTTAGCTGCGGCTCGAGCGCTTGCACCGATCCAGCGCGCCTGCCAAGCTAACCAGGGTGCCGGTCTCCGCATTCACTATGGTGAGGATGAAGATGCATCTCGCTGTTGAGCGGCAATCCTGGGGCAGGCTTTCGACAGGGGAGGAGGTTGACCTCTTCACCCTACGCAATGCCAATGGGCTGACTGCCCAGGTTGCCAGTCATGGCGCTACCCTGGTCTCGCTGCAGGTACCCGATCGCCAGGGCAGCCTCATTGATGTAGTCCTCGGCTTTGACAACCCAGCCGACTGCGAGCGCAACAGTCATTATATAGGGAGTACTGTCGGGCGCTTTGCCAACCGGATCCGCGGCGGACGCTTCGAGCTGGACGGCAGGTCCTACCAACTAGCAGTCAACAACGGCCCCAATCATCTACACGGTGGCCGGCGCGGCTTTAGTCACCGGTTATGGCAGGCCGAGCCGGTCAGCGAAGCCAACCGGGTTGGAATCGTCCTGCGCCGCCTCTCGTCTGATGGGGAGGAAAACTACCCTGGCAACCTGGACGCGGTGGTGACCTACTGGCTGGACAACGAGAACCGACTCCGCATCGACTATCAGGCTCAAACCGACGCCGCGACCCACATCAACCTCACGAACCACAGCTACTTCAACCTGCGCGGCAGCGGCGATGTGCTAGACCATCTATTGCAGCTCCGCGCCAGTCGCTACACGCCCATCGATGCGAGCTTCATCCCCACTGGGGCGCTGGCCGACGTCGCCGGCACCCCCATGGACTTCACAACCGCGAAACCGGTGGGACGGGACATCGCGGCCGAGTTCGAGCAGTTGAAGCTCGCAGCTGGCTACGATCACAACTTCGTCATCGATGGCTGGGATGGCTCACTACGCGAATGCGCCCGCTTGGAAGAGCCGCTCAGCGGCCGCGTGATGTCGGTGGCAACCACCTGCCCTGGCGTGCAGCTCTACACCGCGAATTTCCTGGCGGGCACACCGGCCAGGGGCGGGGGTGAATACGGCGCGCGGCAGGGTCTATGCCTGGAGACTCAGTTCTTCCCGGACACGCCCAATCAGCCGCACTTCCCATCCACCCGGCTCGCGCCGGGCGTGGTGTGGCAACAGGCGACTACTTTCAGCTTCAGCGCCAGCTAGTTGAGCGCGGCCGAGAGCGGGTCGTCTGTAGTGATTCGGGAGGAGCCGGGGGACCGCCGAGCGGAGTTGGTTCTAGCGACCCGGCTCGGATCGAAACGCGAGAACTCCGGTGGCCCGCGCAACGCACCCGCAGCAATCACGGACCCGCCCTGCCGGGTCGACCGGAGCGAGCGGTCCCCCGGACTCCTCCCCGGCCGCCACGGCGTTCTCACCAGAAGCGGATATAGAGCGCGACCGTGGCGATGACCACCAGAATTCCGCCGATCTTTGCGCCGCGGCTTGCGGTCAGGTCGATGGCGGGCGCTTCGGGCATGGCCGGCGGGCGGGTGAGCGGGCGCCAGAGCGTCACAACGGTCATGAACAGCGCCAGCACCAGGAACGTGATCATCATGTGGTGCAGGAACGCCACCTCCGGGAGGCTCCAGAGGAGGAGTCCGTAGATGGGGATCCCGAGGAGCATCGCACCCGAGGCGGCGAACGGCGGCGTCTTCTTCCAGAAGAGCCCAAAGAAGAACGCTGCCACGATCCCCGGCGAGATGAACCCCCAGAACATCTGGATGTACTCGAAGACGCTGCCGGCGCGCGCCACCAGCGGCGCCCAGAGGCAGCCGATCACGACGAGCTTGGCCGTGGCGATGCGCCCGACCTTCACGAGATCTGCCGGCCCCGCCGCTCCTTTCCGGACGTGCCTCTGGTAGATGTCGATGGTGAAGATCGTGGCGGCCGAGTTGAGCATCGAGTCGAGGCTGCTCATGACGGCGCCGAACAGGGCGGCGAACATGATCCCCGTCAGACCGACGGGCAGAATCTCACGTATCATCACCGGGTAGGCCTGGTCCGGGTTGGCGATGGCATCGCCATAGAGTTCCGCGGCCATGATCCCGGGGAAGACGATGATGAAGGGGATGACCAGCTTGAGCGCCGCGGCAAGCACGATGCCGCGCTGTCCGTCCTTCAGGCTCCGGGCACCCAACGTGCGCTGCGTGATGAACTGGTTCATGCCCCAGTAGAACAAGTTCGGGATCCACAGCCCGCCGATGAAGACCGCCACCCACGGCATCTCGGGGTGGTTCCAGGGCAAGACCGTGTGGAGCTTGTCCTGGCCCAGCTCGAAGAAGGCATCGACGCCGCCGACGGCCTGGAAGCCCAGCACCGTCACCAGCAAGCCGCCCAGGATCAAGGCGATCCCCTGGATGAGGTCGCTCCACACGACGGCCTTGAGCCCGCCGTAGACCGTGTAAAGCCCCGCCAGGATCCCGATCGCCCAGATCCCCAAGAGCGTATCGATGCCGAACACGGCCTCGAGGGCCAGCGCCCCCGAGTAGAGCACCGTGGCCAGCGCCACCAGCACGTACGCCAACATCATGAACGTTGCCATGATGGTCCGGGTGGTGACGTCGAACCGGTACTCGAGGAACTCCGGCATGGTGAAGATGCCGGACCGCAGGAAGTGGGGGAGGAAGAAGAAGGCGACGATGACCAGGGTGACCGCGGCCATCCACTCGTAGCTGGCGATGGCCAGGCCGATCTCGAAGCCGCGTCCCGCTTGGCCGACGAAGTGCTCCGTGGAGATGTTGGAGGCGATGAGTGAGAAGCCGATCAGCCACCAGGTGAGCCGGCGTCCGGCGAGGAAGTAATCCTCACCGGTGTCCTCCTTGCGCGACGCGTAGAGCGAAATCGCGATGACCAGCGCGATGAAGCCGAGAAACGTCAAGAGATCGAGTGTCGTGAACGCCATCGCGTTGTCGACCAGAAGTCCGCTCGAGGTGGGTTAGTGCGTGTGGGAAAACGCGAACACGGTGCGCGAGCGGTATTCTTCGCCCGGACGCAGAATTGTCGACGGAAATGCCGGCTGGTTGGGCGAATCCGGGTAATGTTGTGTCTCCAGGCAAAAGCCGTACCGATGCGCGTACACGCGACCCCCTTTACCTGCGATCGATCCGTCCAGAAAGTTTCCCGAGTAGAACTGAAGACCGGGCTCCGTCGTATAGACGTCCATCACCCGCCCGCTGCTCGGTTCCGTCACGCGCGCGGCGCGGAACAGTCCGGGAGCGTCGCGAGCCAGCACGAAGTTGTGATCGTATCCGCCG
>JBFJOD010000059.1:0-18987 GCA_041617795.1 Gemmatimonadota bacterium | reverse complement strand
CGTCAGACGCTCAGCAGGGCACCCTTCAGGTAGCCGGTCTCCGGTATGGCGAGCATCTCCGGGTGGTCGGCGGGTTGACCGAGCAGCGATTCCAGGCGAACCCGCCGGCCGCTGTCGGCCGCCGCCTCGGCCAGCATCCCTAGGAACAGCTCGCGACCCACGTGGTAGCTACAGGAACAGGTCAGCAGCCGCCCGCCCGGTGCCAGCAATTTCATCGCCCTCAGGTTGATCTCCTTGTAGCCGGCCAGCGCGTTCTCGATGCGCGTGCGCGTCTTGGCGAAGGCGGGCGGGTCGAGGACGATGAAGTCGAAGCGTTGGCCTGCGCGATCGTACTCACGCAGCAGGTCGAAGGCGTTGGCCTCCAGCCAGCTGATGTTGGTAAGGCCGTTGAGCTCCGCGTTGGCACGGCCCCGTGTTAGCGCCTCCGCCGAGCTCTCGACGGCGATGACTTCGCCGGCGCGCCGCGCGAGGTGCAGGGCGAAGCCGCCCTCATATGCAAACACATCGAGGGCGCGCCCGCTGGCCAGCGAACCGACCAACGCGCGGTTCTCGCGCTGGTCCAGAAAGGCGCCGGTCTTCTGACCGGTCCTTAGCGCCGCGCGATAGCGCACACCGTGTTCCTCCACCTCGACCGCCTCCGGCACCTCGCCAAAGGCGACCTCGACGGCGGCCGCCAACTTCTCGTGCCGGCGGATCGGCGCATCGTTTCTGAGCAGGATGCCGGAAGGTTCCAAGACCTCGATTAGCGCGGCGATGATGTCGGAGCGACAGGTCTCGAGACCGGCCGAGAGGAACTGCACCACCAGGTACGGCCCGTAGCGGTCGACGATCAGTGAGGGCAGCCCGTCCGCCTCGGCATGGACGAGGCGGTAGGCCGTCGCATCGATCGCTGGCCGCCGGTCGCGCGACTCGGCGATGCGCGCCGCCCACCAGGCACTATCGATCTGTTCATCCTCTAGGGAGAGGAGGCGCAAGCGGATCTCGGAGGCGGGAGAGTAGAGGGCGCGGCCCAGGAAACGACCGCGCTGGTCCTTCACGGTGACCAGATCAGGCCGGGCGTCTGCGCCTTCCTCTTGGACGTCGCTACGGTAGATCCACGGGTGGCCGGCGGCCCAGCGCTGGGCGCCGCGCTTGCTGACGATGACGGAATCCATGCACACCCCTGCCTCGAGGTTGGGGCGCTTCCGGATCCGGCGTCTGTGGAACGCTGGTGGCTAGGAAACGCTGATGAACTGGTCTGGGCCCGAACAGTCCTCTTCTTCCCGCTCGAGCTCGCGTAGCAGGCAGTTTACGGTCTGTTCGACCAGTTCCTCAATGGTCACGCCGCGGCGGCGCGCTTCGGCTTCGTAAGCGTGGTAGTGGTCGTCGCTCACTTCCGCCCATACCCGAACTTTTCGCATCGTAAGGCTCCTTTTAGTTCGGACGATCGCTGGGCTAGGCGACCGGTACTCCCTTGTGACCGTAGCAAAGGATACCGCTGTTACCCTCCCTGCGGATGAGCCGGAACTCCAGCGCGACCTTCATCCCCGGCAGAACGCTGGCCGGCTCGCAGTCGACGATCTGCGTCATCAGCCGTGCCCCCTCCGGCGTTTCGACGATCGCCATCGCGTAGGGCGCTTCCATCAAGAAGTCGTCCGGTGGGACGTGGATGACCGTCGATGTGATCACCGTGCCCTTGCGCGACAGCGCGACCATCTCGAAGTCGGCGCTCCGGCAAGAGGGACAAACGGGCCGCGCCGGATAGATCACTTTGCCGCAGGCCTTGCAGCGACCGGCCTCGAGGCGGTAGCGGCTGGGTATCTCTCTGGTGTACCTGGGACTCGGCATGATCACACCCCCTCGAAGATGTGGACGACGGAGCTGGCCCCCGATCCACCCATGTTCTGCGTTAGACCGATGCGGGCGTTCTCGACCTGACGCGGGCCCGCTTCGCCGCGCAATTGCCGGAAGACCTCGATGGCCTGGGCGATACCCGTAGCGCCGACGGGGTGGCCCTTCGACTTCAGGCCGCCGCTGGTGTTCACGGGAACGCAGCCGCCGAGGGCGGTGAAGCCTTCGCGCGCCGCCGGGCCGCCGCGGCCACGGTCAACCAGGCCCAGCGCCTCGATGCAGCAGATCTCGGAGATGGAAAAGCAATCATGAACCTCGGCCACCTGGATATTGCGTGGCCCGACGCTGGCCATCTTGTAAGCGCGCTCAGCCGACTTATGGACGGCGCCGAGGATCGCCGGATTCTCTCGGTGCGCTAACGCCATCGATCCGGTGGCCAGGCCGCTGCCGATGATCTTGACCGGCCGGTCCGTGTACTTCTTCGCCTGGTCCAGCGGGCAGAGCAGCACGGCGGCGGCGCCATCGCTCACCGGCGAGCAGTGGAGGAGACGCAGCGGTTCGGCGACCATGGAAGAGGACATCACCTGCTCCAGGGTGACTTCGCGGCCGAACTGCGCCTTGTCGTTCATGGCGCCGTGCTTGTGGTTCTTCACGGAAACCCAGGCCAGATCCTCTTCGGTCGTGCCGTAGTCCGCCATGTGGGCGCGGGCGATCATCGCGTAGAGGCCGGGGAACGTCACGCCGTAATAGACCTCCAGTTCCTGGTCGGCGGCGGTGGCCAGCACGTTGGTCACGTCGGCGCCATCATTCATCTTCTCGATCCCGGTCGCCAGCACCAGGTCGCTCATGCCTGAGGCGACCTCCATAAACGCCAATCGCAGCGCAACGCCGCCCGAGGCGCAGGCTGACTCGACATGGGTGGCCGGCACGCCGGTCATCCCGAGATGATCGGCCATCAGCGGGCCCAGGTGTTCCTGGCCGACGAACTGGCCGCCCGACATGCACCCCACGTAAATCGAGTCGACATGTTCCGCGCCGGCGTCCGTGAGGGCATCGGTCGCTGCTTCGACGAACATGTCGCGCAGGCTCGAGCCCCAAAGCTCGCCGAACCGGGTCATCCCGGCTCCAACGATCGCAACCTCGCGCATGCTTTTCCTCCTGAGCCTAATCGTTGACTATGATCTTTTCGCGGAACTTCGCGTATTCTCCGTAAGTCATATATTGACGTGGTCCGTCCAACATGGCGCGCACCGTCGGTGCTGCGCTTTGGACCTCGGGCAGCCGCTCCGTCGCCTTCAAGACGAAGGAGTCGCTGCCGGCGCCCGATCCAAACGACGTGATGAGGATCAGGTCATCCGGTTTTGCCACGTCGAGGATCGCCGCCAGCCCGGTGGGCGATGAGCCCGAGTAGGTGTTGCCCATCGTTGGCACTATCCAGCCCGTCTCCAACTGCTCTTTCGTGAAGCCCAGCTGTTTGCCCGCCGACATCGGGAACTTGCCATTGGGCATGTGGAAGACGACGTAGCTGAAATCCGCCGGCTTCAGGCCGGTCTTCTCGAGGATCGCGCGCGTGGCAGACAGCACATGCTTGAAATACGCCGGCTCGCCGGTGAAGCGACCGCCGTGCCGCGGGTAGAACTCGCCCTCGCGCCGCCAGAAGTCAGCGGTGTCGGAGGTGTAGCTGTAGGTTTCGATGACTTCGGCCAGCAGGTTCTCTCGGCCGAAGATGAAGGCGGCGCCGCCGGCGGAGGCGGAGAACTCGAGAGCGTCGTCGGGCGCACCCTGCGACGTATCGGCCCCGATCCCCATGGCGTACTCGACGCGGCCCGCTTCCACCAGCCCCAGCGAGACGAACATCGCCTCAGTCCCTGCCTTGCAGGCGAACTCGAAGTCGGCGATGTGGACCTCGGGTCCGATACCGAGAGCTTCGGCAACGACAGTCCCGCTCGGCTTCACCGCATAGGGGTGCGATTCGGAACCGATGTAGAGCGCGCCGACCTTTTGGGGATCGATGCCTGCCCGATCCAGGGCGCTGCGGCCGGCAGCGACTGAGATAGTGATCGTGTCCTCATCGAAGCCCGGTACCGATTTCTCTTTGAGCAGCAATCCTCTCTCTATCGTCCCGGGATCCTTGCCCCACTGGCGAGCGATCTCCTCCGTTTTGATTCGCTTGCGTGGGATATAAGCGCCGTAGCCGACGATGCCTGCCATCTCCGCCTCCTCGTGGCCAGCCTGTTACAAAACGGGACAATCAGTCACTACCGAGCGTGCAATTCACCCCGTGGGCGGCCAATGTTGGCCCGTCCGCTGCTTTTCTCCCTGGCCGGGAGCCTCGGGTGGGTCGTTCCGCCGGTGGCCCGATGGCCTGCTCTATAGCAGTAAAAGGGCAAGAAACATTCCGATCCCGGGCGTCGGTGGCGTCCACTGCCGGCGCTGCCTAGAATCACCAGAAACCTGTTCATTACCCGGTCGAGGTCGATGCGAATCTCGGGCTTTTCCTTTGCCAGAAACGCGGTCAAGCTCTATTACCCGATCCGCGAGGCGATTTTCTCCATCCTGCCAATCGTAGATGAGTTCGTGTTGGCTTGGGCGGAGGGCGATGCCGATGACACGACGCGCGAGGTCGTGGAGTCGATCGGCGATCGCCGCATTCGCATTGTCGAGGGGGCGTGGCAGGAGGAAACGCTGGGTGCCCGCGCCTACAGCCAGCTGACGAACCTGGCGCTGGAACAGTGTACCGGTGACTGGTGCTTCTACATCCAGGCAGATGAAGTAGTGCACGAGGATGATCTGCCGATCATCAAGGCACGCTGCGAGAAGCTGTTGGCTGATCGACGCGTCGAAGGGCTGCTCTTCGATTACCTGCACTTCTTCGCTGACTATGACCACTACCAGACGAGCCACGGCTGGTATCAAAAAGAAATCCGCATCATCCGGAATGGGCTGGGGATTCGCTCGGTTCGCGATGCGCAATCATTCCGCTATGCCGACGAGCGCCGGATTGCGGTTGCGAGCGCGGGCGGTCGGATCTTTCACTACGGCTGGGTGAGGCCGCCGCAACTCATGCGCCTAAAGGACAAGGAGTTCCTTGCGCATCGCAAGGGCCGCGAGGCCGTGGAGGCGATGCACCGGGCGGCGCCTCGCGACATGGACTTCGGCCCGCTGGGTCGATTGCCGGTCTATAAGGGCACACACCCGGCGGTGATGCGCGGACGAATCGAACAGATGGACTGGAGCGACCGGCTGCGGCTGGTTGACCCGCCCGGAACGAAGCGTTGGGACCGCCAAAAGGACGAGCGTCTGAAGTATCGGATCCTCTCGGCGCTCGAGCGCTGGACCGGTCTCGACCTCAACCACAAGAACTACGGAAAGCGGATCAAAGTCTGATGCGGAAGGAGAGAGCGGTGAAGGATTATGCTGCTTCCACTTACGGCGAGCGAATCGCGGAGTTCTATGACGAGTGGTACAGCGAACTCGATTCAGAAGCAGTTGTAGAGTTGCTTGCAGAGTTGGCGGGGCCGGGGCCGGTGCTCGAGCTCGGCATCGGGACCGGTCGAGTTGCCCTCCCGCTGCAGGAACGCGGGATCGCGGTGCATGGGATCGATGCGTCCGAAGCGATGGTGGACAAGCTGCGGGCGAAGCCCGGCGGCGCTGGCATCCCGGTCACGATCGGCGATTTGGCTGATGTTGCCGTTGCCGGCGACTTCTCGCTCGTCTTCGTCGCGTTCAACACGCTCTTCTGCCTCTTAACGCAGGAAGATCAGCTGCGCTGTTTCGCCAACGTCGCGGCGCGGCTGGCTCGTGGCGGTGTCTTCGTGCTCGAGGCTTTCGTCCCGGATCTCGGCCGTTTCGATCGAAACCAGCGCGTTGCGGTCGAGAAGCTGGAGTCAGACGCCGTACGTCTCGAGACGTCGGTGCATGATCCCGTCGGCCAGCAGGTGGAAACGCGTCACGTCGTGATTACAGAAAAGCAAATCAACTTCTATCCGCTGAAGATCCGCTACGCGTGGCCTAGCGAGCTCGATCTGATGGCTCGTCTGGCCGGCCTGCGACTTCGCGACCGCTGGGGCGGCTGGCGGCGCCAGCCGTTTGATGCGTCCAGTCGAACTCACGTCTCGGTCTATGAGTTAGCCCCCTCGTGATCCTAGCGCCGCCGTGGCGGAAGCCACGGCCTAGTGAGGTGGCTGCCCGTGAGTCGGTACTCGAGCGAACATCGCCGGGATCCCTACCAGAAGCACCATGGCCAGAACCAGCAGCGCGATCAAATAGAGCGGTTCACGATACAGCGGGTCGCCGACGGAGTAGAAGGGATCATGCGGTAGTCGCTCAACCGCCTCGAGCACGGCGATTCCGACGCCGCCGAGGATGGCGACGAACGAAGCCGTCAGACCCGGGTGTCCTTGGTAGAGCCGGTTGAACTCGACGGTCGGATACATGAGGAGCAAGAGCGTCAGCCAACCCGTGCCTCCCAGAAGATGGGCCGCCAGGACGACGGCGGTCACCTCATAGAAGAAGAATGCGAAGTCGAGGAGGAAGGGTAATGGGCCCGGCGGTTTACCCCGCGGGCGCAGCCAGAAGAACAGTCCAGCGGTAACGCCCCACATGGCGAGGATGCCCGCCACCAGCGGCTGCAAAGGCGGGTTCAGTTGCCAGCGCACGGCCGCCAGCATCAGGACAGCCACGTAGAAGGCCACCCGGACCAGAACACTCAGAGGGCGTGACATCAGGCCGGCACCATAGAGGCTGTTGTCGGTTCCAGCAAGCGTCAGCTGGCGCGGCCGGGGCGGATTGGACAGCTGGAGAGCCGGAGGAGCCGGAGGGGTTGCGGGAGATTAATTCAGATATTAACATGGGCATAACTACGATATTAGCATGGTAAATAATTCTTTCTGCCGAATCCACGCTTTCAAGCCTTGATCTCCAAGACCGATCAGTATGCTCTACGGGCGGTACTCCACCTGGCTCAGCGGGTGGAGGAGGGCCCCGTCGGGGCGGCTGCCATCGCCCGGGGCCTCGGGTTGCCGGCGAACTACCTGTCCAAAATCTTACATGATCTGGCTCGCGCCGGGGTGCTGCAATCGGAACGTGGTCCCCGGGGAGGGTTTCGTTTGGCGAAACCAGCCAGCGAAACGTCGCTGGCTGAGGTGATCGCGCCGTTCAACTCCTTCATGAAGCAGCGCACCTGTTTGCTGGGCCGGGAGCAGTGCTCGGATGAGACACCGTGCCGGGTGCACGAGCGTTGGAGTCAGGCGGCGGATCCCATCATCGAATTCTTCAACCACACGGCGATAGCCGACATACTGGAGTGATGAGAACGACCATGAGAACCAGGATGAGGTTGACGATGGCTGCTGCATCGCTGGCCGTCTTTTGGCTTGGCGGCTGCGGTCGTGAAGCTGGCGAAGGCGATGGGCAGGCGGAGACGACGCCCGCCGCGCAAGCTCCGTCAGCGCAAGCCCCCGTCACTGTGACAGCGGGTGCGATCGACCAGGTCCTTGCCGACCAGGGCCAGTCGCTGATGCAGGCGCGAGGTTGCACGGCGTGTCACACGATGGGCGGCGGACGGCTGGTGGGGCCGGACCTGTTGGGTGTCAGCGAGCGTCGCAGTCCGGATTGGATCATCGCCATGATCGTCAATCCGGATTCGATGCTGGCAAACGATGAGACGGCCAGGAAGCTGCTGGGTGAATACTTCACCCCGATGGCCAATCAAGGCGTCACGCGCGAAGACGCGCGGGCGCTACTCGAGTATTTCCGTCGTAGCGACTCCGCGGCGAAGTAGTGCGGCGGCCGGCGGAAAGAAGTCGTGTCAGAGGTGGAGTCTTTGTTCGTGTCTGAAACAGGGAGGGAAGAGAGAACGATGAAAGCTAAAGGGAGGTACTGGGCGATCGGCGCCCTGGTGGCCGTTGCCCTGGCGATTCTGCTGCCGGCTTCGTGTGCGCGAGGTCCGGCCGGCACATCGGTGGGCGATCTGGCGCGGGAGCGGGGTCTGAGCGAAGCCGACATCACGGCTGCTCTCAAGACCTATCAGCCGACCGGCAAGACTGACGAGTACGTAATGTTCTCGTCCGGCGGCCATTCGGGCCAGGTGCTGGTGATCGGCGTACCATCCATGCGTCTGCTCAAGTTGATCGCGGCGTTTACGCCCGAACCCTGGCAGGGTTACGGCTTCGGCGCCGGCGGCACGATGAAGACCTTGGAGGGTGGCAAGATCAATGGCAAGGATGTGCTTTGGGGGGATTCCCACCATCCGGCGATCTCGGAGACGGACGGCGATTATGACGGCCAGTTCCTGTTCATCGACGACAAGGCCAACGCCCGCGTCGCCGTCATCTCGCTGAAAGACTTCGAGACCAAGCAGATCCTGCACAACCCGCTGATGGGCGCGGATCACGGTGCGACATTCGTGACGCCCAACACGGAGTACGTGATTCAATCCAGCCAGTACGCGATTCCGCTGGACGGCAGCTACGTCGATATCAGCCAGTACCAGGAGCGCTACCGCGGTGCCGTGACCTTCTGGAAGTTCGACCGCGCGGCGGGACGGATCGACAAGGCGCAGTCGTTCACGCTCGAGCTGCCGCCCTATTGGCAGGACCTGGCCGACGCCGGGAAGGGCCCGTCGATGGGGTGGGCGTTCCTCGGCTCTTTTAATTCCGAGATGGCGACGGGCGGCATCGAGACGACCGGCGTTCCCTTCGAGGCGGGCGCCTCGGCGAACGACATGGACTACCTGCATGCCATCAACTGGCAGAAGGCGGAGCAGGTCTTCAAGTCGGGCCAGGGCGTCCAGCAGATCCAGGGGATGAGCGTTATCCCGCTGAGCGTCTCGATCAGTGAAGGTCTTCTCTACTTGATCCCGGAGCCCAAGAGTCCGCACGGCGCTGACGTAACGCCGGACGGCCGCTTGATCGTTACCGCCGGCAAGCTCGATCCGCACGTGTCGATCTACTCGTTCGAGAAGATTCAGAACGCGATCGCCAACGAGACCTTCTCGGGCCGCGATCCGTTTGGCGTCGCGATCCTCGACTTCGATGCGGTGCTCGAGGCACAGGTCGAACTCGGGCTCGGGCCGCTGCACACCCAGTTCGACGGTCAGGGTGGCGCTTACACGTCCCTGTTCATCGAGTCGGCGGTAGCCAAGTGGAGCCTTGAGGACTTCACCCTGAAGGAGAAGATCGGCGTCCACTACAACATCGGTCACCTGGCCACCGCGGAAGGCGACACACGCTCGCCGGACGGAAAATACCTGGTGGCCATGAACAAGTGGTCCATCGACCGCTTCCAGCCGGTCGGGCCTCTGCACCCGCAGAACTTCCAGTTGGTGGACATCACGGGTGAGCCCATGCAGTTGCTCTACGACATGCCGATTGGCGTCGGCGAGCCGCATTACGCGCAGATCATCAAGGCGGATAAGCTGCAGCCGATGCTGGTCTATCCGGAAGTCGGCTTCAGCCCGCATGAGATGGCGAAGGACCCGAACGCCGTGTCCTCTGGACAGGAGCGCATCGAGCGCAGCGGCAACAACGTGGACGTCTACATGACGGCGATCCGCAGCCACTTCACTCCCGAACACATCAAAGTGAAGCAGGGCGACCGGGTGAAGATTCACCTGACGAGCCTCGAGACGTCACGCGATGCAGCACACGGCTTCGCGATCGACAAATACAACATCAACGTCAGCCTCGAGCCGGGTGAGCACGAGACTATCGAATTCGTCGCTGACATGGCCGGCGTCTATCCGTTCTACTGCAGCGAATTCTGCTCGGCACTGCACCTGGAGATGGTCGGCTACCTGTTTGTCGAACCGTAAACACGCGAGGAGGTCAGCGATGAAGAAGCTCGTTCTACCGGTCGCTGTTCTCGCGCTGTTGGGTGGGCGCGCCCTGCTGGGCGCGCCTCCCTTGCAGCAGGAGGACGCGAAGGCCAAAGCCGCAAGCTGGATCGCAAAGGCCGACAGCACGAAGGCACTGGTCGAGGGCGTGCTGGCGGCGGCGGTGGAAGCTGGCGCCGAGCAGCATGCGGTAGCGAAAGACTACGTCACCGATGCTTCCCGTTGGATGACCGAAGGAGACAAGTCTCTGAAGGCCGCCAAAGAAGCTTTCGCGGCGGAGGATTATCTGAAGGCGGGTAACCTCGGCAACATGGCCTGGCAGTACTATGTGAAGACCGGGACCGCTGCTGTGCTCGCCAACAAGCTGGTCAGCGGGGGCACCTGAAGATGAGCCCGGTTGATCTGTTTCGCGGTGAGCTGTCGCGGGCTTCGAGGATCCTCGTGGCGGTTGCCGCTTTTCTCCTGATCCCGGCGGCGATCCTGCCGGTTTGGAAGATCACGCTCAGGGCCCCGCAGTATCCGCAGGGGCTATCGCTGGTGATCTACCCACACGAGGTCGCCGGTGAGATCCAAGAAGTCAACGTGCTGAACCACTACATCGGAATGCAGGAGATCGAGCCGGACGAGTTTCCCGAGTTCCGGTTCATTCCGTTCTTCATCGTGCGATTCCTGGCGCTGGCGATATTGGCGGCGATGGCGGCGCGCGTGGAGATCGCGGCGCTGGGCTGGATCGATTTCGTCGTCTTCGGGCTCGTGATGCTAGCCGATTTTCAACACTGGTTACATGACTATGGCCACAACCTGTCGCCCAGCGCGCCGATTCGCATGGAACCGTTCACACCGAAGTTCTTCGGCACGACACAGGTGGCGAACTTCACCGTCGAAAGCTGGCCGGCGATAGGCGCCATCTTGATGGGAGTCGCTGGGATGCTCGGTCCGGTGGCGCTGCTGGTCGAGTGGCGCAAGCGCCGCCAACTGGAAGCAGCGGCAAGCTAGAACATGGTCTGGGCTGTCGTCCTCGTAATCACTCAAGCCCTAAACGTGGGCGCGTCAGAGCGGTATGCGACGATCGCTGCCGCTCTGGCCGCCGCCCAGCCCGGAGACACGATTCGGGTCGGGCCGGGTCACTACCGCGAGCGGTTGTCGATCGATGTGCCCGTGGTGCTGCTGGGAGAAGGGCGTCCCATCATCGATGGGGAAGGGGAAGGCACGGTCGTTCAGATTCATGCACGGGCCGTGATCTCGGGTTTCGTAATTCGCTCCTCGGGACGAATCCTCGATCGCGAAGATGCAGGGATCCTGGTCGCAGCCGATTCTTGCCTGGTGAGTGACAACAGGCTGGAGGATGTGCTATTCGGCATCTACTTGAAGGACAGTCAGGGGACCCGCGTCAGAGATAACAGCATCACCGGCAAGGACCGGCCGTTGGGCATGCGCGGCGACGGAATCCGGTTGTGGAACAGCAATAACGCGTTGGTGGAGCGGAATGTCGTACGCCGTACACGCGACGTGGTCGTTTACTTCAGTAATGGTCTGAATTTCCGACACAATCTCGTCACGCACGGTCGTTATGGCCTGCACTACATGTACAGCAGTAACAACGTATTCGAGCAAAACGAGTTCGCTTTTAACGATGTCGCCGCGTTCATCATGTACTCGTCGGACATCGCTCTACGCGGCAATGTCTTCGCGCATGCCAGCGGGCGAAGTGGCTTCGGCATCGGATTGAAGGATGCGGACCGGATCGAGGTCACCGGGAATCTGATCGTTCAAAACCAGACCGGTCTGTATTTTGATAACTCGCCGCACGCGGCAGGTGCCCGGAACGAAATTCGGGATAATCTTATCGCCTTCAATGATGTGGGCGTGGGTCTACTGCCCTCCGTTCGCGAGAACACCTTCTCCGATAACACGTTCCTGGCCAACGTGCGCGATGTCTCCGTCTCGGGCGGCGGAACGGCCCTCGCCAACCGTTGGGCGGCTAATGGCTGGGACGGCGCAGCCGCTTGGGACGCAGATGGTGATGGTTACCTGGACTTCCCTTATCGGATCGACCGACTGTCCGACGATCTGTTCGCTCGCCATCCCGAGCTGAGGCTGTTCGAGTTCAGCCCGGCGTCGCTGACGCTGGACGCGCTGGGTCGCTTCTTTCCAATGTTGGAGCCCAAGCCGCTGGTTATCGATTCGACGCCGCGCTTGATGCCGAAACGCCTCGTCCTGCCCGCCGACCTCGGTCTGGCGAACGCGAACAGCGCGAGCGAGGAAACGGAAGCGCCGCCCGCCCCGGCTCCGCTCGCCTCTATTTTTTGGTTAGGACTGGCCGGTTTGTCGATATACGGGGTGTGGAAATGGCCGCTATGATCGAGGCTCGTCGACTGCACAAGCGCTACGGGTCTCACGTGGTTCTCAATGACCTCGATTTTACTATCGAGCGTGGTCAGCGATTGGCCCTGCTCGGTCTCAATGGGGCCGGGAAAACCACGCTGCTCCGCTGTTTGATGGGTGTCCTATCGTTCGATGGCAATATCGCTATCGACGGTGTTGACGTGGCAACCGCCGGTAAACGCGTGCGTAGCCTGATCGGCTACGTGCCGCAGCGGCCGCCGCTCTTCCAAATGAGCCTGGCCACGATGGTGGAGTTCTTTTCGACGCTGCGGGGACTACCCAGCCGGGCGATCGCGGATCGCCTCGAGAGTCTCGGCCTGCCGTTGTCGGTTACCGGGGAGCGAGCCTTGAGCGAACTGTCCGGAGGCATGCTGCAAAAAGCGCTGCTGGCTGTCGCGCTGGCAGCCGACCCACCCGTGCTCCTGCTGGACGAGCCGACCGCCAACCTCGATCCGCGGGCACGTTCCGAGTTCATCCGGGCGCTTCGCCAGGTTGGTCCCGAGACCACGATCATCCTGGCGTCCCATCGTCTGGACGAAGTCGAGATGGTGGCAGACCGGATCTGGATTCTGCACGGCGGCGGACGGGTTTACGATGGCACATTGGAAGAGCTACGCAGTCGGTCGGGTGCCGACAGCTGGTTGTGGGTAACGACCAGGAAAGAGCAGCGCGACAAAGTCCGAGAAGCTTTCATCGCGCAGGCGGGTGCGGCATCGGTCATTGCCAACGGAACACATGTCGCCGTCAGGCTCCCGGCTGCCGGTCGCGCCACGGCGCTTTCGCAACTCCAACACGCCGGCATTTCGATCGAGGATTTCTGGGTGGTCGGGCCAGCCCTCGAGGAAATCGTCCAGGCGTTCTTCATTGGAGAAGACTCGTGAAGCGCGCTGCCGTGGTCCGGGGGCTCATCCGGCGCGAGCTGGGCGACTCGCTTCGTTCACGCTGGTTCGTCGCTTACTCGGCAATCTTCCTGATCGGTGCTTTTGCCTTGACCTGGTTCGGCCTCAGCGGCTCCGAGATCTATGGCTATCGTGGATTCGCGAAAGTCATGGCGGGGCTCGTGCATCTGGCGCTGCTGTTCGTTCCGCTCATGGCACTGTTCCCGGCGACCGCCTCCATCGCCGGTGAGCGAGAGATCGGGAGCCTCGAGTATCTGGTCAGCCAGCCGATCTCGTTCAGCGAGCTCTTTTGGGGCAAATGGCTCGGCGTCAGCCTGGCGGTTTGGCTGTCCCTGCTGATCGGCTTCGGCCTCGCCGGAGCCGCGGCAGCGCTGAGCGGTACACCCTGGTGGCTCATCGCCTTGCTGTTGTCCCTCACACTGCTGCTGGCCGAGGCCTTTGTCGCTGTCGGCCTGCTTTGCTCCGTCCTCGCCGGGTCGCGCGCCCGCGCCACCGCCGCTGGCCTCGTCGTTTGGATCGTCGCCATCGGCCTCGGCACACTCGGGATCATGGGGGCCATGCTCCGCTGGGGCTTGCCGCGCTCGGTCCTGTCGGCCTGGGCCTTCGCCAACCCGGTGGAGGCATTTCGCCTGGCCGTCATCGCGATACTCGATCCCGATGGCAGCCTCTTGGGCCCGGTGGGCAGCTCCTGGATGGCGACGCTGGGGCCCGCCGGTGTCATCGCCCTCTGTTTCGCTACCCTGCTCATCTGGACGCTAGTACCCACCGCGCTGGCCTGGCTGCGCTTCCGCCGGCCACAGGCCTGGGCGTCGCTCTGAGCCGCGATCTTCAACCGCGTTAAGAACTTAGGCTGTTCGGCGTCATCGCCCTACATGGGACATTAAGTCCCCAGCCGCGGCGGGTCGTGACGGTGCGCAATCAGCCGCTTTTCCAGCAAACGCTATGTAGCGCCGTGGGTTACGAAATGCGTATATTTGGGGGATTTTTGGCACGAATCCCGCCACTGTTGGCGGGGACGGGCTGTACTGACGTTGCGATTTCATAAGACAGAGCACTGAGGGGCCGCGCGCCCGTGAGAGCAGCCGTTTGCGGCGCGGCTCGAGACGATCGAGGTCATGGTGGCGACTAAATCGCGCACAGCGAAGCAGAAGAAGGCGCCCCGCGCGAGCGGGAAGCAGAAGGGTCCGAAGATCATCCGTGTGCCCGAGCACACGGCGGAGATCGTGTCGGACTCGGGTGAGGGTGCGCAGAAATGCGGTCAGATATTCGGGTCCGTCTGCGCGAAGATGGGCAACGGGGCGTGGACGGTAGAGATCATCCCGGCGGAGATCCAACCGCCGCCGCGCAGCAAATCGGGTGGCAGTGGTAACCGAGTGCGCTTCGGGACGGACACGATCACCAACTGGGGTGACGCGACGAACCTGGTGGTGGCGTTTAACGAGCGGGTATTGCTGGGGCGCCACGAGCTGGATGCCCTGGCGGACGATGCGATCGTCTTGATCGAGAACATGTGGGCGACGCACCCCGACACCGATATACAGAAACAGTGGAAAGAGGGGTTGGCGGAACTCTCCACCCGGAACTACCGGATCATCGAGGTTCCGATGGAGGAACAGTGCCTGACGGTCGTCGAGGACACGCGTCGTGGCAAGAACATGTTCGCACTGGGACTGCTGGCCTGCGTTTACAACCGGGACATGGATCTGATTCGCGCTCAGATCGCGCACCAATTCCGCAAGAAGAGCGAAGAGGTCTACGATCGCAACGTGAAGTTAGTCGAGTTGGGTTACGCTTGGGCAGAGAAGAATCTCGACTTTCGGATTGAAGTACCGACCGTCAAGTCGGAGCAGGCGATGGTGGTGATGAACGGAAACGAAGCGATCGGGATGGGAGCGGTCGCGTCAGGAATGGAGCTTTGCTCCATGTATCCGATCACGCCGGCGACGTCTGCGTCACATTATTTGAGCGAGGTATACGACAAGTTTGGCGGTGTCGTGCATCAGGCGGAAGACGAGATCGCCGCAGTCGGCGTGGCAATCGGCGCCTCGTACGCCGGAAAGGTCGCGTACACCATTACCTCGGGTCCCGGTCTTTCGCTCAAGCAGGAGTTTCTCGGGCTTGCCGTGATGCTCGAGGTCCCGCTTGTCGTGGTCGATGTCCAGCGCGGCGGACCCAGCACGGGGTTGCCGACCAAGGTAGAGCAGTCAGACTTGCTGGCGGCATTGTTCGGTCAGCATGGCGACGCGCCGCACGTGGTGATGGCGCCGGCGACGATCGAGGACTGTTTCCATGTAATGGTCACGGCGCGCCGAATCGCTGAGGCTTTTCGCACCGTCGTGATGGTGCTGACCGATGCCAACCTGGCTACTGGGGTTCAGCCGTTCCCGCGCCCTGAGCTGGATCCGCGCTGGCAACAAGCGCCACTCAGCCTCGCTCCGATTCCCGCGGACAAGCCGCCATACGATTGGGACCCGAGCACGGGCATGTCTTCGCGCCGCGTCCCCGGTCAGCCGGGCGGCATGTACACGGCGACGGGTCTGGCGCACAACACCTGGAGCAAGGTGGCCTACGACCCGGAAAGCCATGAGCAGGGGTGCCGGATGCGGAGCCGCAAGATCGCGGTTCTGCAACAGGCGCTGAAGCCGCCGCAGGTTCACGGAGCCGATTCGGGTGACCTCCTGGTCGTCGGTTGGGGTAGCACGCGGGGAGCGATAGAAGAGGCGGTGGATCGGGCGCGGGCCGAGGGTCTCTCGGTCTCCTCCTGCCACCTGACCTTTCTCTCACCGCTGGAGCCGGGTTTGAAGGAGATCTTCAGCCGCTTCGACAAGGTGATGACCGTCGAGATCAACTACAGCGACAAGATCGGCGATCCCTACATCACGGACGAGAACCGCCGCCGCGCGCAATTGTGTATGCTGTTGCGGGCGCAGACGCTGGTCGACGTTGACTGCTGGTCACGGGTGCCGGGGCAGCCGTTGCGACCCGGGCACATACTAAAAGCCATTCAATCGAGATTAGAAATAGGGGTTGCGGTATGACGCATTATGGGTGCTCGCTGCTGAGCTGCGGTATCGTTGATGAACGCACCTTCGAGATGGAGGACTACCAGGGCCCGGTGGCGCGCTGGTGTCCCGGGTGCGGCGATCACAGCATCCTGACCGCGGTCCAGCGGCTGCTCGAAGAGGAACAGCTGAAGCCGGAAGAGACGGTTTTCGTCTCGGGGATCGGCTGCTCCAGCCGTTTCCCACACTACTTGAAGACGTATGGGTTCCACGGGTTGCACGGTCGTGCTCTACCGGTGGCCACCGGTATCAAGCTGGAGCGGCCCGAGCTGGACGTCTTTGCAGTCATGGGGGATGGCGATTGCTGCTCGATCGGTGCCGGGCACTGGATTCACGCGATTCGCTACAACGTCGACATGGTCGCCCTGATGCTCGACAACAACATGTATGGCCTGACCAAAGGCCAGACATCACCCACGACACCGGCCAGCTTCCCCAGCAACACACAGCCGAAGGGCAGCTTTCTTCAGGCCTTGAATCCGCTGACCGCAACACTGGGCGTCACCAATGCATCGTTCGTCGCCCAGACCGCTGAGTGGATTCCGGCCCACCTGTATGCGACACTCAAGGCCGCGTACCACCACAAAGGCTTCGCATTCGTACGCATCCTGCAGCGCTGCCCGGTGTACACTTCGTCCATCTTTGAAGATGCGGTGCGCAAGCCCGAGGTCATCGAGCTGATGATCCACGACGATGGGATCCACGTGCCGGACTTGGATCAAATCTATAAGAGCCAAATCATCCACGATCCCCGGAACCTGAACGAGGCGCGCCGGCTGGCGGAGGCGGGCGAGAAGGTCCGGCTGGGCGTGTTTTACAGGAACGAAGACCTGCCGCGCTACGAGGACCTGCGCCGGCTGCCGGCGCATACGGCGGAAGAGCGGGTCAAGATCCTCAGCGAGGAATTAGATCGATATGCCGTCTGATCCACGGGTAGAAATCGCGTTGCGTGCCCTGGCCAGCTCGATCGAGGGTTACCGGTCGGCCGTGGTGACTGCGGTCGAAGAAGTGAGGGGCTACCTGGCGAGCCATCAGTCGAAAAGTCGCGGCGGCTCGTCGAGTGTTGCGGCGGGCCTGGGCCAGTTCGCCGCTGGCCGCATCGATATCGAGCGATTCTCCAGCTTGGTCCAGAACGGATCCACTCAGGATGCCGGCTCTTTCCGCAAAGTCGAGAAAGCATTCGACATCCTGCGAGTGATTGCCGCCGGTGAGGAGGATCTCTTTCAGGTCAGGGTCAAGTCCGGCGCCCGGCTGCGCGATGTTGTGGCGGCGCGCATGGCCGAGATCGGCCGTGCCTTTGCCGCCGCCCGGGTCGCGGGTTTGGCAACGGCCGGTAGACTGGATCCCAGCACGGATAACGGCCTGCTGGATCCCATGAGCTTCGAGCGCTGGAATGAAGCAGAGCGCCGGCTGGCACCGCCCTTGGTCGTCGAGGTCGAAGGCGCTGATCTGCATGCCGGCGACCTTGCCGAGTTCGTCGATGGTAGGGTCAAGATCGTTTTGGTCGTCCACGGTGAAAGCGCGCCGGCGCCACTGGTCCGCCTCATCACACCGGCAACCTTCGTGTTGCAGACAGCCAGCGAGAATGGCCTCGAGCGATTCTCGAGCTTCGAGGGCCCGGCCGTCGCTGCACTGGTACCCGAGTCCGCCGCCCAGTTCATTCACGATCCCGCGCGCGGCAAGAACGCCTGGCAGCGGATAGAATTGGTCAACGTTCCGGAGAAGCCGCCCAAGCAACGCGTCGGTGGCAAGAGCGTTCGCCAGCAGAAAGAAGAGTTGGAGCAGTTGCTGTCGCTGGCGAAAGGGCCGGGTGTGGACGCGGCGACCGAGGTGAGTGCGGGAGCGGCGAGCGCGTCGGGCACAGGAAGCCCCGTCGACAAGCTGGCGGCCTGGCTGCTCAACCAGGCTGACCTGAGCAACGTGGAATAGAAGGATGAGCCCGGCCAGCATCGCCATCTCGGTCCTGATCCTTGGGGGTGTGGCCCTGACGTTTGCCATACTGATCGCTTTGGCGAACATGAAACTCAGGGTGTGGGAGGATCCCCGGATCGATGCGGTTGCCGATTTGCTGCCGGGCTCGAATTGCGGTGCCTGCGGCTCGCCCGGCTGCCGGGTTTTTGCCGAAGAGCTGGTGGCCGGAGTGCGGCAACCTGCGATGTGTACACAGCTGGGCACCGACGACGTGATCGACATCGCGGACTACCTGGGCGTCGAAGCTGGAGAGGCCGTCAAGCGGGTGGCGCGATTGCTCTGCGCCGGCGGTTCCGACGTGACCGTCCGTTGGGCCGACTACATCGGGATCGAGACGTGTGGAGCGGCCGCCGCGGTGGCGGCGGGCGGCGTGGGTTGTGGGTGGGCCTGCTTGGGCCTGGCCGATTGCGAGCGCTCCTGCGACTACGACGCGATCTACATGAACGAGGTCGGTCTTCCCGTCGTCGTGCCGGACAACTGTACGGCTTGCGGCGATTGCGTGGAGGCGTGTCCGCGCGATCTGTTCACGCTGATGCCGATCGATCAGAAGCTGATTGTTCAGTGCAAGAGCTTGCTCGAGGGCGATGAGGCGGAGGAGCTTTGCCGCGTGGCCTGCACGGGCTGCGGTCTCTGTGCCACCGATGCCGCGCCCGGTCTGATCGAGATGCGTAACGGCCTTGCGGTCATCGACTACAGCAAGAACCAGCTGGCCGACCCCGTCGCGACCTCCAGGTGCCCGACGAGCGCAATAGTCTGGATCGAGAAGCAGCAGTTTGCCGACGGGCGGGTCGAGAACTTCGGATCGACGCCCAATTCTGCTTCGTACCTGGCCCGCGTGATCCATTCCGAGCGGCAGGTGAAGTTGCCCGTCTCGCTGGGCAGCGACGACGGTATCCGCGTCTGGCTCAACGGCCGGCAGGTGCTCAGCAACCAGGTGGCTCGCGGCGCCGCGGCCGACCAGGAGAAGATCGAACTGCCGCTGGTCGCGGGCGACAATCACCTGCTG
>JBFJOD010000058.1:0-19345 GCA_041617795.1 Gemmatimonadota bacterium | reverse complement strand
GGTCGCCCGGGCCGCCGCCCACGAGTTTGGCCGCCGGGCCCGCGCCCGGGTCGATGCGGGCGAGCGGTTCAGCGTGGCTCTATCCGGCGGTTCCACGCCGAAGCGTCTATTCCGACTCCTGGCAGATGAGCCTCTCCGTCGCGAGGTGCCCTGGCCGGCTATCGACTTTTTTTGGGGTGATGAGCGGACCGTGCCACCGGACCATTTCGACAGCAACTTCGGTGCGGCGTACGACCTGCTGCTTTCGCGTGTCGAAGTTCCTAGCGAAAACGTTCACAGAATTCCGGCCGAGCGGCCGGACCCGGCAAGTGCAGCTGCGGCCTACGAGGAAGAGTTACGCCGCCACTTTCGCCTGCCTGCGGGCGTGTTGCCCCGGATCGATTTGGTGTTGCTTGGGATGGGGGGCGATGGTCACACGGCCTCGCTCTTCCCGGGGAGCGATGCGTTGCGGGAGACGCGGCGGCTGGTGGTGGCGGCGTGGATCGAGAAGCTGAGCACTCACCGGGTGACGCTGACTTGCCCGGTCCTCAACAACGCTGCATGTATACTATTCCTGGTTACGGGGGCCGAGAAGGCAGCGACGCTCCGGGAAGTCCTGGAGGCGGCTGGCGGGCCAGCACGCTATCCGGCCCAGCTCATTCGCCCCCGGGACGGGCAGCTGGTCTGGTACGTCGACGAAGCTGCAGCGGCCGGGCTTTCTGGCCGCCGCGGCACATAATCTGCATTTCAATCCTAAGACTCATAAAGGATTACGGGATCGAGTCTTACAAGCGATCAGAATTCAAAGGATCAAAAGGAGGCGGTAGTAAATGAGCGTCGCGACGGCAACCACGCGGGGACAGATCGAGGAACTGCTCGGTGAGGAGGCGGAAAGCCTGCTCGCGCACAAGTGCAAGGGCGTTCCGAGAGAGCAACTTCACCTGCCGGGTCCGGACTACGTCGATCGGGTTTGGTCGGCCTCCGACCGCAAACCCCGCGTGTTGGTGAATCTCCAGCGCATCTTCAACAACGGTCGTCTGGCTGGCACTGGCTACCTGTCCATCCTGCCAGTGGACCAGGGGATCGAGCATTCGGGGGCGGCTTCTTTTGCACCGAACCCCATCTACTTCGATCCCGAGCGGATCGTCGAGCTGGCGATCGAGGGAGGCTGCAACGCCGTGGCTTCAACGCTGGGCGTTTTGGGATCAGTCTCGCGCAAATACGCGCACAAGATCCCGTTCCTCGTGAAGATCAACCACAATGAACTGCTGAGCTTCCCGAATCGCTACGAGCAGGTGCAGTTCGCGAACGTCGAGCAGGCGTTCGAGATGGGCGCCGCCGCGGTGGGGGCTACGATCTACTGGGGCTCCGAGGACTCGCATCGCGAACTGATCGAGATCTCGGATGCGTTTGCCCAGGCCCATGAGTTGGGGATGGCCACGTTCCTCTGGTGCTACCTGCGCAACTCGGCGTTCAAGAAGGACGGGGTCGATTACCATGCAGCGGCCGACCTGACGGGCCAGGCGAACCACCTGGGCGTGACCATCCAGGCCGATATCGTCAAGCAGAAGCTCCCGACCAACAACGGCGGTTTCACAGCTATCAACTTCGGCAAGACCCATAAGCTGGTGTACGAGAAGCTGGTCAGCGACCATCCCGTCGATCTGGTCCGCTGGCAGGTGGCCAACTGCTACATGGGCCGCGTCGGCATGATCAACTCGGGCGGTGCCTCGACGGGGAAAGGCGACCTGGGCGAAGCCGTTCGCACCGCCGTCGTCAACAAGCGTGGCGGTGGCATGGGCCTGATCTCGGGACGCAAGACGTTCCAGCGTCCCATGAAGGAAGGTGCGGAACTGTTCCATGCGATTCAGGACGTCTACCTGAACAAGGACATCACGGTCGCCTGAGCGTTTTACTCACCCGGGCCCCCTGGACCTCCGGTTCGACGGCGGCGGAAGCTGACGCATGTCACACTCGGAGTTAGTGCGACTTGCGGAAGACGAGCGTCGTGAGCGGAACTGGAAGCGCTGGGGGCCCTATCTTTCCGAGCGCCAGTGGTCCACCGTTCGCGAAGACTACTCGGCCAACGGCGATTCTTGGAGATACTTCACTCACGACCAGGCGCGCAGCCGTGCGTACCGTTGGGGCGAGGACGGACTGCTGGGCATCAGCGACCGCAAAGGTCGGCTAGCCTTCGCTCTGGCCCTCTGGAACGAGCGCGACCCGATTCTTAAAGAACGTCTGTTCGGGCTGACCGCGTGGGAGGGCAATCACGGTGAGGATGTGAAGGAGTGTTACTACTACCTTGACGCGACCCCGACGTATTCCTACCTAAAAGGACTCTATAAGTACCCGCAGTCTGAATATCCCTACGAACAGCTTCTCGAGGAGAACCAGCGGCGCAGCCGTGACGATCCCGAGTTCGAGATCACCGACGCCGGCGTCTTTGATGACGATCGCTACTTCGATGTCTTAGCCGAGTACGCCAAGGCGGCGCCGGAAGACATCCTGATCCGGATCACGCTCATCAACCGCGGTCCGGAACCGGCCACCCTCCATGTGCTGCCAAGCCTCTGGTTTCGCAATACGTGGTCCTGGGGTCGAACCGGAGAGGGCTACCCGGGGAAGCCGCTGATCAAGCGCTTGAGTAGCACCGAGTTTTTGGCAGAGCACAGGACGCTGGGTCGCTATCGCCTGACTGTCGAGTGGGGCTCCGATTCCCAGGTCGGTGAGCTTTTGCTGACCGAGAATCAGAGCAACCGGGTGCGGCTGTTCAAGTCGCCCAACGCCAGCCCATATGTGAAGGACGCTTTCCATGAGCGAGTCATCTCGGGTGATACTGCAGCGGTCAACCCGGAAGGCTTGGGTACGAAAGCGGCGGCATGGTTCCGGCTTGAGCTGGCGCCCGGCGAGCAACGGACGCTGAGACTGCGCCTGCACGCCGAGCTGGAACGCCTAGGCGAGCCGTTCGGCGCGGGGTTCGATGAGGTGTTCGCGCAACGTATCGCCGAAGCGGATGAGTTCCACGACAGTCGAACGCCGGCTGGGATCGGCGAAGATGAGCGAGCCGTGTTACGTCAGGCACGCGCCGGTTTGCTGTGGTCGAATCAGTTCTATTACTACGTGGTGGAGGATTGGTTGGAGGGGGATCCGGGTCAGCCACCCCCACCAACCGTACGGGCCCGGTTGCGCAATGCTGATTGGGGACATCTCTACAACCGGGATGTCATCTCGATGCCGGACGCGTGGGAGTACCCGTGGTATGCCGCGTGGGACCTCGCCTTCCAGATGATCCCCATGGCACGGGTCGACCCACACTTCGCCAAGCAGCAGTTGGTGTTGCTGCTGCGCGAGTGGTATATGCACCCCAACGGCCAGATCCCGGCCTACGAATTCTCGCTGAGTGACGTAAATCCGCCGGTACACGCTTGGGCTTGCTGGCGCGTCTATCAACAGTCGGCGCTTGCCGGTCAGCCCGATCGAGCTTTTCTCGAGCGAGTCTTTCAGAAGCTGCTGATCAACTTCACCTGGTGGGTTAACCGCAAGGATATCCACGGCCGGCACCTGTTCTCGGGTGGTTTCCTCGGCCTCGACAACATCGGTGTGTTCGACCGCTCCAAGCCGTTACCCGGCGGTGGCGATCTGGAGCAGGCAGATGGTACCGCGTGGATGGCGTTCTACTGTGCGACCATGCTCCGCATCGCGCTGACGCTGGCGGCGGAGAACGACGTCTACGAAGACATTGCATCGAAATTCTTCGAGCACTTCGTGGCGATCGCCGATGCGATCAACACCTTGGGTGGCACAGGGCTATGGGACGAGACCGACGGCTTCTACTACGATCAGCTGCATATGGACGGCATTAAGCTGCCGCTGCGAGTCCGTTCGATGGTTGGGCTAGTGCCGCTGTTCGCCTGCGAGGTCATCCGCCAGTCGACGCTCGATCGCCTGCCCGGTTTCGCCAAGCGGCTCGCCTGGTTCTTGGAGAACCGGGATGATCTGGTCGAGCAGATCGCGTTCTGTGAGCTGGCGACCGGCAAGGATGGTGACCGTTTGCTGGCGATCCCACAGCGAAGCCGGCTGGAGCGTGTGCTGCGCTACGTACTTGATGAACGAGAGTTCCTGGCGCCTTACGGTGTGCGGTCTCTTTCGCGAATCCACGGCGACCGCCCCTACGAGCTGGAGCTTAGCGGCTCCCGCTACGAAGTCAGATACGTGCCGGGTGAATCGAACATCGTGATGTATGGCGGGAACTCGAACTGGCGCGGGCCGATCTGGTTTCCCTTGAACTTCTTGCTGATCGAGGCGCTGGAGCGCTACCACAGCTTCTACGGTGACAGCTTGCGGGTTGAGTGTCCGGTAGGCTCAGGGGTTGAAATGAACCTGCAGGAAGTTGCAGATGAACTGGCACGGCGGCTGCTCAGCCTGTTCAAGCGTGATGGACAGGGGCGGCGCCCCTGTCACGGCGACGAAGCCCGTTATGCGGAAGATCCGAATTGGCGGGATCTGCTGTTGTTCCACGAGTACTTCCATGCCGAGTCGGGCAGGGGACTGGGCGCCAGCCATCAGACGGGCTGGACCGCTCTAGTTGCCGACCTGATCGAAGACCTGGCGCGAGAGCGCTAGCCGCCGTCGAGCGCCCGGTCCAGGTTGAACGCAGCGCTGATCAGGCTCAGATGTGTGAACGCCTGGGGGAAGTTACCCAGTGCTTCCCCGCGCGGTCCGGTCTCCTCAGCGTAGAGGCCGAGATGGTTCGCGTAACCCAGCATCTCCTCGAACATCAGCCGGGCCGATCTGAGTCGCGCCGGATCGCGGCGGCCGGCCCGGGTCAGTGCCTCGACAAGCCAAAACGTGCAGATGTTGAAGGTGCCCTCGTCGCCCGCCAGACCGTCCTGCGCCTCGGCAACGTTGTAGCGGTAGACGAGATTGTTGGCGACGAGGCCGCCGCGCTCGGGCGACTGAAGCGTGGCATCGAGCGTGCTCAGGAAACGCGGATCGTTGGGTGAAGTGAAGAAGACCAGCGGCATGATGAGGTTGGCCGCGTCCAGCGAATCGCTTCCATAGGACTGCACGAAAGCTTGTCGCTTTTCGTTCCAGCCTTTCGTGAACACGTCCTCGTAGATCCGGTCGCGGACCGCCAGCCAACGTAAGCGATCTGCCGGAAAAGACCGCTTATCGGCCAGTCTCAGGCCCCGATCCACGGCAACCCAACTCATGATCTTGGAGTAGACGAAGTGCCGGCGCCCGCCGCGCACCTCCCAGATTCCCTCATCCTCGCGTTCCCAGTTGTCGCAGACCCAATCCACCAGGCGCCGCAGCCAGATCCAGCCGTCGTGGCCGATCGGCGTCCCGTATTTGTTGAACAGGTACATGGAGTCCATCAGCTCTCCATAGATGTCGAGCTGAAGCTGGCCGTAGGCGCCGTTGCCGATTCGCACAGGGCGTGAGCCTTTGTAGCCCTCCAGGTGGTCCAGTGACTCCTCCGTAAGCTCGTGCCTCCCGTCGATCCCATACATGATCTGCAGCGAGCCGTCCGGGTTTGGCTCACTGACCCGCTCTCGCAGGTACTGACTGAAGCTCTCGGCCTCCTCGGTGAAGCCGATGCGCATGAGCGCATAAAGCGTGAACGCCGCGTCGCGGATCCAGGTATAGCGATAGTCCCAGTTGCGGACTCCGCCCATGTCTTCGGGCAGGCTGCACGTGGGTGAGGCGACGATCGCACCCGTCGGCTGGTAGGTCATCAGCTTGAGCGCCAGCGCTGAACGATTGACCGCCTCGCGCCAGCGTCCGTCGTAAGTCGATCGCGCCAGCCAGTTCTGCCAGTAGCTGAGCGTCGTATCGAAAAGGCCGTACTCCTGCTCGTCGCCAAGCGCCAGGCCGCAGCCACCGCCTGCCGGGATCTCGCGTAGCACGAAGGTCGTGATCTCGCCTTGCTGGAGGGTGAAGCGCGCTTTGACCCCGGAGCCGTCGGCTTCCAACGGCGTCTTGCTGACCAGAGCCAGGCTGATCCCCGCTGCATCGAACGTAGCGCCGTCCCCTGTGATTGAGGTCCGGTGCCTGTCGCGAGCGTAGTTGAAAGCCGGCTGGCATTCCATCTGGAAAGTCATGGCTCCGCGTACGGCCTGGACACGCCGGACCAGCCAGTGTGAGCCCGGCTGTCCGTGTGCCATCCCGACGGGCATGTAATCGACCACCTGACCGACACCACCCTCGGCTAGGAAGCGCGTCACCAGCACATTGGTCTCGTGCCAGTAGTACTGCTTGTGAGTGACTTCGTCCTCGGTGGGTGCGATCTTGAAGCGACCGCCCTGTCGATCATCCAGTATCGCGGCAAAGACGCTCGGCGAGTCGAAGTGGGGGTGACAATACCAGTCGATCGATCCATCGATCCCCACCAGCGCCGCGCTGTGCATGTTACCGATAATGCCGTAGTCCTCGATGGGTTTGTAGGCCATTGGCGAACCACCTTAAAAATGTGTTCGAGCGCCGTGTGTCGGCCGCAATTCGGATGTTGGGTTACTTGAATCAGCAAGATAGCGAGTTGGTTGCGAGGAGTCATATTGGGCCGCGGCCAGGCGGGGCGACCCATCTGGGTCGAGAATCGGCTTAATTTTGAATTACCGGGAATAGTTACTAATATTACCGACGGTTGCCTCCAACAACACTTAATCTGGTTAAACAATGCCAATTTCGTATGAGATAGACCCTCGGCTCGGTCTCGTTAGAACAACCGCCACCGGCGTACTGACCGATGAGGAGCTCCTGCAGCATAAGCGTGACTTACAAGGCGATCCACGCTTCGACGCGGATATGAAAGAGCTGTCCGACATCCGCGGCGTGGAGCGGCTGGACGTCACGGCCGAAGGGGTGAGGCGTGCCGTTGCGATGGACCAAGGTCAAGCTGGCGCTTTAGGCGATTACAAACTCGCGTTGGTCGTGTCTGCCGACGTGGTCTTCGGCATGGCCCGAATGTACCAGATGATGACCGAGGAGAACATCGAGGGCGTTGGGGTGTTCCGTGAATTTGAAGAGGCTTTGGAGTGGCTGGGTATAAAGAGCGAAAGTGACTAGGCTCAGCCTTAAGTTGTGCTTGCTACAATCCTATCGTCAGTTATTCCTCTTCTCTTGTAAGATCTGCCGCGCGGCGTTGTAGCCAGAGGCACCATTGACGCCGCCGCCAGGGTGCGTGCCAGCTCCGCAGAGGTAGAGACCAGCGAGCGGAGTCTTATAGCGCGAGCACCCGGCCACGGGTCGCATGAACAGCAGTTGGTCCAGCGTCATCTCGCCGTGATAAATGTTGCCTTCCGTCAGCGCGAACGCGTTTTCCAGGTCCAACGGTGACAGGACCTGTCGGTGAAGGATGGCCGACTCGAGGTTCGGTGCGTACTGGGCCAGGGTTTGAACCACGCGGTCACCCAATGCCTCACGTTTGATGCTGTCCCAGGCGCCGTCCTTCAGCTGATACGGCGCGTACTGCACGAAGATCGACATCACATGTCGCCCCGCCGGCGCCAGGTCGGGATCGTTGAGCGAGGGTATCACCGCTTCCAAGTAGGGTTCTTGCGATGGCTCGCCGTACTTTGCGTCGTCATAGGCGCGCTCGAGGTACTCGAGGCTGGGCGCGATGGTGATGGCACCTTGCAGGTGCGGGCCCTCGCCGGGCAGGCAGCTGAAGTTTGGAAGCTCCTTCAAGGCGAGGTTCACGCGGGCACAGACGCCCTTGAAGCGGATGTTGCGTACGGCGCGCAGGAACTCCGGGCTGAGCGCGGTGGAATCGAGCAGCTCGAGGAACGTGTGTCTCGGGTCCGCGTTGGAGACGACCCGGCCAGCCTTTATCTCTCCACCGTCGTTCAGCGCGACCCCGAACGCGCGGCCGTCCTTCACCAATATCCGTCCGACCGGCGCCTTCGTCCGGATCTCAGCGCCGGCCTGACGGGCGGCTTCCGCAAGCGCCCGGGCCAGGTTCCCCATGCCACCGCGGACGCGTGCCGTGGATCTCAGCGCGCCGTCTTTACGGCCGACTTGATGGTGCAAGAAGAGGTAGGCGGTGCCGGCGGCCATCGGCCCTTGAAGGACCCCTGAAATACCCTGCGATCCGAGACAACCCTTGAGTACATCGGTCTCGAACCACTCGTCCAGTAGCTCTTTCGCCGTCATTGGCAGGATCCGCAGCACTTCCAGCATGTCACGCTTGCCCAAACCGCGAAGTCGCCGTCCAAGGCGGAATAGCTGCCAGAGGTCGCCCCGTGAATTGGACAGCGGATCCGGAGGTGGGTTGTCGTAAATCGACTCCAGGAATGCCGCTGCCTTGGCCACTAGACCACAGAAAGCCTTCCACCTCTCGGCATCCTTGGCGGACAATTTGCCGATGGACTCGATCGAGCTCTCCGCTTTCCGCCAGAGAAGCAGGTGGTGCCCCTCGGGCGTCGGTGCGAAGACGCTCGGATCACTGGCCACGATCTCGAGACCGTGAGCGGCGAGGCGAAGGTCGAGCACGACAGAGGGGTGGAATCGCTCGATGCGGTGAGAGCCAGTGTCGAACTTGAAGCCCGGAAAGACATCCTCCGTTGCCACCGCGCCGCCGACTCGCTCGCTGCGCTCGAGGACCAGGACACGCTGACCGGCTCTGGCCAGGTAAGCTGCCGTCACCAGTCCGTTGTGTCCCGCGCCGATGACGATGGTGTCGTATGCGTCGTTCACTTTACCCATCTCTCAGGATCTCGAGAGCGGCGAGGCGGCCGGAGGCACCGCTGATTCCGCCGCCCGGGTGCGTCCCGGAGCCGCACTGGTAGAGGTTGGTGACCGGTGTGCGATAGTCGGTCCACTTTGGCGCCGGTCGCAGGAAGAACAGTTGATGGAGTGACAGCTCGCCGTGAAAGATGTTTCCTTCTGTAAGGGAGTATTCTTCCTGCATGTCCCAGGGGGTAACAACCTGACGATGAAGGATGGCGTTCTTGATGTTAGGCGCGAACTGGGCAAGCGTATTTACGACCGCGTCTCCGAACGCCTCGCGCTTCTGGTCGTTCCAGCCGCCGTTTAGCTCGAACGGGGCATACTGAACGAATATCGACATCACGTGCTTGCCGGGCGGAGCCATGCCCGGATCGATCATCGAGGGAATGATGATGTCCATATAGGGATGGCGTGAGAATTCCCCGTACTTCGCGTCGTCATAGGCGCGCTCCAAGTACTCGACACTGGGGCTGATCGATATCGCACCTCGCAGATGCGGGCCGTTGCCGGGTAGGCAAGTAAGGCTGGGTAATTCTCCGAGCGCCAGGTTCACCTTGCCTGAAGAGCCGCGGATCTTGTAGCGGCGGATCGCCCCGAGGAAGTCGGCTGGCAGCTCGCCGGGCTCGACCAACTTCAGGAACGTCAGTTTCGGGTCCAGACCGGAGACCACCACACGGGCGGAGATCTCTTCACCATCTTCGAGCGCCACGCCGACAGCCCGGCCATGTTTGACGATCACCTGGCTGACCGTCGCCTCGGTTCGAATCTCGGCGCCGAGCCGACGAGCCGCAGCCGCTATCGCTTCTGCAACGGCGCCGGTACCTCCTTTGGCGAACCCCCAGGCTCGAAACACTCCGTCGATCTCACCCATGTAGTGGTGAAGGAGAACATAGGCGGTACCGGGCGAACGCGGGCCCAGGAACGTCCCGATGATTCCGCTGGCCGACATCGTCGCTTTTAGTGGCTCGCACTCGAACCATTCATCCAGATAGTCAGCCGAACTCATCGTCATCAGCTTGTAGAGCGCGTAGAAATGGGCCGGCTCGAGTCCGCGGAAGTGCTTGCCGAGCCGTAGCAGGCTGCGCAGGTCCCTTGGGCGTAGCGACGTGGGGTCCGGCGGCACCATTCCCATGATCGGTTTGACGGCGTAGGCAAGGTGGTACATCAGAGTGCCGAAGTCGTCATACGCCTCGGCATCTCTTGGCGAATGCCGGTACAGCTCGCGCCGCGTCAGATCATGGTCCGCCCAGCGACCGAGATAGTCACCGTTCGGCATTGGGGTCACCGTGCTCTCGAGGGGAAGGATCTCCAGACCATGCTTCGGCAGGTCGAGTTCCCGGATGATCTCAGGCCGTAGGAGGCTGACGACGTACGAGAGGACCGAGAATTTGAAGCCGGGGAATACCTCTTCGGTCACCGTCGCGCCACCGACGATGTGGCGCTTTTCCAATACGAGTACGCGCTTGCCGGCCCTGGCCAGATAGGCCGCATTGACGAGGCCGTTGTGTCCTCCACCAATTATGACTGCGTCGTACGCTTTTGCGGCTGCCATCCTCAGTCTCGTTTCCTGTCAGGGTCGAAGAATGGCAGGTCCGTAACACGTGCCAACGCACGCTTGCGCTGATGCTCCACCGTGATCTCCATCTCCAGTTGTGTCTCGCGTTCGGCGTGCGCGCTGCGCAAGTGAGCCAAAGCGATATACTTCTTGAGCGTCGGCGACCAGCACCCGCTGGTCGCGTAACCGATTTGCTTCTTACCGGCGTAGACCGGCACACTGGTGCGCCAGGCCGTGGCGGGAAGCTGGGGCGGCAATCCGACTACCGCATGGTTCCGTTCCAGCGAGCCCCAATCGACCTCCAGGCCTTTGACCACCCAGGCCGGGCCGCGACGCCACTCGTCCATCAGCGCGCTTCGCCCGACAAAGCCGTCCTTCTCAAGCCTGACAGCCCAGCCTAAGCCCAGCTCGAACGGCGATGACTTGCGAGACTCAATCAGCGCGCGGTGGGTCGGGATATAGTCAACGCCGATTAGGAGCAGTCCCGCCTCGATGCGAGAGATATCCAAAGCGAGAATACCGGTCGGTGTGATCCCATGCGGCCGGCCCGCATCGAGCAAAGCGTCCCAGAGCCGGATGGCCTGCGCGGTTTCGACCCAGATCTCGTAACCGAGGTCGCCGGTGTAACCGGTGCGCGTGATCGTAACCGGTATGTCTGTGATGCGCCCGAAAGTCAGACGAAAGAACTTGAGCTGGTCGAGATCGGCGTCGCAGATATCCTTGAGGATATCTCGGGAAGTCGGTCCTTGCAGGGCCAGCGCCGCGGTCGCATCTGAATCGTCCTCTATGCTGACGCGAAGCCCCACAGCGATGTCCTGCAGCCAACGTAGGTTCGGCTCGCCGGAGGTAAGTCGGAAAGAGTCCTCTCCCAGGCGTTGCAGTGTCCCATCATCAATGACCTTGCCAGCCTCGTCGCACCAGGGACCGTACATGACCTGATGCACGGCACACTTCGAGACGTCGCGCGTGACGACATGATTGATGAAGCGTTCCGCGTCGGATCCACGAATCAGATACTTGTACAGTGGGGAGACATCGATGAGCGCGGCAGCGCTGCGGATCGCGTGGTACTCATGCTCGTGAGTCAGTTCATACGAGCTTGCGACCACGTATCCGGCCCAGCGTCGCCAGTTCTGGGCCTGGCAGAGCGGCGCGGTTCGCGTGTGGAACGGTGTGCCTCGCAGCATTAGCCACTCCAGAGCCTGTTCGCCCGAAGCTCGATCGCTGAGCCATTACGGATTCGGAGCAACCTCCGCCGCCGCAGGGCGGGAGAACAAGGCTGGTTGCCGGGTATTGTGGAACAGCTTCGGCTGGGACGACTGGAAACTAACGCTCGGGGGAACCGCGGGGAAAGACTCCCGGGGTAGCCGAGCTGGTCTTGCTCGGAGTGGCCGTTCCATCACATACTCAGGCAGCCCCTACAGATCCCACAAACCGGAATCGATCTCGTGTCTGCCTACGAAAGAATTCGCACAAATCTCGACGGGAATCGCGCTGTTCTGCTGGATGGTGCAACCGGCAGCGAACTGGTGCGCCGCGGAACTCGCTGGCGCTGGCACGGATTGCGGACAGACCCGTATCTGGTCGAAGCGCTTCATCGCGAGTATATCGCAGCCGGCGCCGACGTCATCCGCACCAACACATTCCAGCTTAACCGGCGCATCTACCTGAATGTGTTTCGCGACGCCGACCACATGCGTCATATCGGGGCGCCGGGTGTGGAAGATCGCGCCCAGGAGCTGACGCTCCGGGCAACCGAGGTTGCCCGGTCGGCCCGGGATGCGGCCGGCCGGGACGTGGCGATCGCAGGAGTGATGTCGCCGCTGGAGCACTGTTTCCGTCCGGACCTGGCTCCGCCGGAGCAGGAGGCCCAGCCCGAGCACGCGGAGACGGCCAGACAGCTGGTAAGTGGACGTGTCGATCTTCTGCTACTCGAATCGATGAATACCGTCGGCGAAGCGCGGGCTGCGGCACGGGCAGCTCTCGAGACCGGGCTCCCGGTGTGGGCCAGCTTCGTCCTGGGCCCGGAAGGGCAGATTCTCAGCGGGGAACGTCTGACTGACGGTGTCCGGGCGCTGGAAGAGCTGGGCGTCGATGTGATACTGGTGAACTGCGCGCCGCCCGAGGACGTATCGGGAATCCTGAAGGCACTGCTGTCAGCAACGCAGCGGCCGGTCGGCGCCTTCGCTCAGATCGGCAGATTCAATCCACCGTCCTGGAAATTCGAGTTTCATCCGCAGTTTGCGGAGACGGAGTCTTGGCCACCGGAGCGCTATGCAAAGGTGGCGCGCGGCTGGGTCGAAGCCGGTGTGCGAGTGGTCGGTGGCTGTTGCGGTACGACGCCCGATCACATCCGGGCACTCAAGGAGGTCCTGTGAGCTTCTACGACTATATCAAGGGCCGGATGGAATCGGGCGGTTTGGTTGTGCTGGATGGAGGCATCGGCACGGAGATCTTGCGTCGCAACCTCTCCTGGGCCGATCACCGCGTCGCCGATGCGCCTGAAGAGATCATCGGCCTGCACGAGGACTATATCCGGGCGGGTGCCGATGTCATCAGCACGAACTCCTTTCAACTCGCCAATCGCAGCTTCCTGAGTCACTTCCGGGATGCGGCGCACATGCGTCATATCGGGGTTTCCGGGCTGGACACACGGGCAGCAGAGATGCTGACGGCCTCGGTGGCGCTGGCGAAGCAGGCGCGTGAGAACGTCGCTGCGGAACGTCCGGTGGCGATCGCCGGGGCGGTAACCACGCTGGAGTGGTGCTTCCGACCCGATCTGGCTCCACCCACCGCTGAGATGCGTGCGGAATACAGAGAGATCATGGAGGTGCTGGCCGCTGCCGGTGCCGACCTGGTTCTGTTGGAAACGGTCAACAGTGTCACCGAAGCAAAGGTCGGTCTGGAAGCGGCGCGTCAGGCGGGTCTACCCTGCTGGGTCGGCTTCGTCTGCAACGAACAGGGCAAGCTGTTCACCGGGGAGACGCTGGCGGATGCGGAACGCGAACTGGAGCCGTTGGAGCCGGATGTCGTCCTGGTTAATTGCATTCCGCCGGACGATGCTACAGCTGGACTCCGTGAGCTGCGTGGCGCGCGCTCAGCTCCGTGCGGGCTCTATCCCCACATCGGCCGTTTCGACCCGCCGGAATGGCACTTCACGGATGAGTATCCGCCTTGGAAGCTGCTGGAAGAGGCGCGCCGCTGGCGGAAAATGGGGGCAACGGTGATCGGTGGTTGTTGTGGCACCACACCTGACCACATCGAGACGATCGCCCAAACACTTCGAGATTCCTGAGCCGGGCCGGACCGGCCAGGACGCGCATCGGACTGCGCGGTCGCGGCTATTCGTAGTACAGTTCGTGGGTAAGCGCCTTACCGATCAGGTCGACCAGCTCCCGCTGCAACTCGTCCGCCTCGCCGCGAGCGGCAGGAATGAAAGCCTCGTTGCAGCGGGTGCAGAGCAGAGCTGGGCCACTGACGGTCATCTCGATCGCCGTCCCCTTTCTACACGTTGTTTGGAACGCGAAGTCGCGATGCGCACCTGCATGTCTCAGCTCGGCACCGCAGCTGCGGCACACATGCGAGCGGCGGAATACACCTTTCAGCCGTGAGAAATGCTCCCGCTGGTGTAGCATTTCGATGACCTCGACACCCAGGTCAGCCCAATACCAGTAAAAACCCACGCAGCCGGCCGGGCACGCCCGCGTGGGGATACCTTCTATCGTCACGGTGAAATTCGCCGAGTTGGCCGACCGGACCTGGTCGGGCCCATCCTGAAGCTGCCGGCCGCAGCGCCGGCATTCGTTCAGCTTTGCCACGGGCGCCAATCGGTCAGGCGCTTCGATCTAAGGGACAGCGACGGTCAGCTCTTTAATCTTGCGCTCCCAACCAGCGTCGGGATAGTCATGCACGACTCTGATCGTGTAGCTGCCGGCTGCTATGTCGGTAATCGTTGCCGTGTACTCGTGGGCGGCGAGCATCTGAATGCAGAAACCGCCTTTGGAAGTTGCCACGACACTCAGCGTCAGCTGACTGTTTTCCGCGCTCAGCGCTCCCGTGATCTCATAGCACGGGTTGGGCGTCGAGATGGTACCGCTTAGCTGAATCGTATCAGAGGCCACCCGAGTTACGCTGGGGGCCACGTCCTGCGGTTTCTCCGCCGCTGCGACGCTGAAGGTCAGTTGCGGATCTTGCGTCGTCGCATTTGTGGCAGGCATGGTCTGGCAGAGCGCGAATCCGCCGGCAAGGGCCAGTACGATACCACCGATACTGAAGAAGTTCGCTCGCATAGTCATGGTCGGGTTGTCGAGTTTCAGAGTGCGCTTCATTGTATGCCACCCCCTATCGCTCCGAGGATGTAGTTGAGGTTTACCGCTTCGATCTGAGGTGTCTGCGCGAGACGGTTCACGAGTGTATGGGTCAGCAGGTTCAGGTCGACGCATAGCTCCAGGACGTCCCCATTCCAGCGTCCGCCTTGCAGTGGCAGGTCGAGCAGCAGCTGCAGTTCGCTGAGCAGCTCCGCGATCGCGGCCGCTCGCTCCTCAGCTTTGGCCCGGGCAAGCGTCCCGTATTCTTGGCTATCGGGGGCGAACTTGACAGCGACCGCGAAAGGCCCTAGCTCATCACCTTCCAGCGAGAGCGATTGTACGTCGGCGATGCCAGGACGGCCTCGCAGTTGCTGGACGGCCCGCTCGCGCAGCCGTTCTTGGTCAAGGGAGAGAAGAAGCCAGTTGCCGCTGGATATTTGCGCCGCCTGCAACGGGAGAAGCAGGCTTGACTCCAAGTCACGAATGATCGGATCCAGCACCTGGAGGTCCGGAGGGCTCGTCCGTCCGGCCTCGACCACGCCAGCTTCCCCCAGGCTGGCGGATCTAAATTTTACCAGGGCTTGCCCCGGTACGAAGCGTGGCTCCTGAGTAGACAAATCACCCTCGAGCGAGATCGCAACAATTCCAGGCGCGACAAGCGTCATCGCGAGACTCGCGCACGTTACTCGGACTGTTGGCCTTGAATGGCCCAACATACGCCCACCGAAAGGAGACAGCAAATGAGATTCCCGCTGCTCGCCGCATTTGCCCTTGTCGCAACCAGCGTGGGTTGCGCGACCGGCCAGGATACTGAGCAGCCGGCTGAGGAACAGCCCGCTGAACAGCCGGCTGCGCAGCCGGCATTCCAGCAAGTACAGAGCTTTCTAGAGTTCAATTTACCCGCCGAGGCCGAATTTGTGCCGGGCCAGCTGATCGTAAAGATGCGGGACGACGTCATACTTCCGCAGGCGGACCTCGCGTCGTACGGACTGGAGTCGAGCGATCGACAGCTGTCCGGTAACAACTACATCTACCGGATCCCGCTGGCTCGTATGACGGCGATGGGTGCCGAGGAGGCGCAAAGCGCTACGCTCGCCGCGGCCCAGCAGTTGAGCGAACGCCCGGATGTCTTGTACGCTCACCCCAACTACAAATTGCGGATCCTCGACACGACGCCGAATGACCCGCGCTACTCCGAGCAGTGGCATTACTTCAACAACGGCAGCGCGGCTGGCCAGTCGCCGGGTGGAATCAGCTTGCCGACAGCCTGGGACTCGGGCACGGGTGGTTCCAATATCGTCGTGTCTATTCTGGATACTGGCATCCTGCCGAACCATCCCGACATCACCGGCTCGCCGAACCTGGTGGCGGGTTATGATATGATCAGCGACCCGAACACCGGCAATGACGGTGACGGCCGTGACCCCGACCCGACCGACCCCGGCGACGCCTGTCCGCCGCAGCCCAATAGCTGGCACGGGACGCACGTGGCCGGAACGGTTGGCGTTGGAAACACGAACAACGGCGTTGGCGTGGCGGGGATCAACTGGCAGGTCAGCGTCCAGGCGGTGCGCGTGCTGGGTAGCTGCGGTGGCACGCTGGCGGATATCAATGATGGGATTCGCTGGGCCGCTGGCCTCAGTGTGCCGGGTGTGCCAGCGAACGCAACACCGGCCCGGGTCATCAACATGAGCCTGGGTGGGCAGGGAGCCTGCTCGCTGGCTCCCAGCCTGCAGTCGGCGATCGACGACGCGGTTGCCGCGGGTGCGGCGGTCGTGGTCGCGGCGGGCAACGAGGCCTCCGACGCCTCTGGCTTCCTGCCGGCCAGCTGCAACAACGTGATCACGGTGGCGGCGAGCGATGCGCGGGGACACCTGGTGAGCCGCTACTCGAACTTCGGCTCCACGGTCGAGATCATGGCGCCGGGCGGAGATGTGCAGCGGAATGACAATGGTGATAACCAGCCCGACGGCGTGCTCAGCATGGTTCAGAGTGGCTACGCCTATTACAACGGGACGTCGATGGCTTCGCCCCACGTCGCTGGCGTGGCGGCGCTGTGGCTGTCCCGCAATCCTTCCTTGACACCGGCGCAGCTACTCGCCGATCTGCAGCAGTTCGCGCTGCCCCGGAGCTCAACCCAGTGCCCGCGGCCGTGTGGTGCTGGATTGTTGAGTGCCCTTCGCGTAGCTCAGCCGCCGACTTTGGCGGTTGCCCTCAGACTTGACCCTGATAGAAGGCTACGAAACGGCGAGACCACGACGGCCATTGCCACGGTGACGCTGGGCGGGGTGCCGCAGCAGAACGTTTCAGTAACGTTTGCCAGCAGCAACAATGGTGTGGCCACAGTGGCGCCTGCCACGGTGCCGACGGATGCGTCCGGGGAGGCCCGTTCTACCGTGACCGGAGTGTCGCGCGGCGATGCGACGATCACGGCCACCGCGAATGGCGCGTCTGACTCAACGCCGGTGAGGGTACCCGATCTGTCGTTGATCGGGCTGGCTATTCTGATGCTGGCGCTGCTGTCGGCTGGACTGCTGCGGCGGCGGGCCCAGGCGGCCAAGAGCTGAGCTGCGAGGACGGGGGCTGTGCCGGGTCGATTGAGTTTCCGATTCGCGCTGACGCTGGCGCTCTTCGCCGGCGTCGTGTTGCTGGTCTTTCGCGATGAGGTGATGGGTCCGGCACTGCTGCCGCTTCGTGCGCTTACCGCCGATCTGACTCTGAGGTTCATTCATCTGGCCGGGATGGAAGCGGTTCGGGAAGCCAGCGCCATTCACCACCCCAGTGGGTTTGCGTACGAGGTATCGCGCGGCTGCATGGGATTGGTGCCGGCGGCTATCCTGGGCGTTTCCATCCTGTCCTATCCCGGCGAGCTGCGCCGGAAGCTGACCTGGCTGGCGGCGGGCATTCCCATGCTGTTCGCCATCAATTTCGCGCGGCTGACGAACCTGTTCTATCTGGGCGTCCAGCGGCCGGAGCTGTTCCACCTGGCGCACAAAGTGGTGTGGCAGGTCGTGATCATCGCTTCGGTATTCGTGCTCTGGCTGCTGGGTGTCATCTGGCTCGATTCCGGATCCGGGACGCGCCAATGGTTGCGGCGTAGGCCCTCGCGCTCGCTGGGTCAAGCGCCGACGGGCGGCCTTTGGCCGGCGTGATCGGGTCTTCTGGTCGTCGAGAACCGTCCTGACATCTCAAGTCTGCCGTTCTGCCCCTCGCATCTTTGGCGCGTGCGTGTAGATTGCGGGTCCATGTGCGCCGTCCGGCGCTGAGATCCCGTCACACAAGCTCGCTCCCTCAACCAACGGAGGCGCAACCCTATGCAGAGCAACGAATTCCTCGCACGGGTCGAGAAATTCCGTGAAACGATGGTCTCCTACGTGGACGAGATGGATTGCCATGGCGGCGTCAGGCTGTCCAGTCAGGCCGATGTAGTGAAGTACTGTTCCGAGCACGGTGTGACCTCGATCCGCCTCTGGTTCACGGATATCCTCGGGTTCCTGAAGTCGTTCGCCATCGTTCCGGCGGAGCTCGAGGGCGCCTTCGAGGAAGGGATGGGCTTCGACGGTTCGTCGATTGAAGGCTATCAGCGGATTCAGGAAAGCGACATGGTTGCGTTCCCGATCCCTTCGACGGCACAGGTTGTCCCGTTCAAGGTGGGCGGCTCGCGGGCGATCTGCATGTTTGCTGAGGTGCGCAACCCTGATGGTACGCCGTACGCCAGCGATCCCCGTGAGATACTGAAGCGAAATCTCGAGGGATTGAAGGGACACGGTTTCTCGCACATGAACATCGGCCCGGAGGCCGAGTTTTACTACTTCAAGAATGAGCACAGCGCCGAGATCCTAGATCGGGCCGGGTACTTCGACACGGTTCCCGTCGATATCGGTGACGACCTGCGTGAAGCGACCGTCTTCGCGCTAGAGTCGATGGGGATCCCGGTCGAGTATATGCACCACGAGGTCGCGCCAAGCCAGCACGAGATCGATCTCAAGTACCAGGAAGCGCTGCGGATGGCGGACAGCCTGCAGACTTACAAGTGGGTGGTCAAGGAGGTCGCACGGCGCAATGGCGTTCACGCCACGTTCATGCCGAAGCCGCTGTACGGTGAGAACGGCAGCGGTATGCATACACACCTCTCGATCTTTAAGGATGCAAAAACCAACTCGTTCTTCTCGAAGAGCGACAAGCACCATCTCTCGGACACGGCGAAGCAGTTCTTGGCGGGCGTGCTGGACCACGCACGAGAGATGGCGCTGATCACCAACCAGTGGTACAACTCGTACAAGCGGTTGGTAGTTGGATTTGAGGCACCGGTCTACATCGCTTGGGCTGAGCGCAATCGCTCGGCGCTGGTGCGGGTGCCGACCTACAAGCCGGGTAAAGAGGTAGCCACGCGCATCGAGTTGCGCTTCCCGGACGCGACCTGCAACCCCTACCTGGCATTCGCCACGATGCTGGCGGCCGGTTTGACGGGGTTGGATCGCAAGCTGCCGTTGCCGGAGCCGATGACGCGGGACCTCTACCAGTTGACGCCGCTGGAGCGGGAGCGACTTGGTGTGCAGTCGCTGCCCCACGATCTCTACCAGGCGATTCGCGTGGCCGAGGGCAGCGACCTGCTGGCGAGGTGCCTCGGCGAGGATGTGATGAGCAAGCTTCTGGAGACGAAGCTGGCCGAATCGGAGAAATTCCGGCTCTACGTTTCTCCGCTCGATCTCGAGTATCACATGGAGCTGTGACGAGCCTGCCGTCCGCGCCTGGCCGCCCGGTCAGGCGC
>JBFJOD010000057.1:0-19696 GCA_041617795.1 Gemmatimonadota bacterium | reverse complement strand
GGCCGCTGCTCTATCCACCTGAGCTACTGGCGCCTTCCGCCGTAAAGCTCGCGGCGGGGATTGAACCCGCGACCTCTTCCTTACCAAGGAAGCGCTCTACCACTGAGCTACGCGAGCGGACAGGCCCGGCAGGACTCGAACCTGCAACCCCCGGTTTTGGAGACCGGTGCTCTGCCAATTGAGCTACGGGCCTATCACAGCCCATCACCATGGCTGGGGGCAGACTCGAACTGCCGACACCCGGATTTTCAGTCCGGTGCTCTACCAACTGAGCTACCCAGCCGGCCGGGAGCACCGGGTCCGCCGGTGCATCCGACAGCTCCGGGGGTGGGATTCGAACCCACGACCTAGTGGTTAACAGCCACCCGCTCTGCCGCTGAGCTACCCCGGAATACCTGACGTCCTCAAGTCCGTACCTGTCAAACAGCATCAGAAAGCAAAAAGCCCGCCTGAGCTTTCGCAGGCGGGCCTCACTCCACTGTCAGCCGACGGAGCAGCCGCACCTGCGCTAGCCGCGTTCTCTAAAGTTGAAGAACGCGTTGGCCAGGTGCCAGCTAGTCTCGTGGAGTTGGCTCACGACGGCTTCCTTACGCTGTCCTGCCTCTACCGCTGAAACCTCCGAGTAGCGGGGGTGGGATTTGAACCCACGACCTCCGGGTTATGAGCCCGGCGAGCTACCTGACTGCTCCACCCCGCAGCATTTGCAAGCGCCCTAACGTATTGGGGGTGCCGGGGGGTGTCAACCTTGCGGCGCCCGTGAATTGCCGGCTCTGGGGGCCCCGCCGTCAGCCCGAAGCTTGACGCGCCGCCGCTGACGTCGACACCATTAGACTACGCGTCCCGTGCAATAGCCTCGCCGCAGCCGCTTTGGCTAATGACATTAGCGCTGCTACGACGCAGGAAGTTACCTCTACTCTTCCTTCTGGGTGTCGCGGTTCCGAGCCTCGCTCTGGCCTACCTGGCATTCCGCGGTATCCGGAACGAGCTGGCGCTGCTGGAACAGAGGCGCGTGGGCGAGCATCGGCTTCTGGCCGCGCTGATCAACGACACGATCGACTCCCACCTGACTACATCTGAAAACGCCCTTTCCCGGATCGTTTTGGATCGCGAGGATCCGCAGGCCACTGAGCTGATCGGCTCGCTCGACAGCCTGAAAGCGCAGCAGCCCCTGGTGGAGGAGGCTTTCCACTTGGAAGATTCGGCAACGGTCCGTCTGCCAGTCGCCGACCTCTTGTTCAGCGCCGACGGAAGTATCGAGCTCCCGCCCGCGCCCGCCTGGCCGGCGGGGGCGGCAGAGCAGCTTCGTACCGGTCAGCAGCGCGAGTTTCAGCAGGCCCGTCCTCGTGCGGCGCTGGCTAGCTACCAGCGTGCCTACGCGGCGGTCTCCGACTCTGTGCTCAAGGGAGAAGCTCTCGTCGCCGCCATCCGGGTTCAGCGGAAGGCCGGTCAGTTACAAAACGCGCTTGCATCCTGCGCGACGCTGATCGCTCATTACGGGCAGGTGCGAACCACAGCGGGCGTGCCCCTGGGACCAGTGGCAGGACTGGAGCACGGCTCGCTGTTGCTGGCGACCGGCGATTCGCTGGGCGCGTTGCGGAGCCACGTAGAATTCTACGGGCGTCTAATCCGCGGCGCTTGGGCCCTCGAGCGAGCCCAGTACGATTTCTTCACGGGGCAAGCCGGCGTAATGATCAGCGAGCTCACGTCGCAGCTGACCGATGCTGTGGCTGGCTCGCTTCGCGATTCACTCGCGACGCTGAGAGCTGAGGAGAACGAGCGGAGAGGGAAGGCGGAGCGACTTCTGATCTTCCAGGCGACGACCGGCGCGGAACTAAAAGCGCGGATCGTCCGCAATGCGGAGAGTCAGTCTGGCGTCGGGAACCGGTTCACGCTGGAGAGCGGCGGCCAGACCTATTTCGTCTCGCTTTTGGATCGAGCCGGCGATGCCGGCGGGGTCTGGGGCCTGCTGCTGGATGCGGGGTACCTCGGTGATGTCTTCCTGCGTCGGACGATCGAGAACCACGTCGACTCGACGACCACCGATTGGTTGGTCAAGGGAAGGGATGGCCGCACGGTGTTGGCGCGGGATGGCCCACCGTCCGGCTCGTTGAGCCTGAACGCGACGCTCGCCGGCAACTTCCCGCCCTGGCTGATCGAGTTCTACCAACGACCGCAGAACCGCTACAAACGCCTGCTTGCCTCGAGCCAGAGCATCTACTTCTACATGTTCCTATTGATCGCCAGCATCCTGATCTTTGGGTTGGTGCTCACCGTCCGCGCAGTCACCCAAGAGCTCGAGCTGGCAAAACTGAAATCCGATTTCGTCTCCACCGTCTCCCACGAGTTCAAGAGTCCGCTAACCTCGATCCGCCAACTGGCGGAGATGCTGCAAGAAGGGCGCGTGCCGTCGGAGGAACGACGGCGGCGTTACTACGACGTGCTGGTGGAGCAGAGCACGCGGCTCTCCTCCCTCGTCACCAACATCCTCGACCTGGCCCGGATCGATGAGGGCCGCAAGGAGTTTCAGTTCGCGGCGCTGGACCTGGGCGAGCTCGTCGGCGACCTGGTGGTGACGACCCAGCACCGGGTGGGGCACGAGGGTTTCGTCGTAGAGGCGCATGTTGGTGAACCGCTGCCGCCGGTGCGCGCAGACAAGGATGCGATCGGACAGGCAATCTCAAACCTCGTCGACAATGCGATCCAGTACTCCGCTGACGCGAAGCAGATCAATCTCTACGCGTCCGCTGGCGATGGGCATGTGATCGTGGCCGTGGAGGACTTCGGGGTAGGTATCTCCGAGGGCGAGCTCGACAAGGTGTTCGACCGCTTCTATCGCGGCGGCGATGCACTGACGCGAACGGTGAAGGGGAGCGGTCTGGGGCTGACGTTGGTCAAAGAGATCGTCGAAGCGCACGGCGGAACCGTGGGTGTGGAGAGCGAGCCGGGTCGCGGCAGCACGTTCTCCATCAAGCTTCCGACCCTAACGGAGCAGAACGATGCCGAAGATTTTGATCGTTGAGGATGAGGAAAGCATCTTGATGGCCCTGGAGGACGATCTCAGCCTCGAGGGCTTCGCGGTGACGGGCGAGACGGATGGGGCTCGTGGTTTCGAGCGCGCTAGGACGGGCGGCTACGATCTCATCATCCTCGACATCATGTTGCCGGGCCTGGACGGCTTCGAGATCTGCAAGCGTTTGCGCGCGGAGGGTAACACGACACCCATCGTGATGTTGACCGCAAAGAGCCAGGAGGTCGACAAGGTCGTTGGGCTGGAGCTGGGCGCCGACGATTACGTCACCAAGCCGTTCAGCCCACGGGAACTGCTGGCCCGTGTCAAGGCGCTGCTCCGGCGCGCCAAGCCGGTGGAGCCGCCGCTCGAGCGCGTCTCGTTCGGCGACGTCGAGGTCGACTTCAAGGGCTACGAGGTGCGGAAGGCCGGTGAGCACGTGGAGCTGACGGCCAAGGAGTTCTCGCTGCTCCGTCTGCTGGTCAGCCACCCTGGCGAGGTTCTGCGGCGTGACTCGATTCTCAACGAGGTCTGGGGCGATGATTGGGATGTCTTCCCGCGCACCGTCGACACCCACGTCGCGCACCTGCGCAAGAAGCTGGAAGACGATCCCGCCGACCCGAAATACATCATCAACGTACGTGGCGTCGGTTACAAGTTCGCAGGCGACGGCGCTTAACCATTTCTTAACAACCGCGCCACGAACCCTTCAATCATCCTCGGACGTGGTCCGGTAAATTCAATCTCGTGGGTAGGCCGGGAGCACTTCTCAGGAGTAAGACATGAATTCGCTTCGCGTGATCATCGTAGTTCTGGCGTTGGCGCTGGTCGGTGCGGCGTCCGCCTACGCCCAGGAGACCGCCGAGGAGATTTATCAGGCCGGCCTCTACCAAGAGGAAGTCCAGGGTGACCTGGAACGTGCGATCGCCATGTACGGTCGGATCTTGGACGAGTTTCCGGAAAGCCGGGCCGTAGGAGCGAAGGCGCAACTGCACATCGGACTCTGTTACGAGAAGCTGGGAGTGAGGCGAGCGCAGCAAGCCTACCAGCGGGTGATCGATGACTATCCCGAGCATCGCAATGAAGTCGCCGTCGCACGAGCGCGGCTCGCCGACCTCAACCACGCGTTAGCCGAGCTCAACCGCCAGCCGACGTTTCGCAAGATCGAGATCGCCAGCGAGCCACAGAACGGAGTGCTATCCCCCGACGGTAAGAGCCTGGCATTCGCGTCGGACGACGCTGTATGGGTAGTACCGCTGCAGGGGAACGTCGGTACGAATATCGCCGGCGCGCCGGTGCGCGTCGCTGATGTGCCGGGGGCTTGGAATTTTATGAATCTGCTCGGCTGGTCGGCGGACGGCGAGTGGATTGCGGTCAACGGTGGGGGCTTGAATGGTGACGAAGTCTATCTGGTACCGGCGGCCGGTGGCGAGCCACGCATGATCCGACTTCCAGTACGCGGAGTAGGTTACTTCTCCGGTCGCCTCAGCCTGTCGCCGGATGGGGAAAACTTGGCCTTCTCGGCCCAGGAGCTCGGCTCACCCGCAGAGGAGGCAGATTTGTTTGGGCTTCATGTCTTCGTGATCCCCACGAGTGGGGGTGAGCCACGACAGATCTCGTCCGGCCCGGGGACGTACCCCGCCTTCTCGCCGGACGGCGAGCTCATCGCGTATGTGACTCATCATAAGAAGGACGCACCGCCGGAGAACATCCGGGCGACGCGGTACGACAGCGACCTGTGGGTCGTGCGTTCCTCCGGTGGGCCGCCCATCAAGCTCGCCAGCGTGGATGGTCGCCTGGCAGGGCCGGTCTGGTCGCCCGAAGGCAGCTTCATCGCAGCCCAGGGACGAACAGACCTGGGGGCCATGGAAATATCGGTCTACCCACTGTCGCCTGACGCTTCCAGCGCCGGAGAGCCCACGGAGATCGCGCTACCCGGAATGAGCCTGGGCATGCTGGCGGGCTGGACGCCGGAAGGCGAGCTGGGGGTCTTCCTTCGGTCGCCGTATCGCAGCGCGGTCTACACGGTTCCGTCCGTCGGAGGCAAGGCGGTGCAGGTGGCCCCCGAGGGCGTCGTCTACTATCCGAGATGGTCACCTGATGGAGAGCGTATCTTCTTGAGATGGGTGCGGCAGGATGAAGACCCTGGTGTCAGCGTGGCGCACGTGCCCGCTGCGGGCGGTGACGTCACAGAGGTGCCGTGGCCGGAAAGCCAACTCGTGACGCGTGTGCCAGGCGGCGGCCATAACATCTCGCCGGATGGACGCAAGCTCGTTGTCATGGCCAGCCCAGGCGCGGATGAAACCATGGACGCCCTGGTGATTCCGCTGGATGGCACCGGCCCGACTCGACTGACCAGTGATGAGTCTCACGAGAGGTATCCCTGCTGGTCTCCCGACGGGCAGCGGGTCGCGTTTGTCGATCGGCTCGAGACGTCGGACGGCGAAGGCGTCAATGCGATCTACACGATACCGGCAATAGGCGGCGAGATCGAGCAGATCACGAACGAGGCGCATAGCGTAGGCCCCGGCGCCATCGCCTACTCGCCGGACGGCCAGCGGATCGCCTACTTCTCGGGTGGCTCGATAATGACGATGCCCGTCGAGGGCGGAGAACCCGAGGTGCTGGTCGACGACGTACAACACGTTCGTCACAGCCAGTTGGCCTATTCCCCGGACGGCTCGAAGATCGCCCACAACGCAGGGGGCAAGATCTGGATCACAACCCTCGCCACAGGTGAGACGACCGAGCTGCAGACGGGGCTACCCGAGGATTACCATCTCAGTGAGTTCGGCTGGTCGCCGGACGGCGAGAAGATCGCGTTCATGATGGCGACTGGTGACGAACCCGAGTTCTGGTTGATCAGCGACTTCCTGCCGGAAGAGCGATAGCTGACCTAGCCGTGCCGCCGCCGTCGCAGCTTGCGGCGCTCGGGCTCGCCTGGATATCCTCACCTAGCCATGGCGAGCCCTCTTTCAAGAAGCCAGATAAGGAACCTCGCGGAGATCGTGGGCCGTGAGGACCTGCTCACCGACCCCGCCGAGCTTCTCCCCTTCGAGTCCGACGCGCTGACGGCTTACCGTGCGACGCCCGCGGCCGTCGTTTTCGTGCAGAGTACCGACGAGATTCGCCGGGTTGTCTCGCTGTTGCAGACGGCACGGATACCGTTCGTGCCCCGCGGTGCCGGGACCGGACTCTCGGGCGGCGCCTTGGCCGATGGCGCCGTGATCATCGAGTTGGCGCGGATGAACCGCATTCTCTGGATCGATGCCGAGAACCGCCGCGCCCGCGTCCAACCCGGCGTGATCAACACCCAGCTGGCCGAGGCGGCGGCACGTCACGGGTTGATGTACGCGCCCGACCCCTCCAGCCAAACGGCTTGCACGCTAGGCGGGAACGTCGCCGAGAACTCCGGCGGTCCTCACTGTCTCAAGTACGGGGTGACCACCAATCATATAGTAGGGCTCACGATCGTCACGCCGGAGGCTCAGCTGGTCGATCTGTCCGGGCCGCCCGGTCCGGGCTACGACCTGGTCGGCCTGTTCGTCGGCTCGGAGGGCACGCTGGGCATCTGCGCGGAGATCGAGGTGCGCCTCGTGCCGCTTCCCGCCGCCGTCGAGACGCTGCTGGCCCACTTCGACGAGATCGAGAGCGCCAGCCGCGCCGTCTCCGCCGTCATCTCCGCGGGAATCCTGCCGGCGGCGCTGGAGATGATCGATCGCAACACGCTGAAGGCCGTCGAGGCGTCGGTCTACGCCGCGGGCTTCCCCACGGATGTCGCCGCCTCGTTGATCGTCGAGCTGGACGGGCCGCGCGCCGGCTTGGCCGAACAGGCGGCCGACGTCGAGGCGCTGCTAGAGGAGCACGGCGCGCGCGAGGTGGCGCGCGCTGCCAACGACGGGGACCGCCTCAAGTTCTGGAAGGCGCGGAAGTCGGCGTTCGGTGCCATGGGCCGTCTCGGCTCCGACCTGCTGGTCCAGGATGCGACGGTGCCACGCAGCCGGCTGCCCGAGATTCTCGCTCGTGTCTACGAGGTCGCCGGCAAGCACGAATTGATGATCACTAACGTCTTCCACGCCGGCGATGGCAACCTCCACCCCAACATTCCGTTCGACCGCCGTGATCCAGGCGTCACGGAACGCGTCCATGCGGCCAGCCAGGAGATCATGGAAGCCTGCGTGGCGGCCGGCGGCACGATCACCGGCGAGCACGGAGTCGGAATCGACAAGCGCCGCTACATGCCGCTCATCTATACAGATGATGATTTGCGGACGATGCGCTGGGTCAAAGAGGCCTTCGACCCAGTGGGTCTCTGCAACCCTGGCAAGGTCTTCCCGGATCAGGACGGAACCGCAAAGGTCGAGGGGGAAGGCCGGCAGGGGGATCGCGATGCTGTGCAGAGCGGAGATCGCCGGCGGACGGCGTCCGCTCGCAGCGGCAACATCGCATCGTTCATCGAGGTCGAACTCGGTCCCGGTTGCCTGCTCGACGATCCACAGACCTTCGTCGTCGCTGGCCGGCCCGCCGAAATCGTCGCAGCGCCCAACTCGCTGGGCGAGCTGGCCGAACTGATGAAACTCGCCTCGAAGCACGAGTGGGCCGTGGTGCCGGGGGGTGAGGGGACATGGATGGAGACGGGCCGGCCGCCGGAGCGCGCCGACTTGGTCGTCACGACTCGCCGCCTGTGTGGTTCGATCCAGCACCACCCCGACGACCTGTTGGCCACGGTGCAGGCGGGCATCACACTCGAGCAACTCAACAAGCACCTGGCGGCCGCACGACAATGGTTGCCGCTCGACCCACCGGGGGGTGGGACACTCGGTGGAGTGATCGCAACGGCGGCGGCGGGCCCGCTGGCGGCGCTGTACGGCACGCCGCGCGACCTGGTACTGGGACTGACCGTCGTCCGTGCCGATGGCCGGATCGTCAAAGCCGGCGGCCGGGTGGTCAAGAACGTCGCCGGCTATGACATGGTGAGGCTGTATACCGGGAGCTGGGGGACGCTGGGCATCATCGCGGAGGCGCACCTGCGTCTCCACGCGTTGCCGTTGGCCGACGCAACGCGGCTCTATCGCTCGCCGCGGCCGGGGCCGTTGGTCGAACTGGCGGTCGACCTCGAAGCGGCCGGCGTGCTGAGGCCGGCCGCTGCGGAGATCCTTGCACCGGCCACAGCGCGCCTGGCCGGGTTCGAAGGCGGGAAGTGGCTATTGGCGGTGCGCTGGCTGGGACATGAGCTTGCGGTCAACGAAGCAGTTCGCGTGTCGGACAAGGCAGCCAGCCGCAATGGCGCCCAGCCGGCGGACGCGTGGGATGACTGGGCGGCGCTCCTCTCGAGTCAGGAGCTGTGGGGTTCACTGCTGACGTTGCGCGCCGACGTATCAGCGCGATCCGTCGGCGAGCTGTTCAGCGCGGCGAATTCCTTTGGCTCGCAGGGCGAGGGCCCGGCGCTTCTTGCTTCGCCGCTGACGGGGCGGATGTGGATCTTCGTGCCGGCGGCGTTGTACGAAGCCGCGCATGATTCGCGGCGCTGGGCGCTACGTCTGGAGGAGCTGCGGCGGACGACGCGGGAGCGCGGCGGTAGCGTTCGGATAGAGTCGGCGCCGCGGGATCTGCGTCTGGCGGTCGATCCCTGGGGTGATCTGGCGACCTCGCACACCTTGAATGCGCGTGTCAAGCGGCGCTTCGACCCAAGTGGTATCCTTAAGCCGAAGTTCTTTGGGGTGGATCTCTGAACGGTGGGGGGGTCGGGAAGATGTGGGGGGTGGTGCGGAAGTCAGCGTTGGCCGCCGGCGCGGCATTGGCCACAGCCAGTTGCGTGTTTTACCAGCCGATCGAGCCGTCCCTGGTCTGGCATCCGTTCAGCGCGACAGCTTACTGCGACTACGGATTCACGGCATCGGGTGTCTATGTACGAGAGGGCCTCGTCGCCGGGGATCCGCGGGTCCTGCCGCTGGGCAGCGTGATCGACATCAAGGTGGATGACCGTACGCTGGGCAAGTATGAGGTCATGGATACGGGCGGAAAGATCAAAGGTTACATCATCGATATCTGGATGCCGACCTGCGATCAGGCCACGAAGTTCGGGCGCCGCGAAGTCAAAGTGCGAGTCCGTAAGAAGGGAACGCTCAGAAGGTAACTGACGGGAGATGATTCAGCAGTGAAGATCTACACGCGCAAGGGTGATTCCGGCGACACGTCGCTGTTCGGTGGGGCGCGCGTCCACAAGGACAACGTACGCGTCGCCGCCTACGGCACGGTGGACGAACTGAACAGCGCCCTGGGATTCGCTGTGACCACGCTGCCCGACGCTATGGAATCTTGGCGCGACCCACTCCTGCGCATCCAGTCCGACTGCTTCACGCTGGGTGCGATACTGGCCACTCCGGCCAGCGGCGACACGAAGCCGGCTCATATTCCCGAACTTCCGGAAGGGCGAGTCAGCCAGCTGGAGCAGTGGATCGACCAACTCGATGACGAGCTGGAGCCGCTCAAGGCCTTCGTTCTGCCGGGCGGCAGCCCGTGCGCCGCCGCACTGCATCTGGCGCGCGGCGTCTGCCGGCGCGCGGAGCGGCGCGTCGTGACGCTGGCGCAGGGCGAGGCGGTCGAGGCGGTAGTCCTCAAGTACCTGAATCGGCTTTCCGATTTTCTGTTCACGCTAGCCCGGGCGGCTAACGCACGTCAGGGTGTGCCCGATGTGGAATGGCATCCGGAGACGGGCAAATGACGGTGACGCGACGGGCGTTTGAGTTGCACAATAGTCAGGGTGATCCCATCCGCGGGGACGTGTACCACGGCGCCGGGTCGGAATCCGGCAAGGCCATCGTTGTTTGCCACGGGTTTAAGGGGTTCAAGGATTGGGGCTTCTTCCCATATCTCGGCGAACAGCTACACACCAAGACCGGCTACCCGGTGATGACTTTCAATTTTTCGGGTAATGGTGTTGGTCCCGACCTGTTGAACTTCAGCGAGCTGGACAAGTTCGAGCGCAATACGTTCAGCAAGGAACTCGATGATCTCCAGGTCGTCCTCGACTCGGCCGAACAGGGCGCACTCCCTGACATCGATCCCTGCCGTCAGTTCGGGCTGCTGGGCCACAGCCGGGGCGGCCTGAGCGCGATAGTGACTGCGTCAGAAGATCCGCGCGTCCGCTGCCTGGTCACCTGGGCGGCGATCGCCAGCCTCGATCGCTGGCCTGAGGAGCGCAAGGCGGAATGGCGTCGTACCGGTAAGATCGAAATCCTCAACACGCGAACCGGTCAGTTGTTGCCCCTGGGGGTGGGGCTGCTGGAGGACGCCGAGCAAAACGCGGAGCGCCTCGATCCACTGAGGGCAGCGAAGCGGCTCCAAGTGCCTTACTTGATCGTGCACGGCGCCGAGGACGAATCGGTGAGCATCGTCGATGCGGAGTGGCTGTTGGATGCGGGACCTGCCGATAGCACGCGACTGGAGCGGATCGAAGCGGCCGGCCACACCTTCGGAGCCGTCCACCCCTTTAAAGGCACCACCGAACACTTGAGCCGCGCCATCGATGCAAGCGCGGCCTGGCTTGCTGATCACCTCTAGTCCGGGCAAGCGCCACCGTTGAAGCATCCGCGAATTCGCTGGCGCCTTGGCCCGGTTCGTCTCGGGATCCCCGCTAGTTTGCCACTTTGGGAGGAGCTATGGCGGCACGACGTGAATCGAGCGGACACCTGACAGACATCTTCAGGGCGCTGAGCGGGAAACCTGCGAGAAACCTGGCGATGCTAGCTGTCAGCACGTCTCTGGCGTGCGCCCCTGCGGTGGAGCAGGCGCCAGCGGTAGATCCGGCGACGCTGAACGCCGCAGTCGACAGACTGCTCAGCCGCTCGGAGGCCGCCTGGAACGGTGGAGATCTGGAAGGCTTCCTGCTTTGGTACCAGCTTGGACCGGAGACCACGTTCCTGGGCTCCACAGGTCTGACTCGTGGCTGGGATACGATCCGCGCGCGCTACGCGCCGCGCTTCGAGGCCGGTGCGGCACGCGACTCGCTGCGCTTCGAGGATCTGCTGACGCGACCTTTGGCCCCCGGATTGGGATTGGCCACGGCGCGCTATGTCTTATTTCAAGATGACTCTGTGACGGCGAGCGGTGTGTTTACCCTGATAGTGGAAGAGAAACCGGAAGGGTGGCGCATCGTCCACGACCACAGCAGCGCTGACTCTAATTGAGCTCCTTCGCCAGCGAGTCCCGGCCCAGGCGGGCCATGGTGACAACCTCTCGCAACGAAGGCTCTGAGTCGCTGCCGAACCGGTCGAGGATCTCGTCATAAGTCGTCAGCGCATGCTTCTGCTGATCGAGCTGAATTAAGGCCGACGCTTTGTTCAGCAGAGCCTTGGAAGCACGCCTGCGGAGCGTGCCATCCGGAGAGTTGCCCCAGCGTTCCGCGACTTCATCCAGCACCGCGATCGCCTCCGCGAAGCGGTTCAGCTCGGCCAGAGCGACCCCCTTATTGATCAGCGCTTTGCCAACTGCCTCGGCCATGCTGGGCTCGGGATCATCCCGATAACGACTGACCAGCTCATCGAAGACTCCGATCGCCTCCTCGCGCCGCTGCAGGCTGGCCAGGCTGGCGCCCTTGTTGAACAAGGCGCGGACCACACTTTCCCGGAGTCCCCGCTGTCGCGAAGCACCGACGCGTGATACCAGCCGGTCGTAGGTCTTGATCGCCTCCTCGGTGCGGCCGATCTGAGCCAGGACGACGCCTTTGTTGAACAGCGCCGAGTTCACCCGAAGCTCGACAGCCGGCCGGTAGACGCCGGCTTGCTGAAACAGGGTGTCGCCGATGATGACGACCAGCTCGTAGGCCCTGAGCTCGTCTTCAGAGCCGTCGGACAGGCCCGCCGCGGCTGAGATCATCCCGTCCATGAGATGGCTCATCGCCCGCAGCTCCAGCTTGTGCCAGGGGAGCTGCGCGGCGAGTGTGACCGCCTTCTTGAAGTCAGACCACTCGAGGGCTTCCTCGATGTGCTCCAGCGCCTTTTCGGCCTTGACCATCGGCATTCCGGGTCCGGGTCGTCGAAAAACTTGCGAATGATGATTGAGCGTCGGGAATATAGTGCATCGCGGGGTCGAGCGCTTCATTATACTGACAACTCAATGGGCTATTCGGTCACATGCTGATTCCTTGCAGGCCGCGTGGTCCAGAGCTGAGGCCGTCTGGGACGTCCCAACATCGCCGACACTTGGAGGAATTACGATGAGCGCTTTCACCCTTGCCCTGCTGGCTGCGGTCCAGGCCGCGAACCCGGCAGCGCCCGACACCGTGCACTTTACGCCTACGGTCGGTTATCGGACCTTCGCGGTCCGTGAGCCCGTTCTTCGGCTTAAGCCCGGCACCGTGCTGGTCTCGCAGACGATGTTTGGCCCCTACTATACCGAAGAGGGCGGTGCATTCCCCGGCGAGGTGGGCCCGATCTATGTCGAAGGGGCCACCAGCGAGGATGTCCTCGTCGTCGAGGTGCTGAGCGTTCGTCCCAATCACGAGATCGCCGCGGCGCGCATTTACTCTGATTTTGGCGGGCTGGCTACCGATGCGCGGGTCCGTATGCTGAACGACCCCATACCAGAGCGCCGCTACGTTTGGCGGCTCGATCACGACAAGATGACGGGCACGACCCAGCTACCTGACAGCCGGATGCAGGAGATCACCATCGATCTGCAGCCGATGCTCGGGCGACTGGCTGTGGCGCCCCGTGGCGAAGAGGCGTTTTCGGGCCTCTGGCCGGGCGATTTCGGGGGCAACATGGACGCGCCGGAGATCCGTGAAGGCGCCACCGTCTACCTGCCGATCTTTCACGACGGGGCCTACTTCTATTTCGGCGACGGCCACGCCCGCCAGGGCCACGGTGAGGTCGCAGGAACCGGGCTCGAGACGTCGATGGACGTGGTCCTGCGGATCGATCTGATCAAGGGCAAGCGGATCGCTTGGCCGCGCATCGAGAACGCGGACTACATCATGGTCGCCGGCAGTGCCCGGCCCCTGATCGATGCCTTCCGCCTGGCCCATGTCGAGCTGATCGAGTGGTTGGAGCAGGAATACGGGTTCGGGCGCTGGGACGCCTACGAGCTGGTGGGCCAGGTGGGCGAAAGCAGCGTCGCCAACATCGTCGACCCCGTCTACACGGTGGTGGCCAAGTTCCCCAAACGCTTTCTGCCGCGCTGAACGCTTGGGTGTAGGCTGGAAGACGAAACGCCAGGAGGCGCCGGGCCGTATTTGAGTGAGAGTAAGAGAGCGACTTCACAGATTCTCTACGGCGTTGGAGCAGCGCGTTTACAGGGATAGGTTAGGCCTCTCGGGCAGGCAGGGGGTAGCGGGGAACGCATGTTTCCGCCGCCGCCAACCGGCCGAATTCAGGCCGCCTCCGACCCGGGAACACGCCGGGGTAGAATGGAAGATCTGGACACACCAAGACACTTAGAGCAGTCCAACAGTGAGAATATGACGATTCTGAAAACCGCGGGCCTCTGGGAGACCATCCAGCGCACCAACCTCACCCGGATCCTGGTCGTCTACTTGGGCGGCTCCTACGCCGTTCTCGAGATCTCGGACATCTTCGTGGACCGGCTGGGGCTACCGGACTGGGTATTCCCCGGAGTCATCGCTTTGTTGCTGCTGGGGCTACCCATCGTGGTGGCCACGGCGCTGGTCCAGAAGCGCAGGCCGGGTCGCCCACAGTCCCAGGCCGAGCCCGCGGAGGGTTTGGAGGCGGTTTCTGCTTCGCCGGCTACGGCGGCCCCTTCCGCTGCGACGGACGGCGGTCCCTGGCTCACGTGGCGGAGGGCCATTCTGGGGTTTGTCTCAGCGTTTGCCCTCTGGGGCATCGTGGTTGCCGGCTACATGGCGATGCGCGCGCTGGGCGTCGGACCTGTGGGCTCGCTGGTGGCGGCCGGCGTGCTCGACGACCGCGAGCGCCTGATCATCGCCGATTTCGAGAACAACAGCAGCGATCCCCTGTTAGGAAGGGCGGCGACCGAAGCGTTCCGCATCGACTTCAGCCAGTCGCCCATCGTCACGGTTGTCGACCCGGCCTCCGTCGGCCAGGTGCTGATCCGCATGCGGCGCGATCCCCGGCAGCCCCTCGATCTCGAGTTGGCGCGTGAGGTCGCCATCCGCGAAGGCATCAAGGCGGTGGTCGCCGGCGATATCACGCCGGTGGGGAGCGGGTTCGTCATGGCGGCGCGCCTGATCTCCGCGCCGGACGGTCAGGTCCTGGCCGCGTACCGCGAGTCGGCGGGTGACTCGACGGCGATAATCGGTGCGATCGATCAGCTCTCGAAGAAGTTGCGGGAACGGATCGGCGAGTCGCTGAAGTCGATCCGGGCGAACGAGGCGTTGGACCGGGTGACCACGCCGTCGCTCGAAGCGCTACGGCACTACTCGCAAGCGCTGCATGTGATCGACCAAGGAGACGACGAACGCGGGATCGCGTTGCTCGAGCAAGCCGTGGCAAGCGATAGCGTCTTCGCCATGGCGTGGAGGAAGCTGGGGGTGGTGCTGGGCAATATGGGTCGGAACCCGGCGCGTCAGATCGAGGCGCTCACCAAGGCGTACGAGCATCGCGAGCGCCTGACGGACCGTGAGCGCTATCTCACACTCGGCAGTTACTACATGTCCGTGACCGGCGAAGAGGATAAGGCGACGACGGCGTACAGTTCGCTGCTGAATCTGCACCCCAACGATTCTTGGGCTTTGAACAATCTGGCCATCCTGTATATGGACGGCCGCGAATATGCCCGATCCGACTCGTTGTTTCGCCGCGCCATCCAAGTCGATTCGGTCGGTGGCGCGTTATACTTCGGGAACGCCATCAGTACCAGCGTCGCGCTGGGCGACTACAGCGGCGCCGAGACGATCCTCGCGCGCTTCTCCTCACTGTTTCCCGATCACCCGACGGCGGCGGTAGCGGCGGCCGCGCTGGCCAGTTCGCGTTTCGATTACGAGTCCGCGCGCCAGCGGCTTCGAGCTTTGAGCGATACTCAGCAGGGCAGCGAGCTCTGGAGGATGAACATCAGCTTCATGCTGGCGCAGCTTGCCGAGGTCCAGGGGCGACTTGGCGAGGCGGAGGACTTGATCGGGCACGTGATGGCGGTAGCAGAGAAGTCGAGCCAGCTCGGTCTCTATCTCAATGGCGCGCTGCGAATGGCGTTCTATGACGCGATCTTGCGCGGTGACAGACAGAGAGCCTTGAACAGGGTCGAGTCAGCGCTTCAGCGTCACCCGCTGTCAACGATTGACCCGCTCGAACGACCCTATGATTTGCTCGCGACCTTTTTCGCCCTGGTTGGCGATGTGCGCCGTGCGCGCAGGTACCTGGCGGAATCGGAGAAGACGGTCGATCCAGCTTTCCGAAACCGGGCCAAGGACGGTGTGGACGTTGCGAAAGGAGTGATCGCCCTGGCGGAGAGCCGGCCCGAAGATGCGGTTCGCGAGTTGCGACTCGCCGATCGCGGCGCCTGTCCGATCTGCATTCTGCCCCTGCTCGGCCAGGCCTACGACGCCGCCGGGCAGACCGACTCGGTCATCAGCATCTACGAGCGCTACATCGAGACGCCGTGGCTGTATCGAGCCGGTGAGACGGATTGGTACGCGCTAGCGGGGACCTACGAGCGCCTCGGCGGCCTTTACGAGTTGCGTGGCGACACCGAGAGGGCGCTGTACTACTACGGGAAGTTCATCCAGCTTTGGAGTGGCGCGGATAGCGAGCTGCAGTCGCGGGTCGACGCTGCGCGTCGTGCGCAAAGTCGGCTCTCGAGCGACGCGCTCACCAGCAGTTTCTGAAGTTGGCGAATGCGGAGGCCGTCTAGCCGCCCCGTGTGTGCATCTCCCGGTGGGGGTCCTTCTTCAGATCTTCGATCTGGTAAAGTGGCCCTCGCGAGTTGAGCGCCTTCCGCTCCTCAGCACCTCGATCGGCTCGGCCCCTCCAGACGTCCTGGAGCAACTTCAGCAGTTCCTCTGGCGACGCGCCCGTCCGCAGCGGCGACCGCAAGTCGATGCCCATAGCGGCATACAAACAGAGGAACCAGAGACCGTCCGCCGTCAGCCGGCTCCGGTCGCAGGTGCTGCAAAACGGTTCGGTCGTAGAAGCGATCACCCCGAACACGCTGCCGTTGGGCAACGCAAAACGGTCGGCGGGCGCCCAGCCGTTGGCGCTGAGCGGCTGGACCGGCCCGAAGTGCCGCTCCAGTCGCTCGAGCATTTCGCGCCGCGGCACCACTCGATCCATCGACCACTGCGTCGCACCGCCTACGTCCATGTACTCGATGAACCGTACCTCAGCGCCTGTCTTCGCACCAAACTCGATTAGGTCGATCAGCTCATCGTCGTTGTAGCCGCGGATGACGACTGAATTCACCTTGATGCTGTCGAAGCCTGCCTCGCGCGCGGCATCCACTCCTTCAATCACATTGTGAAGCTGGTCGCGCCGCGTCAGTTGCTTGAACCGGTCAGCCCGCAAGGTATCGAGGCTGATCGTTATCCGTTGCAGTCCGGCGGCTCGTAGCTGCTCGGCACGGCGAGCCAGTTGCACGCCGTTGGTCGTCATGCTGAGGTCGCGGATTCGCGGGTTCGCAGCCAGCCGTTCTACGATCTGCGTGACTTCCCGGCGCATCAATGGTTCGCCGCCTGTGAGTCGTACCCGCTCGACGCCGAGCTGGGTAAACGAACTCACCAGCGTGTCGATCTCATCGACGTCGAGGATGTCTTCTCGAGGCAGCCAGACGTACTCGTCCGCCGGCATACAGTAGTTGCAGCGCAGGTTGCACATGTCGATCAGCGACACACGCAAGTTGCGAAGTGGCCTGCCAAACGTGTCGTTCACGTCTTGGGCTGAGTCCTTCGCGAGGGCACTGGTTCGCTGGGCAGCTGGATTCAAGGCTCTGCCTGATCCTCCAATTCACCAGGGGACGAATGGTTGAGTTTGTCCTGCCGCCTGCCCGCTGGCAAGTCGGCTCGTTCTCGAGCACGGGAAACCCCAGGCGCACAGGAGATGTTCTACGCCCGAGAGCGTTGGATGTGCCGTCTATGAGAGGATCGTCATGAGAGCTCAGAAATCCACGCCGGCCCTGCTGGTAGCGGGCATGGCGTCGTTGTTGGCATGTGCCGAAGCCGAGTCGCAGGTGGAGCAGGGCGGAGAGGCAACGGCGGCTAAACAGGTGAACGTTCCCTTCAGCACGCGCGGCTGGAAGACCGATTTCAGCAAGCACTCAGTGCCGCTGGATGAGATCATGTCGGGTGGTCCGCCCAAAGATGGCATCCCGGCCATCGACCATCCGGAGTTCGTCGCGCAGGCTAAGGCGGACGGCTGGCTGGGCGACAGGGAGCCAGTTGTGGTGATTGAGCGCAACGGAACCGTACGCGGCTATCCCTGGCAGATCCTCATCTGGCATGAGATCGTGAACGACGAGGTGGGCGGCGTACCCGTCTCGGTGACCTACTGTCCGCTCTGCAACACGGCGATCGCCTTCGACCGGCGCGTCGGCGACAGGATCCTCGATTTCGGCACGACCGGGAAGCTGCGGCACAGCGACCTGGTGATGTACGACCGACAGACCGAGACGTGGTGGCAACAGGCGACCGGCGAAGCGATCGTCGGTGAACTCACCGGCACTAGCTTGAAGTTTCTTTCGGCGCCGACGGTCAGCTGGGCCGATTTCAAGAAGGCCTACCCCGATGGCGTCGTCCTCAGTCGCGAGACCGGACACAACCGGCCCTACGGACAAAGCCCCTACGGCGGCTATGACACGGGCCAGCCCTTCCTCTTCCGGGGACAAAGCGACGGCCGCCTGCCGACGATGGCCCGAGTCGTGGTGGTCAAACTCGGCGAGGCCGCCGTCGTCTATCCGCTGGAGACGCTGCGCAAAGAGAACGTCATCAACCATCAGGTCGGCACCGCGCCGGTCGTCCTGTTCTACCGCGCGGGAACGGCCTCGGCTGTGGATGCGCGCCGCATCGCTGACGGTCGCGATGTAGGCGCCACGGCGGCTTACTTACGAACTGTCGATGGAAGAATCCTCAGCTTCCGCGCCTTCGCTGACGGCTACACTGATGTAGAGACCGGCAGTCGCTGGAGCTTCTTCGGTGAGGCGGTGGAAGGCCCGCTGGCTGGCCAGCGACTCGAGCAAGCCGTGCATTACACGCCGTTCTGGTTCGCCTGGGCGGCGTTTGCACCGGAGACGCCCATCTACGGGATGTAGCCGGCCTACTTTACGGCTCCCCGCCGTGCTCGCCATACTTGCACCTGCCAAGTTCGATTAACGCGAGGGGAGACCATGCCGATCCGTAGCGTGTGTGTTTACTGCGCTTCCAGTACCCGCGCCGATCCTGTCTACTTGCAAGCGGCGGAGCAGCTCGGGAGAATCCTCGCCCGCAACTCGCTGGCGGTTGTCTACGGCGGTGGAGGCGTCGGCTCGATGGGACGCCTGGCCGACGGGGTCCTGGCTGAGGACGGCACGGTTATCGGGATCATCCCCCGCTTCATGAAGGAACTCGAGTGGTTCCACGAGGGCGTTCCGGAGTTGGTGCTGGTGGACGACCTGCATGACCGTAAGCGCGCCCTGCTTGACAGGGCCGACGCCGTCGTCGCCCTCCCCGGCGGCTCCGGCACGCTGGATGAATTGTTGGAAGCGATATCGCTCAAGCGCCTTGGTGTTTTCTTGGGACCGATCGTCATGATCAACACGCGAGGCTTCTTCGACCCTTGTATCGAGGTGTTGGAGCGCTGCATCTCCGAGCGATTCATGGATCGCCGCCACCGATCGATGTGGCAGGTAGTGGATGAGCCGGATCAAGTCATGGCGGCGCTGGAGGCGGCGCCGAAGTGGTCGAGCGACGCCATACGATTCGCCGCGATCTGACGTAACTGTCGCGCTCTTTTATCCGCCCCGGCAGGCCTGTAGTTTCTAGCTAAGCCACTGAGCCGAATATCGTGGCGCCCGGACCGGACTCGAGCCAGCGGTCGGGCCCGCTTCAACATTGGAGGAAGGGATGCGCCTATCCGTCGCTTTGCTACTCACCGGCACTCTAGCCGTTCTGGCGCTGGCACCAGCGCCGAAGTCTCCGCTGACCCTCGATGGCCTGCTGCTGGTTACTAATAAGAGCGAAAATACTGTATCGATCTTCAACGCGACGACCGGCGAGGAGGTGAAGCGATTGGAGACGGGCCCCGGCCCGCACGAGGTCGCTGTAACGCCGGATGGTCATGTCGCTTTCATCGCGAACTACGGGTCTAATAGCCTCACGGTCGTCGACATCAACAATGTGAGAGTGTCCGGCACTGTCGACTTGGGAGAGCACACGCGCCCGCATGGTATCCTGGTTTCGCGCGACGGGTCCTCGGTTTGGGTGACGACGGAAGGCTCGAAGCACGTGTTGGAGGTCGATGCCAAAGCATTGGTCGTGAGGCGGGCCATCGAGACCGGTCAGGAAGTCACTCACATGGTTGCCCTGGTCGAGGATGCCGGGAAGGCGTACACCGCGAACATCGGTTCGGGCAATGTCACCGCGATCGATGTTCGCAGCGGTGCGGTGCTCCGTCAGATCACCACCGGCGCTGGCGCTGAAGGGATCGCGGTAACGCCGGACAACAAATTCGTGCTGGTGACTAACCGTGAAGACGGTACGCTCTCGATCATATCCGTAGCCACGGACAGCGTGATTCACTCGCTGGAGGT